>NZ_VPAU01000002.1:0-316035 GCF_013419095.1 Acinetobacter sp. YH12105
AGATCCACGCACGCGTAGCGGTTTTGAATAAATTCACAGAATTAGGTCGCCCGCATACCCAAGTTGTCTCTTAAATTTGGATTACTTAGAGGAGTTCAGCCTTTCAAACCTTTATACAACAAAGCCGAATCAATATAGCCGATAAAAGATGAATCAGTTTAATTTCAGGAGTTTTAAACTGATTCAAGCATTATGTTAAAGATAAATTAAATTACATTCTTCAGATCTTTTTTATGCTGTTTCACTTGTTGTGCATAACGTTTGCCTTGCTTACGCATTTTACGGTTTTTCTCATAGGCAGTCGGACCTACATTATAATAGCCCAGTGCTTTTTCTAAGCTACCACTGGATTCATGATAACGAGAAAGAATATGGCTACCACATGAAATATTTATAGCTTCATTATATAAATCATCACCACAAGTCGCTTGCCAATATCTTGGCATAATTTGCATGAGGCCAACAGCTCCAGCATGTGAAGCCACCTGGCTACGATAAGTTGACTCCTGACGAATTACGGCTGCTACAAGTAATGGATCCAGACGATTTTTTTCTGCATTCTGAATAATCAAAGGTGAAACGCGAGTTGCTGTGGTTGCTGGAACACCGTAGGCTGTCTGAATTCCTTTAGACAGTTGAGCAGAACGTTTTTCTAAAGAATTGCCGCCGAGAGAAGAACAGGCACTAAATAACACGGTACTTAGACCAAGCAGCCCAATTTTAAAAATTGTGCTATTGAATACTGGTAATAATAAGTTTTTTCTAACAGAAAATTTGCCTAACAACTTTCAGCTTCCATGTATTTTTAAAATTAAACTGATCTTAGGAAGATGTATAAAAATCGTCAAGAAATTATATGATTTGTTTACAAAGTCAAAGTAGATCTACTTGAATCATGGATGATTTATGAAGAGATGATCAAAGAAAAGCCGGTTGGAATAGATATTTATTTAAGGCTTTTCTTGGTGTTATGGATAAGATGAGGATCGACATCGATTAGGCTAGGTTTTTAAGCATCCAGACTTCACAGGCTTGACTATGGCCAGTGTCGCCTTCAGGCCGATCCAGATGCTCAAAACCTAAGTTCTCGTACAGCTTCACCGCTTGCCAAAGATTTTTGGTAGTCTCGAGATAAATCCGTTCAAATTTATGTTGTCGGGCAAAATCAAAGGCCAAATTCAAAATCTGTTTTGCAAAGCCATATCTACGAATGGCTGGTAGGAAATACATTTTCTGTATTTCTAAAATATTGTGATCACCTTGTAGTGGAGCAATACCACCACCGCCATAGACCTGATCCTGTTCATCAACAATGACCCAATAGGCAGAATTTGGCTGTTGATATACGTCATACAGGTGATCCAGGATTGAATCACCTACAGCGAAACCGGACTCCGCTGCCAGACCAAACTCCATGGAAACGTCACGAATAATCTTGGCAATTTGAGCATTATCTTGAGGCTGAATGGGACGAATAGAATACATAGCACATGACATAAAAGAAGATGGAATTTTTATAGTCCGAAAACTTTAAAAAAGCCATCTTTTTCGTTCAATTTTCCTTCGATAAAGTTTTATTTTAGCTCACTCGAAGATTTACCCAGTTCGCGTCGGGCGATAATCAGTTGCTGAATCTGCTGGGTACCTTCAAAAATATCCAGAATCTTGGAATCACGTGCCCATTTTTCTAACAGTTCAGTTTCGTTATAGCCTACCGCAGCTGCCAATTCTACACATTTTAAGGCGATTTCATTCCCCATACGTCCAGCTTTGGCCTTTGCAATAGATGCTTCACGTGAATTCGGTTTATGATTATCTGCCATCCACGCCGCTTTGAGCATCAGCAAGCGTGCAGCTTCCCATTCTGCTTCCATGCGATATATTTGTGCAGCGATATTGGAGCTTTGTAAATAGGGCGTGGCATAACTGGAATCCAGTTGATCCTTAAAAATTTCCTTGATACGTTCCAGCGAGGCTTTGGCACAGCCAATTGCCATGGCAGCGACCAATGGCCGAGTATTATCAAAGGTTTCCATTACACCGGCAAAGCCCTTTGCAACATCGATTTCTGCATGACCGAGCAAGTTTGCCGCAGGTATTCGACAATTGATCAGGCGAATCGTGGCAGTATCCGAAGCTTTAATTCCTAACTTATGTTCCAGTCGTTCAACCTTCATTCCGGGCGTACCTTTGGTCACCACAAATGATTTAATTGCCGATCGTCCCAGTTTTTTATCTAATGTTGCCCAGACCACAACCGCATCGGCACGTTCCCCAGAGGTCACAAAAATCTTCTCACCATTTAAAATATAGTCATCACCATCTTTGGTCGCAGTGGTGCGAATTGCAGCGGAATCTGAGCCGAAACCAGGTTCGGTAATCGCCATGGCTGCCCAAGTCCCATGAAAACGTTGTCGCTGTTCTTCATTTGCCACCGCTGCAATAGCTGAATTTCCTAAACCTTGACGTGGCATAGACAGCAATAAACCCGTATCGCCATAGCACATTTCAATAATACTCAGGGCAGTAGACATATTAATACCATTTTTATTGCTGCTGTCAGTCTCGCCCCGTTTATTCACTGCTGCGCCCGCATTCATACCTTCACTGCCTTGATTCATGCCATCTACGATGGAGGCCAGCATATCCAGCTCTTTAGGATAAGTGTGTTCAGCCTTATCATATTTACGCGAAATAGGGCGGAGTACATTGAGTGCAACTTCGTGCGCTTGATCAATCAGGAGTCTGAATTTTTTTGGATTTTGTAGATTCATGATAGTTCTCTTTATTCTCCGATCAGGCATGTAGGCCAGAGTGAACAATCGCAGTGGCTCTGAGGTCTCGATACCAGCGTTCGACCGGATGTTCTTTGGTAAAGCCATGACCACCCAAAATCTGTACGCCATCTGTACCGATTTTCATGGATTTTTCTGCGCAGAGTAAACGTGCCAGATAAGCTTCACGATGAAAAGGTTGGCCGGATTCAGCCAGACTGGCAGCATTGAAAATCAGCATCTGCATGGCATCAATTTCAATCGCCATATCGGCAATCATAAAAGCGACACTCTGACGATGGGAAATAGGTTCACCGAAAGCAGTCCGTTCATTGGCATATTGTATGCAGTATTTTTTCACGGCTTCACAAGTGCCGACGGCCATGGCACACCACATCAAATTGCCTAAATCAACGAAAGTATGATAATCGAAATCATCATCACCCAAACGCTGCGCTGGTGTATTTTTAAATTGAAGTGTGACGCTTTCAGTTGCTTTTAGACCCATGGCAGGGGATTTTTTTGCAGTAATGCTATGGTCACGTTGTACCACAAAGACCTCAGGTGTTCCGTCTAGATCGGCACTGACCAGATAAAGATCCGCATTTTCTCCGAGCATGACCAAGGTCTTTTCACCGCTAATCAGATAATGCGCCTGATGAGCAATCGCTTGAGTTTTTAGTTGATACGGATTAAATGCGGCGGTTTCTTCCTGTACCGCAAAGCTTGCTTTCAGCTCTGGATTTTCTGCGAAAGCACCAAGATATTTTGCCTGAATCTGCTCTGAACCCCAGCGGGTAATGGCATTGATCACACTAAAGCTAGACAGTAAACCGGCAGTCAAACTGAAATCCCCGCGA
This sequence comes from Acinetobacter sp. YH12105, assembly GCF_013419095.1. Taxonomy (NCBI): domain Bacteria; kingdom Pseudomonadati; phylum Pseudomonadota; class Gammaproteobacteria; order Moraxellales; family Moraxellaceae; genus Acinetobacter; species Acinetobacter sp. YH12105. The sequence goes on from NZ_VPAU01000002.1 coordinate 3,635, forward strand.
GCCAAATGTTGTGCAATTAAAATATTACTGACAATATTCTGTTCGCAGGCGATACCCCCTAAAGCTTCGGGCAAGGCATAGAAATTCAGACCGAGATCGGTGTTATATTGCCACAGTTCATACGGAAATATTTCCTGCTGATCGGCAGCATGCGCCAATGGATAAAGTACCTCTTGAGCAAATTTCTGCATCGCATCGCAGGTCAGTTGCTGTTCTACAGACAGGTTTAGATCAAACAGTGCTTTAGATTGAGGGGGGAGACGCTGTTTTTGAATGTTCTGGCCAGATTTCAGGATTTTCTGGGTTTGACTCAGGGTTTTAAATCCTGCTTTGGAACTTTGATACAGGGATTTTTCTATAAATTTACGCAGCTTTAATTGATCTAATATTTCGCTACCCGCAATTTTGGTCAGCATGGACAAGCCAAATCCTTGAGCTTTGTTCACCATATTATTCATTTTGATTATCCTATGGGTGTTGTCACGTTATTTTATTCATGCTGACATGCACGCCAAGAAAAAACCATGTCATCGCTGACATGAATGATTGACAATTTTTAAGTTATTAAAAGTTAATAGATGGTAAGCTAAGTTTATGAAAATATAATTAAAAACAAGAAAAGAGAAAATTATTTTTGAATAAAAATTGACCCGGATGACAAAATCATCCGGGTTTCTATGTAGCGTCTATTGGGGTATCAAAGGTGATTTTTGATCATGGCACGCACATTGGTTTTGGCATCAATCACGGTCATAAAGGTATATGCACCGATGAATTTACGGCTAATAAACATAAATTCCTTGGGTGGAACACTGAAATAACGTGAAGCCATAGATCTTGAAGCCTGTTGCATGACACGGCTATGCAATTGGCTTTTTTTCCAGTCATAACGATTATGTTGATCCATCACATTAGCTGGCAGCTCCTGATTATTCAATGGTGAGCTAAAAGCCTCAGTGGCCAGTAAAAAGACCTTGGCCATATCTGGCTTGATGCTTTGCGGAATTGAATCAAAAAACTCATAACCGGTCATGGCTTTGACCATCATATCTGAGTCGTGATGATAACCGGCCTGAATCAGATTACGCGCGACGCTGAGCAAATGCTGGTCAAACTGACGGATGGCACCAAAGTCGAGCAGGACAATCTTGTCAGGAATATCTTCGCCATTGCCCAGACGAACCAGATAATTCCCAAAGTTCGGATCGGTCTGCATTTCACCCCATTCAAAAATTTCACGTACGGCAATTTCTAACGATGCTTCACCCAACTGGTTGCGGCGTTCTTGTGGCAGAGACAACATTACTGGGCTATTGATCGGTACACCGCGTTCGAAAGTCATGCACAGCACGCGATCAGAGCAATACTCATCAATAATCGTCGGCACGATATAGCGCGGATCGTCTTTTAAACGTGCCGCAAAACGCCGTGTGGTATCTGCTTCAATCTGATAGTCCACTTCACGATGCATCATCTCACGGACTTCATCGAACCACTGGTCGAACTCGCGGGTTTGCGGCACCAGACGCGTCAGTTTGAGCATGTTTTTAAACAGGCTCATATCTGAATCAATGGCTTCTGCCACACCGGGATACTGAATTTTTAAGACCAGTTCCATGCCATCAGATTTGCGGGTAGCGCGATGGACTTGGGCTAAAGATGCAGTGCCCAAAGGCTCATGATCAATGGTGAGATCATTCAGCTTTGCACCGAGCTGCTGCTGTAATTGTGTCTTGATCGCTGGCCAAGCCAGTGCCACGGTCTGGTTGTTGAGCGTATTTAAAGCCTGTGTGACTTCTTCTGGCAAAAAGTGTTCGCCATACAGCGCCATCATCTGGCCGATTTTAACGATTGAACCTTTGAGCTTACCAATTTCTGCAACCAGATAATCCGCCTGCTCTTTCATGGCTTTTTTACGTTTCTTTTCTTTTTCTTCTTCACTCGAAAATATGGAGCCTGCACTGGAAGCCGCCCAACGCGTGCCTGCCAGCAAGGATGCCTTTGCGATCGATAAGCGTCGATCCATAGAGGAGGTTTTCAGTTGTTTAAGCTTATCGTTCTGATCTGACATGTAAACTCAATCCTTTCATCATCAGCATGAAGCAGAATAAATCATTGTAGGGGATATTAGCGCTTCTGCACGTATTAAAAAAGTTTAAGCCGCTGAATTCATAGTAAAAGCTAGGCAAGCTTTCATTTATTCACCAGCCTGTATCAGTTTAGACAGGGCATTATGCCATTTGAAATTGGATTTTTAATTCAGATCGTTGTTGTAACTGTTGTTTATTTGTTTGAATATGTTGATGAATCAGGTGCTGGACACTGTCGTGCATAAAGCCCAAAGCATAGCCTTTTACAATCACAATACTTGGCAAACCAAAAAACAGATATTTGGCATCGTCCAGTGTGGCACTGCTAAATACACCATGCTGGATTAAAGTTGACTGCAAAAATACCTTTTCTTGCTGCACCTGACCGGAAACCTGGTCATTCCAGTAATTTTGGCGCATTGCCATAAGATTATTGTGCTTATAGCTCATAGGACCGGGCTCGTTTGAAGATTTAATTCGGATTATATGTGGGTGATATGCCAGTTTTCAATTGCACAACTGTTTAATTTGCTGCCGGAGAAATACATAGGATTTTTGTAAGGACTGCGTTAATATTCATGGATAATTTAAACAATATTGATTGTTAAACATTTATTGGAATTATACCAGTTTAGGTAAAGGGGATTTTATGCGTCTTGCATGGTTTTTGGTTGCAGTTTTTGCGGGTAGTGCAGTTCAGACTCAGGCTGCTGTAGGATATTCCAAGGAATATTCGCAGTGTATGAACTTTAGTTATGGTAATACCGCTAAAGCAGAGAAATGCCTAAAGAAAGAGCTGAAACTACACAACAAACGTCTGAAGAAAAGCTATAAAAATTATCTAAAGCTGAATCCGAATCAGACCGCGGCCATCCGCAGTCAGCATGTGCTTTGGGAACGTAAACTGTCGCAGCAATGTAATTTAAGAGTGTCTGGAAAATATGCCAAACAGCAGCAAGGTCAATGTATGCTGGCCTTGATTATGGATCAGGCAAATCTTTATCAATCCCGCTCCTATGCACCAGGTTCACGATAAATCACCACATGAGGCATAGTTTGAATCGTCTGAACTTGCTCTAAAAAAACTAGAATGACAGGTTAAGGATTGTGTAAAAAAACACGAATTTTATCATTTTTATGAGCCTAGAGAATTCGTGTTTTTCATACTTTTAGCATTATAAAAGCAGGCAAAACAAGGTATCATAAGGCGTTTAAAAAAATGACCTTGGAGACGCCCTACGTGGATCGACCGACTATTAGCCCTGAACATATTCAGGAAGCCGCTGAAAACCTAAGCACAATTCGTGATTTTATCCGCTTTGGTGTGACAGCATTACGTCAATATGATGCGCACTTAGGCCAAGGTACAGAAGATTATTTTGCTGAAAGTTCAGCATTGGTATTACAAAGCATGTCATTGGAATGGAAAGCGGATGCTGAAATTCTCGAGGCAAAATTACTCCCAAGTGAAAAAGCTGAATTTTTAGGATTGTTGGAGCGCCGTATCAATGAGCGTATGCCAACTTCATATTTATTGAATTTAGCCTACTTTGACGATAAACCTTATTACGTGGATGAGCGTGTACTGATTCCACGTTCACCGATTGCTGAACTGATTCAAAATCGTTTTGCACCTTACTGCCTGGATGAAAATTATCAGGCGCGTGAAGGTGTAAACAATCTACCTGAAAATCCAGATCCAAAAATGCCTCGCCGTATTTTAGATATGTGTACAGGTTCAGGTTGTATCGCGATTGCTCTGGCTTATGCTTTTCCGGAAGCCGAAGTCGATGCCACTGATTTATCTAAGGATGCTTTAGAAGTAGCACAAATTAACTGTGAACATCATAACCAACAGTTTAATGTGGCCTTGCTTGAGTCTGACCTGTTCGAAAAAATTCCTGCTGAAAATCAATATGATTTAATCGTATCGAACCCACCATATGTGGATGCAGAAGATATGGCTGATCTTCCCGATGAGTTCCATCACGAACCTGAAATGGCATTGGCTGCGGGTCAGGATGGTTTGGATCTTGTACGTAAAATGTTGGCACAAGCGGCAGATTACCTGACTGAAGACGGTCTTATTGTCATTGAAGTCGGTAACTCGGAATGGGCGATGAAACAGAACTTCAATTCAGTCGATTTCTACTGGTTACAATTCCAGAAAGGTGGTTCAGGTATCTTTGCACTCACTGCACAGCAATGCCGTACTTACCGCGATTTATTCATTCAGTCTATTCAAGCATAAGGAGTCGTGTGACATGGCAGGTAATAGTATAGGGCAACTGTTCCGTGTGACGACTTGTGGTGAATCTCACGGTGTGGGCCTGATGGCCATCGTTGATGGGGTTCCACCGGGTATTGAGCTGTGTGAAGCCGATTTGCAAAAAGATTTGGACCGTCGTAAGCCGGGTACATCGAAATTTGCCACCCAGCGTAAAGAGCCGGATGAAGTAGAAATTATTTCTGGTGTGTTTGAGGGTAAAACCACTGGAACATCGATCGGGCTCTTGATTCGTAATACGGATCAGAAATCGAAAGATTATGGCAATATCGCGCAAACTTTCCGTCCGGGTCATGCAGACTATACCTATACCCAGAAGTACGGTTTCCGTGATTATCGTGGTGGTGGCCGCTCAAGCGCGCGTGAAACAGCGATGCGTGTGGCAGCGGGTGCCATTGCCAAGAAATTCCTGTTAGAGAAATTTGGCATTGAAATTCGTGGCCATGTCACACAAATTGGTACTGAAAAAGCAGAAAAACTGGACTGGGATGAAGTACCAAACAATCCATTCTTCTGTGGCGATGTGGATGCCGTGTCACGTTTTGAAGCGCTCGTGACTTCACTACGTGAACAAGGCACCAGCTGCGGTGCAAAACTTGAAATTATTGCGTCTAAAGTACCTGTGGGTTGGGGTGAACCGGTCTTCGATCGTTTAGATGCAGATATTGCGCATGCCATGATGTCGATTAACGCGGTCAAAGGCGTTGAAATTGGCGATGGTTTTGGCGTCGCTGAGCAATTTGGTCATGAAACACGTGATGAGTTAACAACAGACGGTTTTCTGGCAAACCATGCCGGTGGTATTTTAGGCGGTATTTCTAGTGGTCAGGACATTCGTGTCGCGATTGCACTGAAACCAACGGCTTCAATCACTACTCCGGGTAAAACCATTAATATCGATCGTGAAGATACAGACGTGTTGACCAAAGGCCGTCATGATCCTTGCGTGGGCGTGCGTGCGACACCAATTGCAGAAGCGATGCTGGCGATTGTGCTAATGGATCACTTTATGCGTCATCGTGCGCAAAATGCCGATGTAGTTACGCCTTTTGAGCCGATTGAACCAAAATAATTCGCTTTTCATCTGAAGCGGATACGATTAGAGTCAGACTTCGGTCTGGCTTTTTTTATATTTATATAATGAAAAATAACAATATTCGCTTGGCAAAAACTACAGATATCCAGAACATTGTTGTATTGATCAATACAGCTTATCGTTCCAATCGTGGCTGGACACATGAACATAAGATGGTTGCTGGGCAACGGATTAATTGTGATCAGGTAATGATTCTCTTGGCACAGACCAATGTTAAGCTTTTTGTATTAGAGAATCATGATCAGATCATTGGCTGTATTGGGCTGACTGAATTCGATGACTCTATCGAAATTGGAAGTTTTGCCATTGATCCAGACCAACAAAACTCGGGTTATGGAAAGCAGTTACTAGATTTTGCCGAGTTTTATATTATTGATACGTATCAGAAGAAAGTGATTCGAATGTCAGTATTGAATGTCCGTACAGAATTGATTGCTTATTATGAGCGCCGGGGCTATCTATTGACTGAAAAAATTGAAGCATATCCACTAGATCAAAATGTCGGAGAGCCTTTGATTCCGTTACATTTACTGATTTTAGAAAAACTGATCAGATCAATATAATGAGTTGATGAAAGTTCAAGCATTTTACTTCTTAAATTAATTGGTGAAACAGCCACTAAATATGCTAGTTTTTGTGCACCGTCTAAAGGGTATTGAAAAATAGACAGGAAACAGACCAGGATGGCACATGCTGCAAATTATTTTAACTTCTTTATTTCCTCTTATTGGCTTGATCAGCTTTGGCTATTTGCTTAAGCATGGGCAATGGTTGAGTGAAGACTTTTGGCGCGGTGCAGAAAAGTTAAATTATTATGCACTATTTCCAGTGATGTTATTTTTAAATCTGGCCACTGCCAAGATTCAGATGAATGTGATTCAGGATGTGGTACTGGTGGTATTTAGTATCATGATCGTGGTCAGTATCGCACTGTATATGTTGCGCCATATGTACCAGATATCTTATGCGCGTTTTGGCGTCTATGTTCAGGGCTTGTTGCGCTTCAATACCTATATCGGACTTGCTGCGGTCAGTAGCTTATTTCAACAGCAGGGCATGACCATCTTCGCTGTGATCATGGTGTTGTGTATTCCTTTGGTGAATATCTTGTCGGTGCTGGCATTTACCCGCAGTCACGATATGCAGCTGAAAAAAATCATTCTGGATTTATCTAAAAATCCATTAATTTTAGGCTGTATTGTGGGTGGTGTGTTTAATCTTTCCGGTTTGGCACTCTGGGCCGGAGCAGAGCAATTTCTTAAACAGATTGCACTATGCAGTTTGCCACTCGGTCTGATGTGTGTAGGAGCAGCCTTAAAGTTTCAGGGCTTTCAGCGAGATGTATTGCCACTCAGTCTGATGACCTTTGGTCGCCTGTTTGGAATGCCGCTGATTGCATTTTTAGTCTGTAAAATTTTCCAGATTGATGTATTCACCACGCAAGTATTGGTATTGTTCTTTGCCTTACCTACTGCCTCAGCGTCTTATGTGTTAACCCGGGTATATGGCGGCGATAGCCAGTTAATGGCGAGCATCATTAGTGTACAAACCGTCGTAGCGGCGGGAAGCTTAATATTGGTACTTTCCTGGATTATTTAAAATTCCTTGATTCTCAAATAGATGATATAAGATCTAAATACTGAATTTAAACTCTCTATGCTTTGAACCATTAAAATAGCCTAAGCAATAAAGGTTCTATTTAAGCGCCAAAATCAAATCAATCCTAAAATCTTATAAAGTTTAGAATCTGTTGTATCTCGCTGAATAGAACAAAAGTGAAATCTAAAAATTTGGTAGATGGGCAATATCAGTCAGCAGCAATAATTCAGTTTAATTCGGAACAGTAATTACAAATTGATTCACGTGAACTCACATAAATAAAAACTGTCTTATTGAATAAAATGGTATATAAATTGCTCATGATAATAAAACATTATTGCAGGAGAGAAATGCTTCTGCATTCGCCGAAGGAGCAAGTTCCCAGGAAACTCTCAGGCAAAAGGACTGTGATAATGGATAAAAACTCTGGAGAGAAGTGTTCAATCACTCACCGAAGGGGAAGGTGCTCGCATTGATGTGCAATGCAGCGACCGAAGCTCTCAGGTACACATGACAGATGGGAAAAGACATCAATATAATCAAGGAGGTGTCTATGCGTCATGTCGTGGTGATTGGGGCGGGTATTACTGGGGTAACCACAGCGTATGAGCTTGTTTTGGCAGGCTATCAGGTGACTGTGGTAGATCGACACCTCTATCCGGCCATGGAGACATCTTTTGCCAATGGCGGCCAGCTTTCGGCCTGTAATGCCGAAGTATGGAACCAGAAAGCCACGGTACTCAAAGGTATCAAATGGATGTCTCAAAAAACTGCACCACTTTTGCTCAATCCTTCTTTTAGTGTGCATAAATATAGTTGGCTCATGGAATTTTTGGGAAATATCAAACATTATGAAGCCAATACCCGAGAGACTGTACGTTTGGCTTTATTGGCCAGAGCACGTTTGTATGAAATTGCCCAAACAGAACAGATTGATTTTGACCTGGAAAAACGCGGCATTTTACATTTTTATCATAACAAGACGGATTACGATGTCGCGATCAAGGTCAATGACCTGTTGTGTAGCGGCGGACTGGAGCGCAATGCCATTTCCAATGCGGAAATCAAGCAGATCGAACCTGCATTAACAGGCGATTACTATGCCGGATTTTACTGCCAGAGCGATGCGACCGGAGATATTCATAAATTCAGTACAGGACTGGCCAAAGCTTGCATGCAAAAAGGCGTGAAATTTGAATTTGGCCAAGATGTCTTTGCCGTCGATCATCAGGCTCAACATATTCGGGTGAAATGCAAACCCAGTACTGAAAATGTACATCATTCTACAGATGACATTCTGGAAATTAATGCAGATGCCATTGTGGTGTGTGCGGGTGTGGGCAGTTATCAATTGGCCGAGATTTTAGGGGAACGAGTCAATGTTTATCCGGTCAAAGGCTATTCAATTACCGTGCAGCTGAATGATGAACAGAGCCAAAACAATGCACCATGGGTCAGCTTGTTGGATGAAAGTGCCAAAATTGTCTTGTCACGTCTGGGTAAGGATCGTTTACGAGTCGCAGGAACCGCCGAGTTTAATGGCTATAACCGGGATATTCGTGCAGACCGGATTCAACCACTGATTGACTGGAGCAATCGTAACTTTGATCTGTGTACCGAGCATGTCGTACCTTGGGCAGGTTTACGCCCGATGATGCCAAATATGATGCCTGTGGTGCGCCGTGGTCAACATGAGCGGGTATTTTATAATACCGGCCATGGTCATCTGGGCTGGACCTTGTCGGCTGCAACGGCTGCACTGATTAGCAAGGAAATTGCTCAATACTATCCTGTTTAAATTGATGGCCCGCATGTGGGCTATTTTTTACATCAAATTTCTCATTTTATATAAGGTTAAGTTTTTAATATTTTTTAAATTGAATCAATCATATAAGCGATAAATCCCAGTAAAACGTTCACAACCTTTTTGTTGAGTGTTGACGGCTAGAATTGCTTTACTATAGTTAAACTCATAGCGGCAGTCATTTTCATTATCTATGATCTGTTCTTTTGCTGCAGGCGTGGTATAGGCTAAAAATGGAACAGTCTGCGTTTCGGCCCGGTTATTGGGATTGCGATAGGCCAGACCTTCAATCTTGATGCGGTCTTTAGTCAGTTGATGAATCTTGATATGCACAGGCTGTTTGGCCATTTGTCCCTGCTCGAACTTAATATAATGCTGAGTTAGGCTTTGATTCAGTGAAATATAGATATTTAAATCATCGAGGCGCCATTCAAACTGCTGTTTAAAACAATCTAGGGTTTTGCATTGCTGTAACCGATTTGCCCATAACTGTTGGGTGTCTTGCAATAAGCGAACGGGGGCATCAGTAATTAAAAAAGCGGTCAAGTATTGGTCAGCGAGTTTTTCCCGAGCTTCGGACAGCGCTACTGAGCAGACTTTATTCATGGCCGCTGTTTTTTTGCTGTCGTTGTTACACTCGAGTGGGTTCGCTGAACTACCCGCAGATATCATCCCCAGGCCGAGCATCAGGCCAATTATTTTCAACATATTTATATCAGTTTTCAGTAGCATGATCGCTTATACTTTCACTGTGTTACGCTTGGTCTAACTATAGCGAAATAGAAAGCAAGTGTACAAGATTTCAATGGGCTATTTCTAAAGGATGTATAAGGTGATCGCACAAATTCGTATTGGTCAGGGTCTGGATGTGCATGCATTTGAAGAAGGTGATTTTGTTACTTTGGCAGGCATTCAAATTCCGCATACGCACGGTCTGAAAGCACATTCGGATGGTGATGTGATTCTGCATGCACTATGTGATGCTTTGTTAGGTGCATTGGCGCTGGGAGATATTGGCCAGCATTTCCCGGATACAGATCCGAACTTTAAAGGTGCGGACAGCCGTGTATTGTTGAAGCATGTTTATCAGTTAATTCTGGATCGTGGCTATCAGCTGAACAATGCCGATATTACGGTCGCCTGTGAACGTCCGAAACTGGCCAAACACAATCTGGCAATGCGTCAAAGTATTGCGGATGTGTTGAGTGTCGATGTCATTCAAATCAGTATCAAAGCCACGACGACTGAACAGTTAGGTTTTACCGGTCGTCAGGAAGGCATCATGTGCATGGCAACCGTGCTATTGAGCCACAGCAAATAAGATCAGGCAAAATGATTCGGATTAATCAGGGATAATTCCAGTTCCTGAGTAGCTTTACGGCCTTGTAGTTGCAGGGCAACCGCATGCATGAGACCGGTCCAGGTTTCATTCGGTTCCCAGATTTGATGCAAATGCTCATGCGCCGTAGGCAAATCTATATCCATATAGTATTGACGATATAAATACATCAAACAGCTGACATGATAGTTTTGCAAACAATGCACCCAGACCATTTGCTCTTTCACCAGGTGATCGATCAGGTCCAGTACCAGCAGGCATTGATTGTCTGAAGGCGTTTCCCAGGAAATCGGAACCTGAATATAGTTCAGTCCCAGCTCAAGGCAAATTTTATCTTCATGTGATAGATACTGTTCGCTATCGGTTAATGCCACATTGATGACCGTAGACACACCATATTCTTTCATTAGCTGTAACTGGGCAGTGGTCGGTTGACCAGAGCTAAACAGATGTTCGTGTATGAACTGAAAATTCTCAATCTGGCTTAATGCCGTTTCAATATCATTCATCAGATAAATTTTCCTTATTCTAGAAATGCAAACGCCATCTTGGCGATGGCGTTGGTCAGATCATTTAACGATTAGGTAAAATGTCTTTCAATGCCTCATGCATGTCGAGTAAAACTTTTTCAGTCGTTTCCCAGTCGATACAGCCATCCGTAACGGACTGACCGTATTCCATATCATTCAGGTTGGCCGGAATGTCCTGACGACCGCCCTTAAGATGACTTTCTACCATAATACCAACAATTGACTTGTTTCCATCAAGAATTTGTTCTGAAATGTTTTTAAGTACAAGTGGTTGCAGGTACGGGTCTTTGTTTGAGTTGGCGTGGCTGGCATCAATCATGATCTTGGTGCTGACTTTGGCCTTGGCCAACGCCGCTTCTGCATCTGCCACCGAGCCTGCATCGTAGTTCGGTTTGCCATTACCGCCACGCAGTACCACGTGAGCATAAGGGTTACCTGAAGTACGAATCACAGCCACCTGACCTTGATCGTTTAAACCAAGGAAGCTATGGCCATGTTTGACCGATTGCATCGCATTGGTTGCCACGGTTAAACCGCCGTCCGTCCCGTTTTTAAAGCCGACTGGTGAAGACAGACCTGAAGACATTTCACGATGCGTCTGGCTTTCAGTCGTACGTGCACCAATTGCAGACCATGAAATCAGGTCTTGATAATACTGCGGTGAGTTCGGATCAAGTGCTTCAGTGGCACATGGTAAACCTATTTCATTCAGTTCAAGTAACAGCTTACGACCGATACGCAGACCTTTTTCGATATTGAACGAGTCGTTCATATCCGGATCGTTGATCAGGCCTTTCCAGCCCACTGTGGTACGTGGTTTTTCAAAATAAACCCGCATCACGATGTATAAGCTGTCTTTAACTTTTTCGCTTAACGCTTTTAAGCGTTCAGCATATTCGTGTGCAGCCGCAGGATCATGAATAGAACAGGGGCCGATGACAACGAACAGGCGTTTGTCTTCACCATCCAGGATTTTACGAATCGTTTCACGACCATGCAGTACGGTTTGATAAGCAGTTTCAGTCAAAGGTAATTCTGCTTTAAGCTCAGCAGGGGTTACCAAAGGAATCATGCTGTGGATATTCACGTCATCAATATCTGATGCTGAAATGGGATTTGACTGTTGTGTATTCATTGCCGTCACTGGTTCGATCATACAAAAGGTTGTTTAATAGCCCGAATATAACATGAATGATGCGTCACTTTGTTATAAAAAAGATGAATACTTCTTTGAAAAAAAAGTGATGAATCGCATAGTTAAATTAAACGGACTGGGAATTCTGGCTCATGACGACCATCGCTGTTTCGGCAGGTTGAGCCGGTTTTGATTTTACAGGGTTAAGCATGAAATTCAGGCCGAGCCCAAATAAGGTAATGCCTAAAATTTTGCGAATCAGTTTTTCTGGCATCCGTGAACTGAGTAAAGTGCCGACAATAATCGCTGGAATAGAACCCACCAATAACCACATGAGCAGCATGAAATCGACATTGCCTGATGACATATGCCCCAAGCCTGCAACCAGCGTCAGTAACACCGCATGCACCACGTCTGAGCCAATGATACGAATCATCGGCAGATTCGGAAACATCACCACTAAAGCCATGATGCCAAATGCACCTGCACCGACTGAAGATAAGGTGACAAAAATACCCAAGATAACGCCCATAATCATGATGGCGATGCGCTTTTCCTTGGCTTGCAGTTTTACTTTTTCCAGATCCTGCGTCATATCTGGCAGTTCTTGTTTTCGGTATTTGTTGAAAAGATTTTCGATCTGGGTGCGAAACAGAATAGACAAGCCGGTAATGGTCAGCATAAAGCCCAATACCATGGTCAGGACGGCCTTGTAATGTGTCGATTGGCTTAAATAGTTGTCGAGTACCCAATGCGTGGCAAAAGATGCTGGAATACTGCCTACTGCCAGCCAGATCACAATTGGCCAGACAATATTCATTTTTTTGGCATGCACAAAAGAACCGCAGAATTTTGAAATCGCGGCATAGAGCAGATCCGTACCAATTGCAATGTGGGGTTCAATCCGGAATAGGCTGATCAGAATGGGTGTCATCAATGAGCCACCACCGACACCGGTTACTCCAACACAAAAACCTACCAACACACCTGCTAAAATAAACTCAATCGGACCAAACATGCATATATGCCAAAATCAAAAAACGTGGATATCTTATGACTTTTGGATATAAGTCGTTGTCTTGATTATTGATTTACTTATGCATAAAAAAGATAAAGCACTGGGCTTAAAATTAAATGAAGTTTCATGTTCATCCTCGCTATAGAAAATAACGTGAAAGACCGGTCACTTATTTTAAAGGACACTTTGATCTGCCTGAAAATGAAGATGAATCAGGAAAACCACTTCAATAGAAAAAATCATCAGGGAAGATTAAGAGTAGGCTAAGTAATTCTAAAGCATACCTTTCTTAAAATATAAGATGCTCACTGCTTATTCAGGCATAAACCCAGCTTTATGTTAGAATTACGATTAAATACAGTTCAATACGGATCTGAGAGGGAACTCACTTGCTAAATCGAAAACTAAAAATTGGAATCGTGGTCGGTGAGGTCTCTGGAGATACGCTTGGCGCAAAGTTGATTCGCCGTTTTCGTGAGCAAGGGATTGATGCCGAATTTGAAGGCATCGGTGGTCCACAAATGATCGCAGAAGGCTTTAAAAGCTATTATCCGATGGATGTTTTATCGGTGATGGGCATTGTTGAAGTTCTCAAGGATATTAAAAAACTCTTTGCTGTACGTGATGGGCTGGTCGAAACTTGGACTAAAAACCCTGTCGATATTTTTATTGGTATAGATGCACCTGATTTTAACCTGCGCCTGTCGAAAACCATTAAACAAAAACAGTTGCCGATGAAGACCGTGCAATATGTCAGTCCTTCCGTCTGGGCATGGCGTCAGGGACGTGTGCATGGTATTAAGGCCAACATTGATCTTGTGCTGTGTTTATTCCCATTCGAAAAAACCTTCTTTAAAAAATGGGATGTGCCAGCCGCTTTTGTGGGTCATCCTCTGGCCAGTCAGTTGCCGCTTGAAAATCCGATTATCGATGCTAAACAAGAACTGAATCTTGATCCGAATCAGAAGCATATTGCACTATTACCGGGAAGTCGCCGCGGTGAGATTGAACGTTTGGGGCCTTTGGTTCTGGATGCAGCCAAGATTCTGCATCAGAAATATCCGGACTATACTTTCCTGATTCCGGCAATTAATGAGGCGCGCAAGCAACAGATAGAACGCTTGCTGGTGACTTATCCTGAAAGTCTAAAGATTCAAATCCGCTTAATGGAAAACAGCGGTACCGAGTCAAAAATCGGCCGTCAGGTCATGAATGCATCCAATATTATTGCGCTGGCGTCAGGTACTGCGACATTGGAAGCGATGTTATTACATCGTCCGATGGTGACTTTCTATAAGCTGAATTGGTTGACTTATCATGTGGTGAAATTTCTCATCAAAATTCCTTATTATTCGCTACCAAATATCATTGCCGGCAAAAAAGTCATTCAGGAGCTGATTCAAGCCGATGCTACGCCTGAAAAGCTGGCGGCTGAAATTGAAAAACTAATGAATATTGAAACTGCACAAATTCAGGTGATGCAGCATATCACCATGCATAAGCAGCTATTGTCTGGTAATAGCGAAGACCCGGTCAAAGCCGTGCTCGCGCTAATCCAGTAATTTGACATTATTGTTCTGACAATTCAGCCGGTACTGGGTGGGCGTCTGTTCAAACTGTTTTTTAAAACTTTGACTGAAGGCCGTCTCGGATGAATAACCAACGCCATGTGCGATCTGCTGAATGCTAAATCCGCTATTTCGCAAATATTGTGCCGCCAGCCGAAGGCGATGCTGTTGCAAATAAGCCAGTGGCGGCTCACCGACAATCTGGGTAAAGAGCTGGGCAAATTTGGAACGTGACATATGACATTGCTCAGCCAGACTTTCTACGGTCCAGAACTGCTCAGGTTTGCCATGAATTGCAGCGAGTGCATTGGACAGTTCCGGATGCGAGAGCGCATTCAGCCAGCTCGAGGAATTTTCCAGATTTAAAATATAATCTCGCACACATTCAATCAGTAAAATACTGACCAGATGATCCAGAATCTTGTCACGTCCCGGCCGCATCTGCTGGGTTTCCAGCGCCAGAAACTGTAAACCGACCTGTAACCATTCCGGTGCGGTGTCGCCCAGAATATGCTGAATATGCAGGTATTTAGGTAAGGCACTTAGCAGAGGCTTTGCCATCTGCATATCCAGACTGGAACGAAGGGCCAGTATGAAACTATGCTCCGCCGAATTTTCCCCATTAAGATCGACACATTGCTGTGCATGGCTTTGGAAATAAGGATTAATCGCACAGCGTGCAGAAAAATTGGCATTGTCTGGGCAGGAAACATGATGGGCGGAACCTGCGGGTAATAGCACCAGATCACCTTGTTGCAGCTCGAGCCGATCACCATTCATGAACCTTAATTGCGCCTGTCCCTGTAACAGGATATAGGCCAGCATAAAGGGTTCATGTTGATAGTCAAAGCCGCCCGGATGAAACACATTCAGATAAAGATATTCAGATTTTGCCAGATGAATATCATCAAAAATTTTACTTAAAGCATCCATGCCTAACTCTATTCTTCTATTTATTTCATTTAATTGACTATAAATTTTTTAACTTTGTGATTTTAGGCCAGAATTTGGCAGCATGTGCCAAAGACGCTGACATAGCTTTTCTGGACGTTGAATACTGTTCGCTACTGCTGAAATATTCAACTATAAGTGCAGAGTAACATAAAAAAGGAAGGTCGCAATGAATGCCCCTGCACAAATCCAGAAAGCGCAGTTTACGAAGGAAGCGTACGCACCAAAAGGTGTAAAGCTGGATAAAAAACGTTTTGGCTGGTTGCTCAGCCCAGGTCTGCCTGTGATCGGAATGGGAATTCTGGCCGGTTATCATTTTGGTCCCAAAGCCACTCAAAAAATCTTTGCGATGGGCGGGCCTTTATTACTGCATGTGATTATTCCGACATTAGATGCCCTGATTGGCGATGATGCCAATAATCCAAATGATGAGCAGATCAAGGCACTGGTTAACGATCCTTATTATGACCGCATTGTAAAAGCATTTATTCCCTTGCAAATGGCAGCCAATGCCTTTGCTGGCTATGTCGTAAGCCGACCAAATGTGTCTTTGCTGGATCAGGTACTGCTTGGAATTTCTATGGGTGCGATTAATGGTGTGGGCGTAAATACCGCACATGAACTCAGCCATCGTCCGCAGAAAAAAGACCATTACTGGTCTAATGCCAGCCTGATGCCTTTGGGCTATAACCATTTCCGGATTGAACATCCTTATGGACACCATAAACGGGTAGCCACGCCTGAAGATCCGGCATCTTCGAAAATGGGTGAATCTTTTTACCGCTTCTGGCCACGTACCGTAATAGGCGGATTAAAATCTGCAATCCAGATTGAAAAAAGACGGCTCGAGCGTAAGGGACTGAAATTCTTTAGTCAGGAAAATGAACTGTTTCATGGTTGGGCCATGAGTGCCGGCTATCATGCCTTGATGCTAAAGGCGTATGGCAAGAAAATTATTCCTTATACACTGACACAGGCATTTTATGGCGTCAGCCTGTTTGAGATTGTGAATTATATCGAGCACTACGGACTAAAACGCGGACAGAAAGCGGATGGCAGTTATGAGCGAACCTTGCCGGAACATAGCTGGAATAACAACAATATCGTGACCAATCTGTTTTTGTATCAGTTACAACGCCATTCCGATCATCATGCCTTTCCAAGCCGGCCATTTCAGGCGCTACGGCATTTTGATGAAGCGCCAGAATTACCGAGCGGTTATGCGACCATGTTGATTCCAGCCCTGATTCCACCTTTATGGTACAAAATCATGGATCAGCGAGTCTATCAGCATTATCAGGGCGATTTAAGCAAGGCCAATATCTTGCCTTCCAAGCGTGCCAAGCTTTTAAAAAAATTTGGTGTAAAAGACTCTGCAGCTTAATGAATTAAAAAATAAAAATGCGCCGATAAAGGCGCATTTTTTGATGAATTCTGCCTAGAACCAGTCGCCTTGCATATTCAGGCAAGTATCATCCAGATTCATCAGTAATTTGGCCTGATGTTCAATTTCAGGGAGTTCCCAGCGAATAAAATATTGAGCTGCCTGAATTTTCCCTGCCAGAAAAGTCTGATCTTCTGCCTGCGAAGATGTGCCAAACTCGAGTTGAGCCTGATTTGCCATTTCCAGCCATAGCCAGGATAGGATGGTTTTGCCCATCATATCCAGATACAGGCCTGAATTGGCCAAAGCTTCACTGACTTTGCCTTGATGTAGGGCCTGACCTAAAACCTGAGTAGTTTTTTGTACAGTGGCAAGGTGCTGTTTATATATCTCTGCCAGTTCCACTATCTCAGGTTCATGAATCTCTGACAAGGTCTTCTGGATGCGCTGCATGAGCAGATTTAGCCCTTTGCCATTATGCTGCCAGAGTTTACGTCCCAGCAGATCCAGAGATTGAATGCCGTAAGTTCCTTCATGAATCGGATTGAGCCGGTTATCACGGTAACATTGCTCCACCGGATATTCACGGGTATAACCCGCGCCGCCCAAGACTTGAATGGCCAGATCATTGGCTTTCGGACCATAGGCGGAAGGGAAGGATTTCACCACCGGTGTGATCAGATCCAGCAGAATGGCACTATCTTCATCCTGAGCTGCCTGATGCTCATCAATCAGCCGCGCTGCAAATAGACACAGCGCCAGCGCACCTTCTACATACGACTTTTGCGCCAGCAGCATGCGTTTGACATCGGTATGTTCAATGATATTCACTGCTTTGGAATCAGGTATTTTTTCATGAACTGGCCGGCCTTGCGGACGGTTTTTAGCATAATCCAGAGATTCCAGATAGCCACGATAGCCAATCATGGCTGCGCCGAGGCCTACGCCAACACGCGCTTCATTCATCATCTTGAACATATATTTTAAACCATGTCCTGGTTCTCCAATTAAATAGCCTAAGCAATTGTCATTTTCTCCAAAGCTTAAAACTGTGGATGTGGTACCTCGATAGCCCATTTTGTGCAGTAAGCCAGCCAGCTGTACATCATTAGCTTCACCGAGTGAACCATCCTCGTTGGTTTTGAATTTTGGTACGATAAACAGAGAAATTCCTTTCACGCCTTGCGGTGCATTCTGAATCCGGGCTAAGACCAGATGCACAATATTTTCAGTAATGTCCTGATCGCCACCCGAAATAAACATTTTCTGGCCTTTAATTTTATAAATTCCATCTGTCTGAGGAATGGCTTTAGTGGTCAGATCGCCCAAAGAGGAACCTACATTCGGCTCGGTCATGGCCATGGTGCCGGCAAAGCGGCCACTCAACATATGCGGTAGGAATATTTGCTTTTGTTCTGGGGAGGCAAAAGCCTGTATCAGGTTCGCCGCAGCGGCTGTTAGAAAAGAATAAGCCACGGTGGACGGATTGGCTGACATGAAATAAGCATTGCAGGCCATATTCACCAAAGTGGGCAGTTGCATGCCACCATCTGCATAATCATGCTGGGCGCAAAGCAGGCCGGCATCGGCAAACTGCTGCCAGGCTGTCTTCACTTCATCAATGGTTTTGACCTGTTTGCCATCAAAGTTCGGTTCATGCTGATCAGCTTTGGCATTATGCGGCGCAAAATAATCAGTCGCGATACCTTTTGCCGTTTCCAGAATGCTGTCGAAGGTATTTTTATCATGATCCTGATAGCGTTGCAGTTCAGTCAGCGCTTCAAGTTTGAATACGTCATAAAGTAGAAAATTAAGATCTTTATCATTTATTAGCTCGGTCACGGTACTGTCCTGAATGTAAAATCCTTAAGATAGCGCCAAGACTAACAGTTGCTTTTATTCAGCAGGATTGTCAATAATGACATCAAACAGGTAAAAAATGACAATGAGATCAAGATGCAGCGAGTCGTAGTTTTGAGTTTTGATGGCGCTCTGGCTTCTGCCATTACCGGTGTCGTCGATTTATTTGCCATGGCCGGTGTGAGCTGGAACCGCATTCAGCAGCAGGATGTACAGCGCCTGTTTAAAGTTAGTATTGCCAGTCCTGATGGACAACCGATTCGTTGTATTAATGGTCTGGAATTACAGGCACATTGTTCCTATCAAGAGATTCAAACTGCAGATATTGTGGTGGTGCCAACCATAGCTGCACCGATTCAGGATGTATTGCAACAAAACCCTGAGCTGATCCGGTTTCTAAAATCTGCTCATGCAGATTCGACCTTAATTGCTGGAAATTGCACCGGAAATTTCTTTCTGGCAGAAGCCGGTATTTTAGATAATCGCGTGGCAACGACGCATTGGGGCTTTCAAGATATTTTCCGGACGCATTATCCGCAGGTCAAATTGAATGCCGATCTGATGATTAGCCGCGACCAGAATATCTATTGCGCGGGTGGTGGCCTGGCCTGGTTCGACTTAGGTTTGCATCTGATTGAACGTTTTTATGGCTTTGAGGTGGCCATGCAATCGGCCAAATCTTTTGTGATTGATTATCGACGCGATAGCCAGCTGTCTTATTCCTTACTCAAGATTGGACAACCGCATCATGATGAACTGGTGCAAAATGTCCAGAACTGGCTGGAGCAGCATTTTCATGAGTCTTTTAGCTTGGATGATATTGCAACACGTTTTAATGTCACCACGCGTACCTTGATTCGCCATTTTAAACAGGCACTGGACTTGCCGCCAAATCAGTATCTGCAAGCGATCCGGATTGAAGCTGCACGCAAACGTCTGGAAGAAACCGATCAGGCGGTGGATGTGATCATGCAAAATATTGGTTATCAGGACCCAAGTTCATTTCGCCGTTTATTTCATAGAAAAACTGGCTTGACGCCGTTGGAATATCGGCGCCGCTTTAGCCGTCGCTTTTAGAAGTGTTTAATAAGAAGGTTGTATTTCCCCCGCTTTACGGCCATGCAACAGGTAATACCAGATCAGACAGCTGATGGTCAGTACAGCAGAGTACAGGTAAAGCTGACGATAACCGATCTGATCCAGAAGCATGCCGAGGAAATAAGGTCCAAAACCCAAACCTGCATCTAGCGCAATAAAGAAGGTTGAAGTCGCCAGCCCCATACGCTGCAAACTGGTACTTTTTACCGCAATGGTCTGACAGACGGACTGGAGATTACCAAAGCCAAAACCAAGCAGTGCGGCGCTGGCCAATAACATCGTAGCATTATGGGCCTGACTGAGTAATAAAATTCCTAAGGCCATAATCACAATGGCCGGATAGATGATGATGTTTTCACCTTTACGATCCATTAGCGGGCCGGTAAATGGACGTGAAAGCAAAATCGCAATGGCATACATCAAAAAGAAAAAAGAAGCCGTTTCGACTAAATTAATCTCTTTGGCATAGAAATGAATAAAAGATAAGACGCCGGAATAGCAGGTTGCCACAATCAGAACAATCATCGAAATCGGCAAAGCCTTGGGTTCAATATATTGCGCCAGTCTGCTGGATGACTGATTTTCTATATGATTGACTGGATTCGTTATTTTAATCTGTGGCGGCTGAATAAACAGGCTGCAAATCAGGCAGCTGAGTGCGACTACACTGGTAAAAACAAAAATCACCTGATAGTTAAAATTTGACATTAGCCAGATGCCTAAGAAGGGGCCAATCGCCGTGCCAAGTGTGCTGCTCATACTAAAATAACCAATGCCTTCACCACGTCGAGTCGCAGGAATGGTCTGGGCAATCACGGTGCCTAATACCGTTGAGGCCACACCCATCATAAAACCGTGCATCAGACGGATGCCCAGTAAAATTTCCAGCTTGGCCGGAATCAGATAGAGGCCAGAAAAAAGCAGAAAACCTGTCAGACCGGCCACAAGCGTAATTTTTAGGCCCAAACGGTTTAGCAGTTTCCCGATAATAAGACGGCCGAATAAGGTACCGACAATAAACAAGCCAGAAACCAGCCCTGCCTGTGCCGTGGTTGCACCTAATTCTGCTACCGAGTAGCCGACAATCACAATCACCAGCAAATAAAACACCAGCACCAACTGGAAATTCACCAGACTGATCAAAATAAAATTGGGAGTCCATAAAGGCGTTTGTTCTTGGCTCATTAAAGTCGATCCTGCGAAGCGGGTTGTAACTGCTGAATGAGCTGCATCAAGATATTTTTACTACTTTCAATATCATCTGAGGCAATTTGCTCAAGCAACTGCTTTTCAAATGCCTCAATCTGTGTGGAACCCAGGGCAAAAGTCTCGACTCCTTGCTCACTCAGTGTGAATAGCTTCTGACGCTTGTCTGCAGTTTCGAGTTGGCTAATTAGACCGAGTTCCACTAAATTCTGGATACGTTTACTGATGCTGGGTTTAGATACGCTCAAATAATGAGAAATATTCATCAGGGTACATTGCTGATGCGTCTGAATCACATACAGCACTTGCCATAAGGAATAATTTAACTGTGAAGATAATAAAATCGTATTGATTTCATCACTGAGTAACCGTGCACAGCGTAATAACAAGGCGCGAAATGGAAGAGAGGCAGAAGGCATATAGTTAACCTGGCTAACTAATTTACAGCCAATTTACGCCTATTTTTTGGATTACACAAGTGGTCACCGTTCAATTAAATATTCACTTGCATATTTAATTAAATAGCGCTCACACATTGTTAACTTGAGTAAAAAATAACCGACAAAAGTCTACATATTGCCAAGCCAAATTAAGCCTAAGCTAAGACCAAGAAAAAACACTTCACTAATAAATCTAAGCAAGGCTCCTACAAATAATTATATATAGGTGAAATGTATGACCCTGGGTTTAACCGCATTAGAGTTAGCGCGAATACAATTCGCCTTTACTGTCTCTTTTCATATTATTTTTCCTGCAATCTCAATCGGATTGGCCAGCTTTTTGGCGATTCTGGAATGGCGCTGGCTCAAAACCCAAGACCCGATTTATCGGGATCTGTTTAAGTTTTGGGTGAAAATCTTCGCTGTAGCATTTGGGATGGGCGTGGTCTCTGGCGTGGTCATGAGCTATCAGTTCGGCACCAACTGGAGTGAATTCTCCCGGATTGCAGGTGGCGTGACTGGCCCATTACTGGCCTATGAAGTTCTTACCGCCTTTTTTCTGGAAGCGGGCTTTTTGGGAATTATGCTCTTCGGCTGGGGACGGGTGGGGCCACGTGCACACTTTTTCTCGACCTTGATGGTCGCGGTAGGCACCTGTATCTCGATGTTCTGGATTTTATCCTCCAATAGCTGGATGCAAACGCCTCAAGGTTTTGCCATCGAAAATGGTCTGTTTGTCCCCAAAGACTGGATCGCCATCGTATTTAACCCGTCATTTCCCTACCGTTTGGCGCATATGGCGATTGCTGCCTTTTTGGTTTCTGCATTGCTGGTGGCAGCCACAGCAGCCTGGCATCTTATTCAGGGCCGTCGTGATGCCTTGGTCAAAACTTCATTTTCCATGGCAATGTGGCTGATTCTGGCACTTGCGCCGCTACAGGTTTTGGTGGGTGATGTACATGGTCTAAATACGCTTGAACATCAACCCGCCAAACTGGCGGCAATGGAAGGTCATTGGGAAACCAATCATGATGGCGGCATGCCTTTATATCTGTTTGGACTGCCAGATATGCAGGCTGAGGAAACCAAATATGCCATCGCCATTCCTAATCTGGGCAGCTTGATCCTGACACATTCCATGGACGGTACTGTCACCGGCTTAAAGGATTTTGTACCTGAAGACCGTCCTAATTCGGCAATCGTGTTCTGGAGTTTTCGGATCATGGTCGGGCTAGGAATGTTGATGCTACTGCTGGCAATCTGGGGGGCATGGTCACGTAAAAAAGGTCGCTTTTATGAATCCCGAGGATTACATCGGTTTGCCCTGATTATGGGGCCTTCCGGTTTTATTGCCATGCTGGCTGGGTGGTTTACGACGGAGGTTGGCCGTCAACCCTGGGTGGTCTATGGCATCATGCGTACCAAAGATGCCCTATCGCCGGTATCGGCAGAGCAGGTAGGCTTGACCCTGATTATCTTTGTCGTGGTCTACTGTGTGGTCTTTGGCGCCGGTATTTATTATATGTTGCGACTCATGCACAAAGGCCCGGAATTTATTCATTCTACACCCCCACATGAAATTGATAGTGACGTAATTCAGGCATCTCGCCGGCCATTGAGCAGTATTCGCGAGAGTATTGAGGATGGGGCCGATAATGCAGATCAGGAGAATAAAAAATGATTGATTTGTCATTGATTTGGGTGGTGATCATCGCCGTTGGTGTCCTGATCTATGTCATTCTGGATGGTTTTGATCTGGGCATTGGCATTCTATTTCCGTTTTTTCCGCATCAGGATGACCGTGATGTGATGATGAATACTGTTGCGCCTGTCTGGGATGGCAATGAAACCTGGATGGTATTGGGTGGCGCAGGTTTATTTGCAGCATTTCCGCTGGTCTATTCTACCGTATTATCTGCACTGTATATGCCGATCATCCTGATGGTGATTGCGCTGATCTTCCGTGGTGTTGCTTTTGAATTCCGTTTTAAGGCCAATCGCAGTAAACATTGGTGGGACAAAGCCTTTATTGGTGGTTCTGCGCTGACCAGCTTCCTGCAAGGGGTGATTTTAGGCGCTTATATTCAGGGAATTGAAACCCGAAATGGCATTTATGCGGGCGGCGGGCTGGACTGGTTGACACCATTTAGCCTGTTTACCGGTCTGAGTGTCATGGTGCTGTATGCTGCCTTAGGCTGTGGCTGGCTGATTTTTAGAACGGCCGATCAGTTACAAGACCGTATGTATCAGCTAATGCCAAAAATGATTATCGCCTTATTGATTATCCTGGGCGCTGTCAGTATTTATACGCCGCTGAATCATCCGCAGATTGCGGAACGCTGGTTTAGTCAGCCACAATTTATGTATCTCATGCCCGTGCCGATCTTAGTCCTGTTATTTACCTGGCTGGCTTTACGTGCCTGCAAACAACGTAAGGAACTTAGCCCATTCATGTACATGCTGGTGCTGGTTTTTCTGGCCTATACCGGATTTCTGATCAGTCTCTGGCCTTATATCATTCCACCGTCAGTGACCATCTGGGAGGCGGCAGCGCCAGAAAGTAGTCAATTATTTACCTTAATTGGTGCTTTATTACTTATTCCAATCATTCTGATTTATACCGGCGTGTCGTACTGGGTATTCCGCCATAAAGTGCGGGTCGGGGATGATGGCTATCATTAAGGAGCAACAATGAAAGGGAAGCAGATATTATGGTTTGTGGGCCTATGGATTTTAGGCTTCGTTACTCTGGCTTTAATTGCAGGCGCATTCAGGTTTTTTGTCCATCTGGCGTATTAATTTAAAAATTAAAAAGTGATCTGGCGAGCCGGATCACTTTTTAATAGCGAAGAGAAATCAGCAAAGATTAGGATTTTACCTGTTTTCGATACACACTCGGGCGTACAGGTCGGCTACTTTTCCAGAGCCCTTTTTTCTGTTTTTTGGCTTTGTTTTGCAAGTCTAGCATATAGCGTAAATGGTTTTTATCTTTAATATAATCTTCGTAGACCCATGCTGCGCCGCGTTTCACGATTTCTTCATTGATATTTTTACGATAGCGATAAACGACGCCGACGCAGCGACCATAACGGTCAATATCTGTAATTTTCACGCGAACTATTTTGTTTTTCACCATGCTTTTAACTAGACGCTGTGACTCTTTGCCATAGCTTTGGCTGGATTCTGGCGCATCCACATAGGCAAAACGTAGTCTGGTTTCAGAACGTCTAATATTGAGACGGTAGCAGGTGAGGGTATCCCCATCGCTAACCGCCTTAACACGACACCAGTATTTCTGTCCTTTTTTAAAGGGACGAAATATATCCTTGAGGTAAATGGTGAGTTTGTGCAGCAAATAATAGGAAAAGCATAAGGCAAATAAACCCAGCACAATTTGCCAGGTGGGAGAAAGAGGCAACAAGCTAAAATCCAGATCATCAAAAGAAGCTGTAGAAGAACAACAGCAAGCAGATGCATGATTGTAGAGGAAAGCCCCAAGCACTAGAGTTCAAAAGCTAAACAGTCAGTGTTTCATTTTGTATTTATAAATAGCCTAAGCAATTTAGGTTGAGCCTGACATTTCAGGCTACAATACCAACCATTAGAATAGCCTAAGCAAAATTAATATCCACTTAGAAATAGCCTAAGCAAAAATGTTATTAATTTCGCTTCGCAAAAATTGATGTCTCTTATTTTCCTGTAAATCTTTGTGCCAATACATTCCCATATTAATCTTAGGCAGTTGCACAGGCACTTCAAAAAAATTAAGAATTTTGGCTATCTGTAAATGCTCTAAGATATTGCGTGGCATAGTCAACATCGCTTGGGGATATTGCTCCAAAATTTGCAACGCAGTTGAATAATGCTGACAGCGTAAAAAAATTTGTCTTGAAAGCTGCTTACGGCTCAAATACAGATCTTCAATTAAGATACCTGTACGGCGAGATGATACGCCTATATGTGGGGAGGAAAGATAGGATTGTTCTGAAATTTTATTTTGCTGCGTACAGACGACAAATTCATCTTGTACTAAGGGTTCAAACTGAATTTTATCTCCCAGTTTTTGCTCAAGATCCATGACAAAATCGACCTGCTGCGCCGCCAGGTCAGCACTGATATTTTTACGATCCAGCTTGATGCTACTAAACTGAATATCCAGATTCATTTTCTGAAAATGTGCCACCAACTTTGGAAAAATCATTGGTTCAATTTCATCATGTACGGCAATTTTTAAACTTTGCACCATATTTGGTTGAAATTGTTGATGCTGAATAGAAATACTTTGAATCGTCATCAGGGCATTTTTAATGGCGGGATAAATCTGTTCAGCAAACGGCGTGGGTTGCATTTTTGCACCAAAACGTACGAACAGATCATCCTGCAACTGATTTCTGAGCCGCTGCAAAGCGTGACTGGCAGCAGATTGGGTGATACATAATCGCTGTGCTGCTTTAGAAATACTGTTCTGTTCAAAAATAGCGACAAAAAGTGGATATAAATTGATATCTATACGATAGAAAACACTCATATCCATCAGTGTTTTATTATGAATGCTATGCATGATGAGCTATGGATTAAAATCATTTTATTCATAATAGTTTTTAAGTTAAGGTCTTGTAAAGCAGAATACAAAATATCCAGAGGGAAATAGCCATGTTTGAGTTATCCGCACGCGCACAAGACTATGTTGAACGGACTAAAAAATTTATTAAAGATGAAATCGACGCTGTTGAAGCCGATTTTTGGCAGCAAGTGCATGAGTTAAATCAAGGCAGTGACTGGACCAAATGGCAATGGCCGACTGAACTGGAAACTTTAAAAGCCAAAGCCAAAGCAGCAGGGCTGTGGAATATGTTTCTGCCATGTCCTGAACTGGGCCAAGGTTTATCAGTCAATGAATATGCTCATATTGCCGAGCTTTCGGGCCGTAGCCTGATTGCACCGACCGTATTTAACTGTAATGCGCCAGACAGCGGCAATATGGAAGTCCTCTGGCGTTATGGCTCTGAAGAACAGAAACAGCAATGGCTTCTGCCATTACTTGAAGGCAAAATCCGTTCTGTATTTTGTATGACTGAACCGGCGGTGGCTTCTAGTGACGCGACCAATATGCAAGCAACGGCGGTCATCGAAGGCGATGAAATTGTTCTGAATGGCCGTAAATGGTGGTCATCAGGTCTGGGCGATCCTAATGCCAAAGTCATTATTTTTATGGCGCATACGCCAGATGAAAGCAAAGACCGTCATCATCAGCATTCCATGGTTCTGGTTCCTGTCGATACGGCGGGTGTGAAAATCGAAAGAATGTTACCGGTATTTGGCGACTATGATGCACCGCATGGTCATGGTGAAGTCAGTTTTGAAAATGTCCGCGTTCCAGTTGCCAGTTTTATTGGTGGTGCCGGCCAAGGCTTTGAAATTGCTCAAGGTCGTCTCGGGCCAGGCCGTATTCACCACTGTATGCGTTGTATCGGCGCTGCGGAAAAATCTTTGGAGCTGATGATTGACCGCGGTATGAGCCGGACTGCCTTTGGTAAAGAAATTTTAAAACTGGGAGGCAATCTGGAACGTGTTGCTGAAGCACGGGTCGCGATTGATCAAGCACGTCTTTTAACCTTGTATGCAGCCTATAAAATGGATACTTTAGGGAATATGGCGGCTTTGACTGAAATCTCGGCCATTAAAGTGGTTGCGCCAAGTGTATTAGAAAAAGTAGTAGACATGGCCATACAAATTCACGGTGGTGCTGGTGTCTCCCGTGATACGCCACTCACCGGATTCTTTGCTCAGGCACGTGCCCTACGTTTGGCGGATGGACCAGATGAAGTGCATAAAGGTATGATCGCAAAACTGGAACTGGCTAAACGTGGTTACAGTACACGCCATAAAAAATAAGCTTAAACACGATATAAAGTTTGAAGACATTTGAAAAAGAATTGAAGGAAAAATTATGGCAGTTATTGATGTCGGTGGATCGGTTCGTGCAGGTGAGGAACTGGATGTTCAGGCTGTAGGAAACTGGCTGATTGGGCAGGGAGTTCAACTTGAAGGTCCGGTCGAAGTTACTCAATATTCGGGTGGCGCATCGAACTGGACTTATCGTCTGAAATATACCAATGCCGATCTAATTCTGCGTCGTCCACCCAAAGGTACCAAAGCCAAATCTGCCCACGACATGGCCCGTGAATTTAAGGTTCAGCACGCACTTTCCGAGTTTTATCCGGTATTACCAGAGATGGTGGCACTTTGTCAGGATGAATCCGTGATTGGCTGCGACTTCTATGTGATGAAACGCATTGAAGGCATTATTCCACGCGCCAATTTACCCAGAGAACTGAATTTTAATGAAGCTCAGGTACGTGAACTGTGTATTAACGTCATTGATAAGCTGATTGAGTTGCATCAGGTGCCTTATGTGGGTACTGAACTGGAGAAATTAGGCAAAGGCGAGGGCTATTGTCATCGTCAGGTAGATGGTTGGGATGCACGTTATGCCAAAGCCAAGACCTTGAATGTGCCATCTTTCAGATATGTCCGTCAGTGGCTTAAAGACAATACCCCAGTGGATGCTAAAACCTGTCTGATTCACAATGACTGGCGTTTTGATAATGTCATTTTAGATCCAAACGATCCGACTCAAGTCATTGGCGTTCTGGATTGGGAAATGGCGACACTCGGTGATCCATTGATGGATCTGGGTTCAGCTTTGGCTTACTGGGTTGAAGATACGGATAATGCAATTTTTAAAGCCACACGTCGTCAACCCACCAACTTAAAAGGCATGTTTAGCCGTAAAGAAGTGGTGGATTATTATCTGGAAAAAACCGGATTAACCCCTGAAAACTGGACCTTCTATGAAGTCTTTGGAATTTTCCGTTTAGCGGTGATCGCGCAGCAAATTTATTATCGCTATTATCATAAACAGACCAATAATCCAGCATTTAAGGATTTCTGGATTGTGATTCATGCCTTGCATATTCGTGCCTTAAAACTGATTGGCCGCCAGAAAATTGAGGCCAATGATATTGCACAGAAATATATGACCAAATTTAAGGAGTTCATGCCGAAATGACGACGATTTATTTAATCCGCCATGGACAGGCGTCTTTCGGTGCAGAAAGCTATGACAAACTTTCTCCAAATGGTGAATTACAAGCCAAATTATTGGGCCGCTATTTTGATGAAATTTTAAAAGAAGCACCTTATGTGGTGGCAGGCTCCATGCAGCGTCATCAACAAACGGCGCAATTGGCCTTGGCTGAATGTTTTCCTGAAAGTGAGCCAGTTACAGATTCAGCTTGGAACGAATTTAATCATCAACAAGTCTTTGCTCAATATGAGCCACGCTTTAATCAGCCAGAACTGCTGAAAGAAGATGTATCGCAGCATGCCAATCCACGCGCCTATTTAAGTAAAATTTTTGAAGGTGCAATTGAGCGCTGGACTGGCGGTGACTATCACCATGAATATGAAGAATCCTGGCCAGATTTCAAACATCGGGTGGAAACGGCATTGCAGCATTTGTGTGATGATCTGGCTGAAAAGAAACCGCGCTATGCTGTAGTGTTTACGTCGGGCGGAGTCATTTCGGTTGCTGCGGGCAAAATTCTCGGTTTGTCTCCGAATAAAACTTTTGCTTTAAACTGGGCAATTACCAATACCAGCATGACCACGCTACGTCTGGTAGGCAACCAACCCCAGCTATTAAGCCTAAATGAACATCATTATATTAAAGCGCAACGTCCGGATTTATTGACCTGGATTTAAATCTATATTGCAAATCTGATTGCTTAGAAAAATAAAGGAATAAGGTAAAACACATGGCAAAAACAATTTTAATTACTGGTGCAAGTTCAGGAATTGGTGCAGGTATGGCACGCGAATTTGCTCAGAAAGGCTATAACCTGGCCATCTGCGCGCGTCGCCTGGATCGTTTGGAAATACTTAAACAAGAGTTGGAGAGTCAATACGGCATTCAAGTAATTGCTAAAACTTTAGATGTCACTAATTATGATCAGGTCTTTGACGTATTTCGTGCTTTTAAACAAGATTTTGGCACGATTGACCGAGTGATTGTCAATGCCGGAGTCGGTGAAGGCCGTCGTATTGGCAAGGGCAACTTTGCCATTAATAAGGCCACAGTTGAAACCAATTTCATTTCGGCCTTGGCACAATGTGAAGCAGCAGTAGAGATTTTCCGGGCGCAAAATTCAGGCCATCTGGTCATGATTTCTTCAATGAGTGCCATGCGCGGTATGCCTAAACATTTAACCGCTTATGGTGCAAGTAAGGCAGGTGTTGCACATCTGGCCGAAGGGATTCGTGCCGAACTGATTGATACACCAATCAAAGTCACCACAATTTTCCCGGGCTATATTCGTACCGAACTTAATGAAGGCGCCAAGAAACTGCCATTTGAAGTGGATGAAAAAACCGGATCGCGTTTACTTGCTGCTGAAATTGAAAAAGCGCCAGTAAAGGCTTATGTGCCAAAATGGCCATGGCTGCCATTGGGTCTGGCGATGAAAATATTGCCGCTGAAATTGGTGAATAAATTAGGCTAAGGTTTAAAATCTAAAAGCTCCATAAGGGGCTTTTTACTTTTCTAGAACTTCAGAACTTTTTTTGCTGGTAATTTCACTTGAAAAAATTGCTTTGCAAAGTCAACGCTAATGCTAGCGTTAGCAAAGTTGCAGATAAAAATGTGCCAAATACATGCACTATCCTGTGTAAAGAAAACAAAGCTCGTTAATTCGATTAATCAGGATCAGGTAGTTTGATAAGCTTTTAATAATGAAATATTTATTATTTCAAGGCAAACCAAGTTTAATTAATATAGAGATAAATTGCTGTTAAAAAGCAGATTTTTTAGAGACTGAATCTCATAAAAAATTACGCATGACCTCCCTGTATTTTTATTCATCTTAGAAAAAGTGCCAAAATTGTCCAAAACTTGGACATACTCGCTCGGACAGTCAAAAGATCACTTCTCTTTTTTTTAATTTCCTTTAATGTGCAACTGTCCAGAAATTAAAGGTTCTCTATATGTCTACATCTTCAGAGATGACAGACCAGCAGCGTATCTCCAAAGTTAGAACTGTGGTGACACAGGCAGGTGAAGATTTACGTAACCGTTATCCAATATTGAAACATCAAAATTTTATTGGTGCCAGTATTCTCGGTTTTGCCTGGATCGGTATGGTTTTATGCGCATTGGCCTATGCCTATGGCTATCTTTCTGTATGGCTGACGATTCCTTTAATTGCAATTTTTGCTTCATTAACGCATGAATTAGAGCATGACTTAATTCATTATATGTATTTCAAAAAAACGCCCTGGGCACATCACTTGATGCTGGCTTTGGTGTGGTTGGCGCGTCCAAATACCATTAGTCCGTGGGCACGTCGTCGTTTACACCTGCATCATCATAAATATTCTGGAACTGAACATGATCTGGAAGAACGTGGAATCAGCAATGGTATGCCCTGGGGAATTCGCCGGATTTTGATCATCAGTGATCAATTGATGTCGGTTTATCTGCGTCCTTTTCAGATGTTTAAAATGATCCATCTTTTTCTGGAAAAACAGCCTGAAAAAGAACGTAAAATTGCCATGATTTCCCAGCTATTGGGCTTTGTGCCATTAAGCATTCTTTATTATGGCTTATTTTATTTATTTGTCGTGTTCCATGTTTCAAATGCAATCGTGCCTTTATTTGGCTATGAGATGCGCTGGTCGCAAGTCGTAATCGAAGCAATGCCAATCATTAATTTTATTGCAGTCATCTGGCTGATTCCCAATTTTATCCGTTCATTTAGCCTGCAATTTGTCAGCTCGAATATGCATTATTATGGCGATATTGATCCGAGGGATGTCATCAAGCAAACACAAGTACTGACGCCTTGGTGGATGATGCCATTTCAGTTGTTTTGCTGCAATTTTGGGGCCACGCATGCGATTCATCACTTTGTCGTTAAAGAGCCTTTTTATATTCGTCAAATGACCTCGAAAACGGCGCATAAAGTGATGAAAGAAGTGGGCGTACGTTTTAATGACCTGGGCACATTTAAACGTTTAAACCGCTGGAATGATATTCAAACAAAATAAAACTAAATTAAAAAAATCCTGCAAATGCAGGATTTTTTTATCTACTCTTTGGAATTTGCAAAGAAGTGCAGCAAAGCATCTTGCAATATCACCTGCCAAATTGCATAGGAATGTGCGCCTTCATAAACCTGATATCTGACCTCATG
Organism: Acinetobacter sp. YH12105; assembly: GCF_013419095.1. NCBI lineage: Bacteria > Pseudomonadati > Pseudomonadota > Gammaproteobacteria > Moraxellales > Moraxellaceae > Acinetobacter > Acinetobacter sp. YH12105. Next base: position 35,293 of record NZ_VPAU01000002.1, read on the forward strand.
CCCTTTGGATTTTAAAGCTTGTGCCACGATGGGTGACGTTTCCAGAATACTTAAGTCATTGTTGGTACGCGAAGATTCATAACGATTCGCTGAAATATGAAAATACTGTTGAGGCTGATTCTTTAAGTTATGAATCAATTGATTCATACCATTGATTTTTGAGTGTGGTTCAGGTGACCACCAGAACGAGCCGGATAAAGGCACAGCATGACTAATGTGCTGCGGATTTTCCAAGGCAAGATAAGCTGCACTCAGCCCTCCCAAACTGGAACCGAGAAGAACTGTTTTTTGCTTATCACGTACAATTTTCTGATCGAGCCAAGGCAAAAATTCCTGATTAAAAAAACCTGAAAATTTCGGGTTTGGTGTCAGCTCTTTAGGACGAAGTTCACTATTCGGTGCATGTAAAAAAACCGCTTGAATCGGTGGAAGTTTGCCTTGTTCCACCAGAATATCCAGCACTTTTGGCACATCAACCAAATGGGCATATTCATTTCCATCAAAGAAAATAGCCGTGATATAAGATTGTTGTGCAGTTTTTTTAGATTGATAGATTTCAACGCGACGTTGATTTTTTAAAAACTGGCTGGATAGCTGATAACGTTTTAGTTCAGGCTGCGGATGATCTGGATAGCGTTTAGGATCGATAAAGGGAGGGGCTTGATCCAGGGCGATAATATTTTCATTCCTCAGTTTAGAGGCAGTATTTTCTTTAAGCCAGCGTTTTGGATTCAATGGATCAAGTTGTAATACCTGCAATACAGCACGGCGCTGCGCCTGGGGTTCTTTGAGTTCTGGGTTTAAATGTGCACAGTAATTCGATAGATAACCCTCCAAATTTGGTAAATCCACTGCAAAACTATAACTGCCGATATAGCGACGGTTCACAATATTTTCCTTAAACCAGATCTCGGTATCGGGCAGGCGAGTCAACCATTCATGATCATTACTCGGGCCACCGACCAGACGCACATTATGTTTGGCTGCTTTCCATAAAAAAATCAGTCGAACATGATCCTGATCAAGTGGCTCAATAATCGGTGTAGTTTGATTTTGCACTTTTTCCCAGAATTGTTGGATTAATCCCGCTCGGTTTTCAGGAGACTGCTTTAATTGCTGCTGTAAACTTTTTAACAGGTCGCTTTTGGGTTGAACTGCTTCACACGCTGCAGCATAGGGTGCTTGCTCTATTGAAGAAGGTGAATCTGCCAAACTATGTAATGATAGTGCGCTTAGTAAGAGTGTGCTTAAGTATAAGTAGTTCAAATCATCCCCAATTAATTTTAAAAAATAGTAATGATAATTATTATCAATTATAAATACAGATTTGTCTTTCAATTATTTTTATATATTTATTCAATTATTTACATGATGTTTTATCAAAACTCATAGCATGACAGGTTACAATAAAGTTCTAATTCATTGTTTTATATTTAAAGTATAGATTTATGTGGCTGAAAATATCGACTCTTGCATTAATTCCAGTATTGGTAATTCAGGGCAATCGCGTCAAAAAAAACACTGTGCAACTCCCAGAACCGGAGGGTGAACGTGAAGGAACGTGCGGTCAAGGCCAGCCGCTTTCTATACTGATTGTCGGCGATTCTGCGGCTGCCGGCGTTGGGGTAGAGCATCAGGATGATGCATTGCTGGGCGCCATTTTAAAAGATTTGCAGCATGACTTTAAAATTCAATGGAAATTGCATGCAAAAACAGGGGATAGCACAGCTAAAGTGATTCGTGCCATAGAACAACTGGAGACAGAACATTTTGATGTGGTCATTAGCTCGGTTGGTGTAAATGATGTAACCAAGCTCATGCCGGCTGATATCTGGATTCAAAAACAGAAAAAACTATATGCTATGATTCAGCAAAAATTCAGTCCTGAATTGGTCATTGCAGCAGGTGTGCCACCCATGAATATGTTCCCGGCATTACCAAATCCTTTGGCCTGGTTATTTGGACAATATGCCAAAAAAATGAATCAGCAACTGGCGAAATTCGTAGCAAGCCAAGACAGCATGCAATGGATTGAATATGATATTGAAAAATATCGTGCCATGAATTTAGAAATGGCTGCAGATGGTTTTCATCCGAGTAAGGAAGTTTATACACTTTGGGGACAAGAAGTGGCTAGCAAGATTCGGCAGACACTCTAAAATAGTTGAAAGTTCTCAATTTAAGGAATTCTATGTCTGATATTGAAACGCATCCATTACCGCCTTTTTTACCGCCAAATGCCAAATTACTGATGTTGGGTAGTTTTCCACCACCAGCAACTCGCTGGAAAATGAATTTTTATTATCCAAATTATCAAAACGATATGTGGCGGATTTTTGGTTTAATTTTCTTTCAAAATAAAGATTACTTTCTGGATATTGAGAATAAAAAATTTCAGGAATCATTGATCCGTGAATTTCTATTGGAGACTGGAATTGCGATTTTTGATAGTGCCTCTCAGATCAGACGGCTGACGGGCAATGCTTCAGATAAGTTTCTGGAAATTGTGGTACCGACCAATTTAAAGGATTTATTGCTACAGATCCCAGAATGTACCTACATTATGACCACCGGTGATAAAGCCACCGATACCATGATGCTGTCTATGCCTGAAGATGCAGAAAAGCCCAAAATTGGAGAGCCGACGCAAACCAACCTGGAAGGACGCGAACTGCATTTATATCGAATGCCATCTTCATCTCGAGCTTATCCTCTGGCTTTAGATAGAAAAGCTGAAGCTTATCGACAACTCTTTTTAGATGTTGGACTGGTCTAGCGGATGACAGGAGAAAATTAATGAAATCGAAGCTCACTCTGATTTTTTCTTAGTTAAACTTAGAATATGTAAGAATTTTTAAAACAAGAGGTTGTTCTGAATTTTGGTGATTATATTGCTATTTTCTCATTATTTTTATAATGAACAGGCTGACATGATTTAAGCAGAGTCTTATTGCTGGATGCTATACTCGGCATTCATTGGTTTAAGAACATTCACACATAAAAAAGGGTGAATGTGGTCACCCTATATTTATTTCAATGCTAAATCACTGCTCAATCCTGATATTCCACATAGTCCCACAGGTTTAAACGGGTTTTAATTTCCTGACGGATCTCTGGCAACATCGGCAATAACGTCCCATCAATCCATAAACTGAGCGCCTGTGCAGAGAGCAATTGCTGTTGTTCATCGACTAGTTGTGCGCCTTTTAAGATCACGCAGGTTTCTTCAAGCGCTTCAGTTTCGACACCTTTGAATAATACCTGTAAATCATGACCGCTATCGTGAATCAACCACTCTAACTCGAGCTGTATACTTTCACTGGATTTTAGAACAACTTGACCCTGAATAATATCGGATTCAGACAGACAATCATGTTCTACCCGAATTTTGGCCAAATACCATTCTTGCTGAGATAAATCATGGAGAGTTTTTACAGGCGTCAGAATATCACTGAATTTAAACTGACGGCTTAAATCAAAAAATTGCATGGGAGTAGAGGGCGAAAAAATCGCAAAATATTGGAAAAGTTGAATTTTAAAGCAAGGCTAATCGCCTGTAAAACCCTTTAAGCGATGATAGCGCCAGATGACTTGACGCTACCATGCCCCCGGAAAATGGATTATGTACGTTGTGTAATTCCAAATTAATTACAATGTCATTACATCAGCCATTCCCCCGGGAATTTCGTCACCAGATTCATCATAAAACGCTGAAATTTTGTGGTTTCAGGGTCATGTACATGCTGAATAGTACGGCCATCTTTTTGGTGCTCTAACCAGATTATTTCATCTTTTTCATTTAGTTTGAGCTGATAGGCCACACGCGGTAAAAATTGATTCATCGCATTAGAGATTTCCTTTTGAAAATCTTCCGATTTAACCACCAAACCGACTTCGGTGTTCAGATAAGCTGAACGCGGATCAAAATTAAATGAACCCACAAATACCATACCATCCAGATCAAAAAATTTGGCATGTAGACTCGAACTGTTTTTATTTTTGGCAGGGATGATGTCACCGGTCATAATTTCATACCAAGTCCGTTCTGGCCGGACTATATAAGGTTTAAACTCCCAGAGTTCGATGCCATTTTTCAAGAGCTGCTGACGATATTGCTGATAATAAGCATGTACCACAGCTACATCATTGGCCTGAAAAGAATTGGTCAGGATTCTAATTTTGACACCCTGTTGTGCACGCATACTTAAATAATCTGTGCCTTTTTGTGTGGGAATAAAATACGAGGAGACCAGTTCCAGATGATTTTTCGGCTCGCCCATCAGTTCAAGCATATGGGTGTAAATATAATCGCCATTTTTTGCATGAGGACGTACTTTTGCGGGTGTATCCGCGACAAAATAAGCCAGTGCCCAGTAGATGGGTTGTTTCTTTAAGTGCTCTGCAACTTGTTTTTCGGCAATACCTACTCGGCGTTTTAATTCAGTTTCATCCACTTCTTCGCGCGCAAAATCAGCTCTTAGCCTTTTTAACATTTCCGGATGACCTGAATCATTCAGAATCTGCCGAACATCATAACTCAGCTTATCATTCCAGAAATTGATGAAGGTCTGATTGGCATTTTCTACGGCTTGACCTGCAAAGAAAATATCGACATCGGTAAACTGGAAATTTTCGCTGGCATCAAAGTATTCACTGCTGATATTGCGGCCACCAGTGACAGCTGCGGTACCGTCTGCAATGATCAGTTTATTGTGCATGCGATGATTGATCTGTTTCATTCGAAAGCCATAATCCAGCGCACGTAAATGACGGAATTTATAAGGATTAAAAATCCGCACTTCAAAGTTTGGGTGTTGGCTTAAGGCCAGCAGTTTATCATCAAGCTGGGTGCCATTTTGGTCATCAATCTGCACTCGCACCTTGACACCGCGATCTGCGGCTTTTAACAGCTGGGCCAGCATTATGTTGCCGATAAAATCATCCTTCCAGATGTAATATTGCAGATCCAGATGATATTGGGCTTTATTGATCAGGTGCAAACGTGCGGCCATACTCATAAAACCATCATAGAGTGGTAAAAAAGCAGTTTTTCCTTCATTCATCTGCTGTTTTGAAATTTGATTATCAATCCAGTGCGCAGGTCGAACCGGCGTGATTTCTGCTTGTTCAGCAGTATTTGCAGCCAGTTCGCAGCCAGAAAGAATTATGCTCAAAGTTAAAATGTTCAAACAAACAAAAGGTGAAGGGTTAGTCATTGATGTTCCATTGATTATAGGATTTTTTATTCCTTATCTTCTGATGTTAATAGTTGAATCTCCGAATAGAAAGAGGTTACTGTTAGTCATCTGTAAATCAGCAAAAAAGGATAGTTTTACATGAAATCACGTGCAGCGGTTGCGTTTGGTCCAGGTCAGCCCTTAAAGATCGTGGAAGTAGATGTTGCTCCACCCAAAGCAGGTGAAGTATTGGTAAAAATTAGCCATACCGGAGTGTGTCATACCGATGCATTCACGTTGTCTGGTGAAGATCCTGAAGGCGTATTTCCGGCGATTTTAGGCCATGAAGGCGCAGGTGTGGTGGTCGAAGTTGGTGAAGGTGTCACCAGTCTGAAACCGGGCGATCACGTAATTCCGCTTTATACTGCTGAATGTGGCGAATGCTTGTTCTGTCAATCTGGCAAAACCAACTTGTGTGTGGCTGTGCGTGCAACTCAAGGTAAGGGTGTCATGCCGGATGGAACCACACGTTTTTCTTATAATGGTGAGCCGATTTATCATTATATGGGCTGCTCAACCTTTTCTGAATATACCGTGGTTGCTGAAGTTTCCCTGGCAAAAATCAATCCTGAAGCCAATCATGAGCATGTCTGCCTGCTCGGCTGTGGCGTAACCACTGGTATTGGTGCGGTGCATAACACGGCTAAAGTCCAAGAAGGCGATAGTGTTGCAGTATTCGGTTTAGGCGGTATCGGTCTGGCTGTGGTACAAGGTGCACGTCAGGCCAAAGCAGGTCGTATTATTGTGGTAGATACCAATCCGGATAAATTTGAACTGGCAAAACAGTTTGGTGCCACAGATTTCTTAAATCCAAAAGAATTTGATCAGCCAATCCAGCAGGTAATTGTAGAAATGACGGGTTGGGGCGTAGACCATTCATTTGAATGTATCGGTAATGTTGATGTAATGCGTTCAGCGCTTGAATGTGCGCACCGTGGCTGGGGTCAGTCGGTGATTATTGGAGTCGCTGGAGCAGGTAAAGAAATTTCCACCCGTCCATTCCAGTTAGTCACAGGCCGTAAATGGATGGGGACTGCATTTGGTGGAGTGAAGGGTCGTTCACAATTACCAGGCATGGTAGAACAATCCATGAAAGGTGAAATTCAACTTGAACCTTTTGTGACGCATACCATGCCGCTTGAACAGATCAATGATGCTTTTGACCTGATGCATGAAGGCAAATCAATTCGTACCGTTATTCATTTTGAATAAGTGAGCGTTTGATTTTGAAAAGACTGGTTTAATACCGGTCTTTTTTATGCGCGTTTCACTTAATTCAGGATACATTAGTGCATGAAAGCGTCACAGAGAATCACTTAAACAACACAAGCCTGCTAATGTCATTACATTCGAGATGCTTATATTAAATAGAGCGTATCAAAATACGTGATTAAACCATTTTAAAAAATAAGGATAAGCGCTATGTCGAATGATAATTTTGATCGTGATGTAATAAAAAACTCTCCTAAAGATGTGCGTGATGATTTAAATGCCGATCCAATTACCGGTGAACCGGGCGCACACCCTGTTGGTACAGGTGTAGGCGCTGCAGGTGGCGCAGCGGCAGGTGTAGCCATTGGTGCAGCAGGTGGCCCTGTAGGTGCAGCTGTGGGTGGGGTTGTTGGTGCAGTGGTCGGCGGTCTGGCAGGTAAGGGTGTCGGCGAAGCAATGAACCCAACAGAAGAACAAGCTTATTGGCGTGATAATTCCATTAATACACCATACTATTCAGAGGCTCGTACCACCTATAGCGATCTGGATTATGACCGTGATTATGATACGGCGTATCGGGTCGGTTATGAAAACCGCGGCAGCTATGATGCCAATACCCGTTTTGAAGATGTTGAACCTGAGCTTAGAGTAAAATGGGAACAGATGAAGGGCCAATCGCGTTTAAACTGGGAACAGGCGAAATATGCGGTACGTGATGCCTGGAATCGCGTTACACACTAATTTTTAATCTGTGTATTGAAACAAGTTTGATTGGCAAGACCTATATTAAATTTACAGGTTTTGCCAATTTTATCGATATTCAACACTATTCAGTAAATTGATAAATAAAAGTAGAAAAGTTAATAAATATTTTTTTATATTTAATGCTTGTCAAATGCGCAGAGACCGCGTATTTTAATTTTAGATTCACATTTTATGAAAGACATAACATGTTAAAGCAACCTATCATTTCAAACGCATATTTTTATTTCTGGCAGTTTAGATAATTGCCTGAATGCGTTTGGGCAATGAACAGGTTGCCCACCAGTTTATACCTGATCGGCAACCCTGATCAGGTTTTTTTATGCTTATCATTTTTACAAAACTTTGGAGACAGCCATGACAAACTTTAACTATTCATATTTTAACAACTTTTATTGGTCTTACTTTAGTCAGCTCATGACACTCTCGACCTCGTTAATTAGACCCATAACGCTCAAATAAAAGTTTGGACTGATTGCCAGTCCCAGGATTAAAGTCATGAATACCTTAAATACATCACAACAACATCACGCTGAAACCATTTTAACTTTACCTCAGCAACTGAAACAGCAATTGCCCCTGTCTGCGCAATTGGCTCATCAAGTCGCTGAACAACGTCAAACCATTCAAAATATATTAGAAGGCAAGGATCATCGATTAATGGTGGTTACAGGCCCGTGTTCCATTCATGACGAAGCCTCGGCTTTAGAATATGCAGAAAAATTAAAACAGCTACAAGCTCAGGTGTCTGATCAAATTTTTCTGGTCATGCGTGCTTATATCGAAAAACCACGCACGACCGTGGGCTGGAAAGGTTTTCTTTACGATCCGAACCTCGATGGTTCTTCCAATATGCAATTGGGCCTGGAAAAATCCCGTGCTTTATACCTTAAAATTATTGAAATGGGCTTGCCAATTGCATCTGAAATTTTAAGTCCGATGGCAACTGCTTATTTTGATGATCTACTGGCTTGGGGTGCCATTGGCGCACGCACCAGTGAATCGCAAATTCACCGTGAAATCTCAAGTCACATGCCCTACAGCATCGGTTTCAAAAACGGCACTGACGGTTCAATCCAGATTGCTCTGGATGCAATCCAGTCTGCCTCTCATCCGCATCAATTCCTAGGCATGAGTCAGTCCGGTTTACCCTGTATTTTAAACTCTCAGGGCAATCCTAAAGCACATTTGATTTTACGTGGCTCAAACAGTGGGCCGAATTACCAGTGCTCAGAAATCGAGAAAATCAAAGCGAAACACTCAGCAGAATTGCCAGCACTGGTGATTGACTGTAGTCATGGCAACAGTGCAAAAAATCCAATGCTGCAAGCTAAAGTGCTGGAGCAAATCGTCGCAGAACGCCTGCAGACCAATGTTCGCGGCGTAATGCTGGAAAGTCACTTGGTGGATGGCAACCAGAAAATTTCTGCAGAGATGGTGTATGGTCAATCAGTTACTGATGGATGTCTGGGCTGGGTAAAAACTGAACAGTTGTTGCTTGGCATTGCTCAGCATTTATCGCTTCGCTGTCTAAAACGCAGTGCATAAAGCTTTAAAAGCACTTTCTCTGAACAGGTTTGGTGAAAGTGCATTTTATTTTAGAAGCTTAAAGTGCTTCCCAGTAAATTGACTTAACATGAAATACATCACACAAATAAGATGATAAATTTTATAAAATAAATAAAATCTGTTTGTGTCCTCTTATAAATCCCTACACAATTAAAAGACAATATATCCATTTGAATATATAACCTTTTTTTCAATAATTTAATGTCATGGCAGGTTGTTTGGGGATCTTGATGTTTGCAACAGAGCTCTTAGAAGAAGCACGAAAATTCATGCACCACATGCTGACCAAAGTGGTCGAATATGGTGGTTCAGATTTATTTATTACCGCCGACTTTCCACCGAGTATTAAACATCAGGGTTTAATGAAGCCTTTTGGACAGCAAGAACTGACGGCTGAAAAAACCAAGCTGTTTGCCTATAGCCTGATGAATCAAAAGCAGCGCAAGGAATTTGAAACAGAACTGGAGTGCAACTTTGCTATCACTGTGCCGGGTGTTTCGCGTTTTCGGGTTAACGTGTTCCAGCAACAACTGAATGTTGGTATGGTGATTCGTACTATTACCGCAGAAATTCCAAATTTCCAGAAGCTCAAACTTCCTGATTCACTTAAACATGTGATTATGGAGAAACGTGGTCTGGTGCTGGTGGTCGGGGGAACCGGCTCAGGAAAGTCAACCTCGCTCGCGGCGATGATTGACTACCGCAATGAAAATTCAGCCGGGCATATTATTACCGTGGAAGATCCGGTGGAGTATGTACATAAACATAAAAAATCCATGATTACGCATCGTGAAGTCGGTGTGGACTGTCATTCCTGGCACAATGCGCTGAAAAATACCTTGCGTCAGGCACCCGATGTGATTCTGATCGGGGAAATTCGTGATACTGAAACCATGGAACATGCGATTGCTTTTGCCGAAACCGGGCATCTTTGTCTGGGAACTTTGCACTCCAACAATGCCAATCAGACTTTAGACCGGATTATTAACTTCTTCCCGGAAGAACGCCGCAATCAGTTATTGATGGATTTATCCTCGAATATGAAGGCGATTATTTCCCAGCGTCTGATTCGGACGCAGGATGGTAAAGGCCGTCGTGCAGCGATTGAAATCATGTTAAATACACCATTGATTTCCGACCTGATTTTGAAAGGTGAGTTTCATGAGCTGAAAGCGATTATGGCAAAATCCCGTGAATTGGGGATGCAAACCTTTGACCAGGCCTTATTTGAATTGTATAACCAGGGCGAAATTTCTTATGAGGAAGCGTTACGCAATGCCGACTCCACCAATGAATTACGCTTACAGATCAAGCTGAAAAGTAATCGTCAGGATAATGCAGCAGTCGGAGAAAGTACGCAGTTTTCTATGCTACAAGAACCAAAACCTGAAGAAAAATCAGCAGAAAATCAAAATGTAGCTGAATAAAGAGTGTCTTGAAGCACAATCAAAACAGGTAGATTTGAATTCTGCCTGTTTTGGGTTAGCTATTTTTGACTGCTTTAGCCTGAACCACCAGATGAAAATATCCCATACTACTTAGGGTCAAGACAGCACAAATCACAAAAGCAGTTTGATAACTATAAGCGGCAATGATAGCACCGATCAGGACTGAGCCAATGGCAATACCCAGATCATAGCAGGTATAAAAAGTCGAAGTTGCGTAGCCAATCCGGTGTTTTGGTGCACGTTGAATGGCTAAGGTTTGAATGCACGGTTGCACACTACCAAAACCGACTCCGACCAGAACCGCAGCCAGCATAAATCCCCATAAAGTCTGAATCTGGCTCAGTAAAAACAGACCCAGACTAAAAGCCAGCAGTGCCGGATAAATCACGTATTGTGGACCTTTGCGGTCATAAATTTTTCCAGTGATCGGACGCAGGCTCATCATGGAAATTGCAAATATCACAAAGAATAAACCGGCATAGGCCATTAAATCCTTACTGGCTGCAAATGGCGCGATAAAAGACATGATGCTGGCATAAGAAAAGGAAATCAGCATGGCAAGTCCTGCCACAGGCAGTGCTTTCTTTTCGACAAAATCAGTCAGCCCTAGTGATGTTTTCTTGTCGGTGTTGTCGATCATTTTTTCAGGCTCTTTGACCGGAATCAGTAAACAGAAGATAAAGCCGATAAAAACCAAAGCGATCAACAAGGTGCTGACCTGAAAATAAGACCAGTATTCAATTAAACTCAGACCAATTAAAGGCCCCAGGACAATTCCCAGATTGACAGACATGACAAAATAACCCATGCCTTCGCCTTTACGCTGTTCTGGAATAAACTGGTTGACCACCGGCACACAGGCTGTGGTCAGAATACTAAACCAGATGCCATGCAAGAAACGGATGATAAACAGAATCGTGAGCTGATCAGCGAGCAGGTAAGCTAAGGAAAAAAGACTGAAAAATATTTCTGAGACAATTAAAGTTTTGCGTATGCCAAATTTTTCGATAATTAAGCCACTAAAAGGACGTACTGCAATGGCAGAGACCATAAATAAGGTCATGGCCAGACCAGCTTGGGTCAGATTACCACCTAATTCTTTTAAGATATAAATCGGCAAAATTGTGGTTTGCGCAAAATAGAAAATAAATAAAAACAGGTTGTTGGCCAGACACAGTACAAATGACTTGGTCCATAACGGCGCTACAATGGCATTCATGATTATCCTAAAATGATGGGTGATGAGACGCTGGTCTTAGAATGGGGGAATTATTGTTATAAATAAGTGTGGCATATTCAGGAGTGCAGCGCGTCCTGTTCAGTACTTTAGGAAATATACGTGAAAAATACAATAATATTTTAATATGAATATATGTAATTGAAGCCGATTGGGAAAGCTGAACAATATCTATGGCATAAAAAAATCAGCCCGCAGGCTGATTTTCTAAATATAAGCGGGTTTATAGGCCAGCTTCATATGCTGTATTGGAAAGCAGGTGTTCAACATCTGACATATTGTCTGGTTTGATTTTATAGATCCACCCTTTGCCATAGGGATCGTCATTAATAAAATCAGGATCATCTTCAAGATCAGGATTGATTTCAACGACAATACCAGAAACAGGTGCATGAATATCAGACGCAGTTTTGACCGATTCAACTACACCGGCTTGCTGACCCGCAGTGATGTGTGAATCAAGATCTGGTGCTTCTACATAGACCAAATCACCTAATGCATCCTGTGCATGGTCGGAAATACCGGTCACAACAAGATCACCCTCAATGCGTACCCATTCATGCGTACTTGCGTACTTTAATTCTGAAGGATGATTCATTGATAACTCCTTAAAAATCTTTAGATCATTTTTGACATGTTTTATACATTCTTTTTGGCCAAAACAAAAGGCTTATGACCCTTTATAAATAAGGATCTTTGCGCCAGTTGCTCGGGCTGCGACCACTCCAGCGTTTAAATGCCCGGCTAAAATTGGCGACATCACTATAACCAAGTTCATCAGCAATCTGTTCCAAGCTAAAGTCGGTCCGGGACAATAACGACGTCGCATGCCGGTAGCGTACTTCATCGACCAGCGTAGAAAAAGAGGTACCTTCAGCCGCCAGCTGGCGTTTTAGGGTGCGGTCGGACATATGCAGACGATCTGCCACACTTTCAATACTCAGATAATGCTGCTCGGAATGGGTTAGAATATCACGAACCCGCATCGCAATCCGGTGTCGCTCGCCCAAGGCCGAGAGTTCAGTTTCACACTGGTTAATTGCAATCTGGCTGGCAATCGGATCGGCATGCACCAGCTTGTTCATCAGGTAGCTCTTATCAAAACTCAAGATCAAATGCGGCTGTTCAAAGCGAAACTGATGATGTGGAAATTTGGCCATAAAGCGTTCAAAGCCTTCCGGTTTTTTGAAATCAAAATCGATTTCTCCAGCGGCATAATCAATTCCGGTAATGGCCTTGGCCATACTGATCATGCCAAAAATCAGTGCAATCGAGATTTCGGTGCGTAAGGGTTCCAGCTGAATATCGGTTTGCAACTGGACTGTAGCCTTGGCACCAAAGGTCGAAAAGAATAGCTGTAAAAAGGGCATACGCAGCTGGATGAAACGGTTGGCCAGTACTAATGCATCGGTAATATCCTTGGCCGTCATGATGGCATAGCCGATAAAACCATGAATAGAAATCCGCATCTGGGTACCCAGATGATAACCAAGTGTCGGTTCACCGCTCAGCTTGAGGGCATGTTTGACCAGTTCATTGGCCACAGGTGTCGGGATGCGAAAATCAGGATCCGCCAGCTGCTCCGTACTCAGGCCAAAGGGCTTGAACAACGATTCGTCATTATATCCCCAGCGGGAAATGACATCGAGCAGCAAAAGAGCGTATACACCTGGAATTCCATGATCTTGGCGTGGAGCAATTGTTTTCATGCGCGATCCGTTGCACTCACTTAAATTTTTTTATTTATGGTCTGATATTGGCATGAAACTGCCATTTTTTTCATTAAAATTGTTGGACAAAGTTTTGGCTATTGCCACAATCATTGTGGCAGATTAGCCTGAATTTCGCCTAAAAATCAATTTAAACCGGAGAAAATCCTCGTTTAAATACCACAATTTTAGTGGTTGAACTAAAAATCATTTTATGATGCTGGTCAAATGCCTGCGTCTGGTAGCTAACGATCCCACGATCAGTTTTGCTTCTGGAGGGCTGAATATCCATGATTTCGACTTCGACGTGAATTTCATCCCCGGGGCGGGTCGGACAAGGCCAACGCAGATGCGACTCTGAACCAATGAGCCCATAAGCCACAGGAAAACATTCAGTCCACAAGCGCATAACCACTGCCGCAGTATGCCAACCACTGGCGGCAATTCCCTGAAATACCGGATGGGCTGCAGCTTGCTGTTCATCAGTATGAAAGACTTGTGGGTCATAAGCCCGGGCAAAATTTTGAATTTCTTCCAGTCCCATATGATATTTACGGCTGCTAAAGCGGTCAGCGATGTTCAAATCTTCCAAATACAGCATTATTCACGATCCTTCGTTGCTTTGATCTGTTGTTGTATCAGTAATCCGCCCGTTTGACGCTGCCAAAGCTGGGCGTAGATTCCATTTAATGCTACCAGTTCATCATGGGTACCTTGCTCGGCAATTTTGCCTTGATCCATTACAATCAGGCGATCCATCTGGGCAATTGTCGATAAACGATGCGCAATGGCAATTACGGTTTTGCCTTGCATCAGATCATCGAGGCTGTTTTGAATGGCCGCTTCGACTTCAGAATCCAGCGCACTGGTGGCTTCATCCAGAATCAAAATGGGTGCATCTTTTAGAAATACCCGTGCGATTGCAACACGTTGACGTTGACCACCAGAAAGTTTTACACCACGCTCACCGACATAAGCCTCATAGCCTCTTTTGCCGCGTAAGTCGGTCAGATGAGGAATAAACTCTTCTGCTTTGGCTTTACGTACCGCTTCATACATCTCTTGATCGGTTGCATCAGGACGACCATATTTGATGTTCTCTGCAACGGTACGATGCAGCAGCGAAGTGTCTTGAGTCACTAAAGCAATGTTCTTACGCAAACTGTCCTGCGTCACATCTTCAATGTTCTGCCCATCGATTAAAATACGACCTTGGTCAAGATGATAAAAATGCAGCAATAACTGAATCAGGGTCGATTTACCTGCGCCTGAACGTCCCACAATCCCGATTTTTTCACCCGGGCGAATGGTCAGGTTAAACTGGTCAATGACATTTTTATCATTATAGGCAAAGCTGACATTGTCGAATTTAATTTCACCATGCTGAAGCTGTAGCTCTTTGGCATTGGGTTTATCTTCAATGGCAATCTTGCGGCCTAAAGTTTTCATACCATCCTGAATGGTCCCGACATTTTCAAACAGGGCAGAGGTCTGCCACATCATAAACTCGGCAATACTGTTCAGTTTGAGTATCATGGCCGTGGTGGCTGCAATAATGCCCAATTCGGCCTGTCCTTCCATCCATAGCCAGATGGCCGTACCCAACACACCGCCATAGAGAATAATGCTCAGAAATAAAATACTGATTTCATACTGAGCCCCCAGACGCATCTGTTTGTAAACCGTGACCATAAATTCCTGCATGGAGGTTTTAGCATACTGGCTTTCTCGACCAGCATGGGCAAACAGCTTGACAGTCTGGATATTGGTATAGGCATCGGTGACACGGCCGGTCATGACGGCACGCGCATCGGCCTGTGACTTGGAAATCTTGCTTAAACGCGGAATAAAGTACCAGGCCGCACAGATAAATAGCAGTAGCCACACCATCAAAGGGATAACTAAATAGGGAGAAATATTGCCTAAAACGATATTGATGGTGACGAAATAAATCAGCACATAGGCCAGCATATCTCCCAAAATGACCCAGAATTCCCGGATGGCCAGCGCCGTTTGCATGACTTTGGCAGATAAACGTCCGGCAAAATCATTATGGAAAAAATCCAGACTTTGTTTCATCAGTAAATTATGAAAGCGCCAGCGTAACCGCATCGGAAAGTTGCTATACAAAATCTGGTGCTTGATCAGGGATTGGGCACTGGCAAAGAAAATATTGGCCAGCAGGATAATGCTCAGCAAGGTTAGGTTGCTGGCATGTTGTTCCAGAAAAGTATCTGGCTGGCTTTTGCTGAGCCAATTTACCAGATCGCCAATTTTTGAGTAGAGTAAGGCTTCAAAGCTGGCAGCACCGGCCGTACACAGCACCAGAATCAGCAAATAACGGCGCACACCGTAGGCTGCCTGCCAGACAAATGGAAAAAACTTGGTCGGTAAAGGTTGATTCAGGTTTTTGGTGGGATAGGGATCAACCAGTCTTTCAAGCCATCGAAACATTATCGTACTCTTATCATGCATTTTGCTTTGTAGTGATTATAAAGGATTGAATTTTTTTAAGCCTAGGATTAGATGAAATAGCCACAAAATTATTATCCAAATCAGACTTTACTTTTCATGCCAGATACGTAATTCTAAATCCATAATTATATTAAAGTTTAAACCATTTTTCCTCATAAAAAGAATCAAAAACGAGAGAGCTTAAAGATGAGTATTTGGGTAGTGGCCAGCCGTAAACGAGGCTCAGGAAAAACCACGATTGCGATGTATATCAATGAGTTATTACGTGGGCAAGGCGCGACCTTGCTAATTGATGCCAATCTGGAACCGTATGGTTATGAATGGGCAAATCTGAAAAATAAACAATTTTCTTTCGAGCATCTGGATATCTTAAAACAAGATGGTCGTAGTCTGGATCATCGTCTGGAACTACTGAAACAGCAGTTCGCCTATATTATTGTTGATATTGACGGGCAGGATACATCTGCCTTGCGTTCAGTCCTGAAACATGCAGATAAGCTGATTATTCCCAGTTCCATCAATCCAGAAGATATTCAACTTGAAACCGAACTGGTGCAATTGGCGATTGGGATCGCACAATATAATACTCAATTAAAAATTTATACGGTATTGAATAAGATTCCTGAACAGCAGCAACTTGCAGAAATGAAACAGACACAGCACCTGCTCAAGCATATGCCCGGTGCACAGTTTCTGAACACGGTGATTTATGAGCATCAAAGCTATCATCATTTATTACTAAACGGCGAAAGGATCTGTGAAGAGCAGTTTGACTCAGAACATGATTTTTATAAAATGCTACAAGAACTGATGCAGCCGCAAGCGTCTGTAATCTCAGCCTGAGCATCTCAATATCCAATCTAATATTTGTTTAAGTTGTCGTTTTTTATATTTTTATTTAATTAGACCAATTAAAAAGCCTGAAACTGTAGCCAGTTTCAGGCTTTTATTTTATTTGAAGATTGTCGCAGCTTTTCAGGAAACGCTAAAAGATTCCTTGATGTCGAAACCTGAAGGTGCCTGATACACTTTTAGGCCAAATTCAGGAATAATCGCCAACAGGTGATCCAGAATATCCGACTGGATATTTTCATACTCGACCCAGACCGTGGTATTGGTAAATGCATAAATTTCCAGAGGCAAACCTTCACTGGTCGGTTGTAACTGACGAACCATCAGCGAGTGATTTTTACTAATTCCCGGATGCTGTTGCAGATAAAACTCCACATAGGCACGGAAAGTCCCCAGATTGGTCAGACGGCGCTGGTTATATTGCGAATGATGGCTGAGCTGCAAGTTAAATTGCTGCAGTTCTTCAGTTTTGGTATTTAGATATTGATCCAGCAGAATAAATTCTTTCAGCTTGTTCTGTTCCTCAGCTGACATGAAATGCACGCTGCTCTGATCGACATGAATGGAACGTTTAATCCGGCGCGCACCGGCTTCCTGCATGCCACGCCAGTTTTTAAAGGTATCCGTCACCAGTTTATTGGTCGGAATGGTGGTGACTGTTTTATCAAAGTTCTGCACGGTAATAGTGTGTAATGACATATCAATGACATCGCCGTCCGCATTTAAAGATGGCATTTCAATCCAGTCACCAATACGCACCATGTCATAAGAGGAAATCTGTACCGAAGCCACCAGCGATAGGATGGTATTTTGGAACACCAGCATCAGTACCGCAGCCATGGCACCAAAACCGGCCAGCAAGGTAAAGACATCTTTCTTGAGGAAAGTCCCCAGAATCATCAAACCACAAACGATGAAGATGATCAGCTTGACCAGTTGCAAATAGCCTTTAATCGGCTTGTTACGCGATTTCGGATTGCGCTGATAAATCAGGTTAAAAATATTCAGCAATTCGCCAATCGCCAGGGCAATGGTCAGGAAGATAAAGGCCTGCGCACCCATCTGGATAAAGGTCTCGACCTTGTCTGATAAATGCGGAACGGTGGTAATTCCATTCATAATCACAATGGCCGGCACAATATTGGCAATACGGCGGATCACGCTATGCTCAGCAATGATTTCATTATGTGCAAAAGGCATTTTGGAAATCAGTTTACGAATTCCGCGAACAACGACTTGTTTGGCAAATAAATTTGCAATAATTGCCAGTAAAATCACAATGCTCAATGAAGAGAGCATTTCTAGCCAGGGATATTGATCTGCCCACACTTGTATATTCTGGACAAGCTTAAACTGTTCCAACTTATCTTTTCTCACACTGTTAAAATTGTGAAAGAGTTTATAGCTTTAAGCTGAGTTTTTTAATTTTAATTAAACTTTTAATACATATCTTTGGAAAGTGTTTACCTGAAATAGCTTTTAGACTGTGATCTGATATAAAAAAACCGGCCTAAGCCGGTTTAGTATGATATCAAATACTAATAATAACTTACCACATCAGGTCATCCGGAATGACATAGGCTGCATACGGATCTTCTTCATCGGTAATTTGTTCATTTTTCTCTGAATTATTCACAATGATAAAGCCTTGCATCTTGGCATTAATACGATCTCCCAAAGCCTTAGGCAAGAACACATAACTGTCATTTTCACGTGCAATCACCAGACTGCCTGCCACCAGTGCATTATAGATCTGCTGGTTCAGGTAAACCTTCTTGATCTTGCTGTCATCAATAAACTGATACACCGCATCACCATCCGTATCGCGGATTTTGTGCTGGTTAATCATCTGGATGATCGCGGCTTTCAGTTCTTTTTCCTGTAAGGCCGCTTTTTTCTCTAACTCGATGGCTTGGTCTTTGGCCAGTTTCTGCTGCTTGTCTTGCTCAATTTTCGCCTTGATTTCAGCCTCGGTGCTATCACCGGTGCGTTTTTCATGCACAGCCTGTTTAGACAGTTTTTTGGCTTTTTTATTATCGACCAAACCTGCCTTTAACAATTGTGCCTGCAATGCATTTTTAACCATGAGAATGTCCAGAAATTAATCGTGTTGATGTCGATAACGTAAATAAATCACCCAGTAAATCAGACTGAGCATCAGGCTCAGCCCTGCCGGGATCAGGAATGCATTTAATTTTAAATAAGGATAAAGCCAGCTGGCAAGAATACCACCGCTTAAAAAACCGAGCAAAATAAGTAAATGTAAAACGACTCGGCGTGGTTCTACATCTAAGCCGCGTAAACGGTAACCCATGGCCAAGCCAAGGTCGGTCAGTACACCAGATAAATGCGTGGTGCGAATAATGGCACCTTTATAATGGCTGACCATGGCATTTTGCAGACCCATCGCGACACAGGCCCATAACAGGGCATAGCGCGGGAAATAGGGCAATAATAACCAGCAGATCAGAATAAAAAAAGCCACCAGGCTTAAAGGGTAACCATAAAGTCGTCCCAAGCGAAAGTGACTATTTCCTAGAATCAGCCCGCTATACAGAGAACCAATGACATAGCAGAGTGTGACCAGAAGCAGATATAGCATCATGTCTGGCTGCCAGTCCAGCAGCGCCATGGCCAGCATGCTGACATTGCCGGTCATATGTGAAACAGACTGGTGCAGTACCGTCACCAGACCCAGGACGTTAATCATGCCGGCATTGACCGCAAGAAAAAACGCCCCTAATTGTACCCAGGTAGGTAAACGCTGTAATGGCATAACAACATCATTGGCTAAACATATTGATTAATCAATATAAAATCAATTTGATGCGCGGTCTACTGCTGTAGTAAATAAAACATCGGTCGATGAGTTTAGCGCAGTTTCAGTAGAGTCCTGCAATACGCTGATGACCATACCAATCGCAACGACTTGCATGGCGATATCCGAAGAAATACCAAACAGGCCACATGCAACTGGAATCAGTAACAATGAACCGCCTGCAACCCCTGAAGCGCCACATGCCGAAACGGTTGCCACCACAGAAAGAATGAGCATAGTGCTGAAATCGACGCTAATCCCCAAAGTATTTACAGCCGCCAATGACAATACAGTAATGGTCACAGAAGCACCTGCCATGTTGATCGTAGCACCCAAAGGAATTGCGATACTTGAAGTTGATTCCTTGACGCCCAGACGTTTTGCCAAGTCCAGATTGACGGGAATGTTGGCTGCCGAACTACGGGTAAAGAAGGCGGTAATGCCACTTTCACGCAAGCAGGTAAAGACGAGTGGATAGGGGTTGTGACGCGTCACTAAAGCCACCAACATTGGGTTAATTACCAGTGCAACAAAAGCCATCGTACCTAATAGTACCGCAAGTAAATGTGCATAACTGGTCAGCGTATCCAGACCGGATTCAGCAAAAGTCACTGCAACCAGACCAAAAATACCCACAGGTGCAAAACTGATCACTAAACGAATCACATAATTAACCGCAAAGGCGGCATCATTCAAAAGGGTCTTGGTGGTATCCGATGCATGACGGAAGGCGATGCCCAATGCCACAGACCAGGCCAGAACGCCAATGAAATTTGCTTCAGCAATAGCAACGACCGGGTTGGCGACAAAGCTAAGCAGCAGATTCTTCAGGATTTCTACCAGACTGCCAGGTGGCTGTAAGTCCGCTTGTGCAGCAATATCCAGAAACAGCGTACTTGGAAATAACATACTCGAAACGACAGCACTGAGTGCAGCAAGGAACATACCTACCGCATACATCATCATAATCGGTTTAATGGCGGTGTTGGATTGCCCCACTTTAAAATTTGCGATAGAAGCTAAAACTAAAATGAAAACCAGGATCGGTGCAACAGATTTCAAGGCTTTAATAAACAGGTCGCCCAATAGGCTTAATGAGGGAGTAGCTTCGGGAAATACCACAGCCACACCTACACCTAAAATAATGGCGATGATGATTCGAGAGACTAGGCTCATACGCATAAGGGCAGAAAACATAAGATTGCCTTGTGAAAATTACGAGGGCTAAATTTGGGAAAAAGTTTCGCTATTTTATACTTAATTTAAACAAGGCTTGAAATATATTTTTATATAAAAAACAAGTTATTGATATAATTGATTTATTCTAAAATTAATCAATATAAAAGAATACTTTTATTTGAAAAAACAATCTAAAGATGCTGAATAAATCATCTCTTTTAAAGTTATATTCATGAAATAAATATCAAAGTTAAATCGATAAATTCAAATTATATTTGAAAATTTAAAAAAGTTTGGCGTCATGACCGGTTTGAATCTCCGGCCATAAGTTTAACGATCTGCTGTCCTAAATCGTATAGTCTTTATGCTGCTCAAAGATTTCTGGAGCCAAGTCCCGAATTGCCTGAAAATGAGTCAGATAAATGTGGCCACTCAGATGAATCATCAGCTTCGAGGCTTGTAGCTTGTCCATCACCGGGCCTTTCACTTCGGCAAAATGCAGTCGAATTTTCAGTTTGGCCAATTCCGCATTTAAATCTTCCAGCATTTCCAAAGCGCTTAAATCAATTGCACTGATACTGGAGCAATTTAAAATCACATGTTGCAACTTGTCATTCAGGCTCATCTGATTGATCAGATAACCTTTGAAGCTATTGGCATTCAGAAAGGTCAAATTTTCATCAATCCGCAGTGACAGCACCCGATCGGAGGTACTGACTTGATGACGCTGAATATTACGAAAATGCTGTGTACCTTCGACCAATCCGAGCACTGCAATATGCGGACGACTGATTCGCCATAACATCAGGATAAACGTCGATATGATCCCAATAATCAGACCAGTGGAAATATCAATCAGCACCACACCCAGAAAGGTAATCCACATGGCAATACCATCGGCTTTAGAATAACGCCAGGCATCAAAGAAAGGCCGAAAATCGACCAGTTTCCAGATGGAAACAATAATCGTGGCGGCCAGAATGGTCAGGGGCAGATCTTCAAAAAATCCGGTAAAGAACAGGCTGACGAAAATAATCAGAATGGAGGACAAAACTCCTGCCATGGGGGATTTGGCACCGGCATCGGCATTGACCACGGTACGCGACAGACTGCCAGTAACCGGAAAGGCTGAACTGACGCCTGCACTGATATTGGCAATCCCCAAGGCAATCAATTCCTGATTACTGTTTAAATGACTGCGTTGTTGCAAGGCTGTGGCTTGAGCAATCGACAGTGATTCCACAAAGCTGATCATGGCGATCATGCTGGCACCCGGTAACAAGGTCACAATCAGTTCCCAGTTCCAGTGCGGAAAAGACAAGGGCGGAAAACCGGACGGGATTGCACCCACTGTTTTAATGCCTTGGCCCTTTAAATTCAGAAATACAATCGCTGCAATCCCGAGACATACCAGAATGAGAGGCACAGCCCGTACCAGAAAATCTGTAGAGCCGATCCGGCTTTGTACTGCCTGAGATTTTAGCAACTTGGGCAGATAGATCAGTAAAGCCATCGACAACAGGCCAAATAACAGGCTTGGTAAATGCAGGAGCGGCAGATACTCCAGGAGACTTGTTGTAAATTCTGGAATGTTATTGGCTTTTAAGGGCAGGTCGACCAAGAACTTCAATTGTCCAAAAGCAATTAATAGTGCCGAGGCAATAATAAAGCTCTGAATGACCGGATGACTGATCAGCTGAATTAAGAAACCGAAACGGAATAACCCCAAGAGCAGGGAAATAATACCGACCATGAGTGCTAATAAGGTCGCAGCTTCGATATAGACCGGTGAGCCGACTTCAAACAGTGGATTGAGCGTGGCAAAAGTCATCATTGAAATGATCGCCACCGGGCCAATCGATAAAGTCGAACTGCCACCGAGCAACGCATAAATGATCATTGGCAGGATGCTGGCATATAAGCCCATGATCGGCGGTAAACCGGCCAGCATGGCATAAGCCATCCCCTGAGGAACCAGCATCGCCACGACAATCAGTGCGGCCAGCACATCGGATTTAAATTTGACCGGCGTATAGTCGCTTAACCATGCCCAGGCAGGCAGTCTATGCAGAAGTTTAGACTTGGAATTTGGCATAAAAAGGTCTAAATCACAAATATAGATATATTATGCACAAATTCTGCTAAGAAATCTTAAGGGGTCGAATTTGTGATGATTTATGTTTTTAAAATAAATCAGCTAGGTCTGGCCTCCATTTTCTTGAAGCAGCTATAGCGATTTTCTACAAAGTCGTTATTTCTGCCAGATCAATGGGGTAGAGAAGTGTGTTTTGGCGTTAAATAGTGTTTAAAAATAAACTATTTAATTTGATTCGCACAATACAGCTGATAAAGCGTAGTCAATACCACAATCAAATTTTGATCTTTAATTGAATAATAGATCTGTTTACCATCCCGACGGGTATTCACTACATCACTTTTGCGCAGCATCATCAGTTGCTGGGAAAGTGTCGGTTGTTTAATGTCGGTAATATCTTCAATTTGTGAAACATTCAGTTCCGCTTGAGAGAGATGGCATAAAATAAGGAGACGGTCAGTATTGGCCAGAGATTTTAAAATGCCGACGACCTGTTCTGCTGAATCGCGCATAGTCGTGATTTCAAAATCGGTTTTCATCTCATATGTCCATTATAAAATTACAGCCCGCACATTATAAGGGGCTCGATGATTAATACATTGATATAATATTTAAATATTATCGGGTTTTAATCAGGTTAAATATTAGTTAAAGTTATATTTTAAACGTTGATAAATAATATAAAATCATCGAATTATTTAAAAAATATTTTGGTTTAAATTACTGCGATCAAGTGCAAATTCCATCAAACATCTACAAACGAAAAAAATGCTTGTATGATGTTTAAATGACTTGAACCAATAACATCAGGGATATCATCATGAGTACAGATTCAGCTTTTCCAACACCAAATAATTTAGGGATAGCGGTTTATAGTAATAATGCAGACGCAATTGGAAATACACCGCTAGTTCGTATTAATCGTGTAATTTCAGCTCCGGTAACTGTACTTGCTAAAATTGAAAGCCGTAATCCGGCCTTTTCAGTCAAATGTCGTATTGGTGCAGCATTAATTAACGATGCAGAAAAATCTGGAAAACTCAAACCCGGTATGCACATCGTTGAACCCACCAGTGGCAATACCGGCATTGCATTGGCCTTTGTGGCAGCCGCTAAAGGTTATGAACTGACGCTCACCATGCCTTCAAGCATGAGTATTGAACGCCGTAAAGTAGTCAAAGCTTTAGGAGCCAATCTGGTCTTGACCGATCCGGCCAAAGGCATGAAAGGGGCGATTGAAGCAGCCGAGAGTCTGTTGAATGAGAACCCGGAGCAGTATTTCCTGCCACAACAGTTTGAAAACCCAGCCAATCCTAAAATTCATGAAGAAACCACCGGCCCAGAAATCTGGGAAGCTACGGCGGGTAACGTCGATATTCTGGTCGCAGGTGTCGGAACAGGCGGAACCATTACCGGTATTTCGCGTTACTTTGAGAAAGTTAAAAATAAGCCTCTATATTCGGTGGCGGTGGAACCTGCTGAATCTGCAATTATTGGTCAGGCCAAACGCGGCGAAACGCTGACACCGGGACCACACAAAATTCAAGGTATCGGAGCCAACTTTATTCCGGGCAACCTGGATTTAGATCTGGTCGATGAAGTGATTGCCATTAATAGCGCAGAGGCAATCGAGTGGGCACGCAAAACTGCAGCTCAGGAAGGTATTTTGGTCGGCATTTCAAGTGGTGCGGCCATGGCGGCAGCGGCACAACTGGCTGCACGCCCGGAAAATGCCGGTAAAAATATTGTGGTGATTTTGCCAGATGGCGGAGAGCGTTACCTGTCTTCGGTTCTGTTTGAAGATATTTCTGCCGAATAAAATTGATGCATTCAATATTTTAAACACTGCTATAAAAGCCCGAAGTCATCTTCGGGCTTTTATTTGGTTCTTGGATGAGCATCCAATCGCAATACCGCTTTATCTTTCCTAAAATATTTAAATGAAAGACTTGACCTTGCCATGCTGGGAATGTTTAAGCTATAGCATCGGCAGCAAGTTGATGCATGGAGATGGGCGTGGCAGAACAAGACAGCATCCGGTTATATGAACAGCAGGTGCAGATTGGCGGTATGACCTGTGCATCCTGCGTGGCTCGGGTCGAAAAAGCCTTGAAAAAAATTGAGGGCGTGGTTGAGGCATCTGTCAACCTGTCGACTGAAAAAGCTTTTATTAAAAGCCAGCAGCCGATTGCTGCCGCTGTGCTAGTTCAAGCAATTGAAAAAACTGGCTTTGATGTACCGACGCAACAGTTTGCTTTGAATATTGAAGGCATGACCTGTGCATCTTGTGTGGCTCGCGTAGAAAAAGCCCTAAAAAAAGTAGAAGGTGTACTGGATGCACACGTGAATCTGGCCACTGAAAAGGCGCATGTGAGTCTAATCAATTCTGTGCCATTGTCCAAGTTGACTCAGGCGGTGCAAAAAGCCGGTTTTGATCTTCAGGCTGACCGGATTGAACTGGCGATTGAAGGCATGACCTGCGCCTCCTGCGTCGCGCGTGTTGAAAAAGCTTTATTAAAAGTAGACGGCGTCAGTACAGCACAAGTCAATCTGGCGACTGAAACTGCTTCGATTCAGGCATCCCGTCAGCACATCCCAGCTTTGATTGCTGCTGTAGAAAAAGCCGGTTTTAAAGCCACAGAAAAAACCAATACACATCTCTCGGCAGATCGCCATGTGGCTTTTCAGGAAAAGAAAGCCACTGAAACCGCGCAACTGAAACGGGATCTTTGGCTTGCTCTTATTCTGGCAGTCCCTGTATTTATTCTAGAAATGGGTTCACATCTGATCCCGGCTTTTCATCATTTTATTGCGCAGACGTTGGGAACCCAGAACAGCTGGTATCTGCAGTTTGTGCTGACCAGTTTGGTGCTGATTATTCCGGGACGGCGTTTTTATCAGCATGGTATTCCGGCTTTATTGCGTTTGGCGCCGGATATGAATTCTCTGGTCGCAGTCGGAACAATCGCAGCTTATGGATTTTCCTGCATTGCGACCTTTTTTCCGCAGCTATTACCCCAGTCCACCGTCCATGTATATTTTGAAGCGGCAGCTGTCATTGTTGCGCTGATTTTACTGGGGCGGTATCTGGAAGCCAAAGCCAAAGGTAAAACCTCAGAAGCGATTCAGTATCTGGTCGGCTTGCAACCGAAAACCGCACGGGTACAACAGCATGGCAACTGGGTTGATCTGGCGATTGCCGATGTACAACAGGGCATGCTGATTGAAATCCGCCCGGGTGAAAAAGTCGCCGTCGATGGTGAAGTGGTTGCCGGGCAAAGTTATATCGATGAAGCAATGATGAGTGGTGAGCCTTTACCCGTGGCCAAACAGGCCGGGGATCAGGTGGTGGGTGGTACAGTGAACCAGAATGGAACCTTGCAAATCAGGGCCACTGCGGTCGGACAGGATTCTGTACTGGCGCAGATTATTGAGATGGTGGAACAGGCACAAGGCTCGAAACTACCGATTCAGGCGGTGGTGGATAAAGTGACTTTATGGTTTGTACCTGCCGTCATGGCACTGGCGGCCTTGACCTTCATGGTCTGGTTCCTGTTTGGGCCTGAACCCAATCTGACCTATGCATTGGTCAACGCCGTGGCGGTGCTGATTATTGCCTGTCCGTGTGCGATGGGGCTGGCAACGCCGACCTCAATTATGGTCGGAACTGGGCGTGCCGCCGAACTGGGCGTGCTGTTTCGTAAGGGTGAAGCTTTACAGTTATTGCAACAAACCCAAGTCGTCGCGCTTGATAAAACCGGAACCTTGACTGAAGGAAAACCGTTGCTGACGGACTTTGAAGTCACAGCAAATTTTAATCAGCAGACTGTATTGCAACTGGTGGCTTCGGTTGAAGCCAAGTCAGAACATCCGATTGCCCATGCCATTGTTCAGGCGGCTCATGAGCAACAACTGGAACTGAGTGAAGTCACAGATTTTGATTCGATCACCGGCGCAGGGGTCAAGGCACAGGTAGCTGGTCAGCAGCTGCATATTGGCGCTGAACGTCTGATGCAGGACTTGGGTCTAAATGTCGATCTGTTTCGGTCTGCTGCACAAAAACTCGGTGATCAGGGCCGTAGTCCCTTATATGTGGCGATCAATCAAAAGCTGGCGGCGATTATTGCCGTCGCGGATCCGATTAAAGCAACTACTTATAGTGCGATTCAGGCCTTGCATGAGCAGGGTCTGAAAGTGGCGATGATCACCGGTGACAATCAGCATACCGCGCAGGCCATTGCCAAACAGCTGAAAATTGATCAGGTAATTGCGGAAGTTTTACCGCATGAGAAAGTGGATGCGGTACGTCAACTCCAGCAGCAATATGGCGTACTCACTTTTGTCGGAGACGGAATCAATGATGCCCCGGCACTGGCACAGGCTGATGTTGGTATGGCGATTGGTACAGGCACCGATGTCGCGATTGAGGCAGCCGATGTGGTGTTGATGTCAGGTAATTTACAGCATGTGGCCACCGGAATTGTTCTGAGTCAGGCCACCATGCGCAATATCCGGCAGAACCTGTTCTGGGCCTTTGTCTATAATATTGCTTTAATCCCGATTGCCGCCGGGGTGCTCTATCCATTCTGGGGCATCTTGTTATCACCAATGTTTGCCGCAGGCGCGATGGCATTGTCTTCCGTGTTTGTTGTCACTAATGCTTTGAGATTAAAAGCCTACAAAGCGGTACAGTTCAAGGAGCAAGCAGGATGAATATTGGTCAGGCGGCAAAACGTTCCGGCATCTCTGCAAAAATGATTCGTTATTATGAAGACATCGGGTTGTTGCCTGCTGCGAAACGAAGCGATGCAGGTTATCGGGTTTATACTGATGCGGACATTAAAACCTTAAGTTTTATTCAACATGCACGCGAACTCGGCTTTTCTTCAGAGCAAATGAAAGAATTACTCGGCCTGTGGCTAAACAGCTCACGTCAGAGTAGCGAGGTGAAACAGCTGGCCGAAAAACATATCCAGTTTTTACAACAGAAAATTGCCGATATGCAGCATATGCTGGTGATATTACAGCAATCGGTGGAGCAGTGTGCCGGCAATGAACAGTCCGATTGCCAGATTTTAAAACAGATTGAACAGGGTGTCGTCCCTGAACAGCATTAACCGGATGCTGACCTACGCAGGCTGAATTGAGCCTGTAGGATGTAGAGATAAGCAGATTTTAAACTGATCCAATGGAGAACAAAGATGAAATTCCGTATTGAAAATATGACTTGTGGTGGTTGTGCGCGTAGTGTCACTGCAACGATTAAAGACCTGGATGAAAATGCCACTGTTAATATTGATGTGGTGAGCAAACTGGTGGAAGTTGACTCGACTGTGAGCGAAGCTGAAATTGTGGCAGCTTTAACTGAAGATGGTTTTCCACCAGTAAGCGCCTGATTTTCAAGTTCTGTAATGGCTATTGATATAGCTAAACAAAAAATGCCTGATTGAGTCAGGCATTTTTTTGATTTATAAAAGATTACGATTATACCGAGGAGATTTTATCCGGGGTCATCAATGCCTGATTCACATACAGTTTGATCAGACGTTCACGCGAACCAATTGCTTTTTGATAATGGGTCGAATTTAATAATAATGACGCACCATAAGTCACCGTCCAGATATAGGATAAATAATCCCGAATCGACATGGCACTTTCGAGTGAAACCAGATAATCATGGGTCATGTCTTTAATGCGCATAATCCGTTCTTCACGAATACGGTACAGCTCCTGAAATAAATCTTTCAGGTTTTTTTCATTATTGGTTAAACGTTCTTCAATCACATGCAACAAAATCGTGCGGTTGGAATTGAGCATGTGATAGAGCATAAATTGCGAGACATAATTTTTAATATCATTATTATGTTTTTTTGAAATTTCCAGAATTCTTTTTTCGTTCAGAATGATCAACTCTAAATATAACTGGTTTTTACTTTTGAAATGTTTGTAGATGGTTCCTTTGGCAATATCGAGTTCACTGGCGAGTTCACTCAGGGTAATGTCCTGATTATTATCGAGCAGCAGGCTTTCCGCCATACTCAGAATCTTCTCTTTACGAAGAAGGAAGTTCTGCTGTCTTACAGTGGTCATTTTCTTAGTCCATACTTTTCGAAAAGGAACCCCTCAAGAGTATTCAATTTTAACCGCCATGGCTATAAAACTAAGGTCGTGATATTTATCTAAATTTGTATATTTATACAACATTTGGGTACAGCGGAAAATCTCTATAACGCGTTGCTAAAAATCTTGTCAAGAAAACTGAACCCTAGAGATCAACTTTGGTAAATAAAATTCCATTTTCAGGATAATTCTTTTATTGTTTCTGCGCATGAAGTTAAATCATCGTGTGGTTTTAAGCCATATTGAGCAATATTTATGCGATGAATAGAAATGATTTTAGCAATGGGTATCGAGTTGTAATAATACGATGCATGTTCGATATTTAATCACTTCTGATATGCAGCGCAAAATAAACCTGATCGCATGATTTTTCAATTGCATGCATTGATTCCAGTGAAGAATAGAACAAGATTTTCCTGGAATAAATGATTAGAAAATACTCAGTAACAGAATTGGGTATCACCATTTAAGGAATTTGAAAATGCCTATTTATAATGCGCCGCTGAAAGACATGGAATTTATTTTAAATGATGTGTTTCAGGCTGAACAATTTTGGCAGGGCAATGAAAATCTTGCACATTTAGATATGGCGACGGCAAATGCAATTCTGGAAGAGATGGCCAAATTTTCCAAGAATGTCATTCTTGATCTGAATCGTCCGGCAGATGAAGACGGTGGTGCTCAGTTTAAAAATGGTGAAGTCACCACACCTGCGGGTTTTAAAGAGGCTTTCAAGCAGTTTGCTGAAGGCGGTTGGGTGGGTCTGGGTGCACCTGAAGAATGGGGCGGTCAAGGCATGCCGAAAATGCTGACTGTACTTGCAGATGAGATGATCTGGAGTACCAACCCGTCATTTATGCTTTATCCATTGTTAACCGTGGGTGCAGGCATGGCAATCAATGACCGTGCTTCACAGCAACAGAAAGAAACCTATTTGCCAAAATTCTATACTGGTGAATGGTCGGGCACCATGTGTCTGACTGAACCACATTCAGGGACTGATCTGGGCATTATCAAGACCAAAGCCGAACCGAATGATGATGGCAGCTATAACATCAGCGGCACCAAAATTTTTATTACCAGTGGTGAACATGACCTGAGTGAAAATATCATTCATCTGGTACTGGCAAAAACTCCAAATGCACCAGCCGGTTCACGTGGTATTTCCCTGTTTATCGTGCCGAAATTTTTGGTCAATGCTGATGGTTCACTGGGCGAGCGTAATGCCGTGGCAGCAGGTTCAATCGAACATAAAATGGGGATTAAAGGCTCTGCGACCTGTGTCATGAACTTTGATGGTGCCAAAGGCTATATGGTTGGCAATGAAAATGAAGGTCTGGCTGGTATGTTCGTGATGATGAACTATGAACGTCTGTCGATGGGTATTCAAGGTATTGGTGCGGCAGAATTTGCTTATCAGAATGCGGCACAATATGCGACAGACCGTTTGCAGGGCCGTGCATCAACAGGCGCGAAATATCCAGAGAAACCAGCCGATTCGATTCTGGTACATGGTGATGTGCGCCGTATGTTGCTGAATGTCCGTGCCAATAATGAAGCATCTCGTGCATTTGCCGTCTATGTCGGTCAGCAGCTGGATATTACCAAATATTCAACCGATGCTGAAGCGGTGCGTAAAGCAACCGACCGTGTGGCATTATTAACCCCGATTGCCAAAGCTTACTTAACGGACAAAGCACTGGATTCTGCACTGGAAGCGCAAATGTGCTTTGGTGGGCATGGCTATATCCGTGAATGGGGCATGGAACAATGTATTCGTGACCTGCGCATTTCACAGATTTATGAAGGCACCAATGGCGTACAGGCGATCGACCTGATTGGCCGTAAAACCACGAAATGTAAAGGCGCGTATATTGCAGAATATATCGCTGAAATCCGTGAGTTTGCCCAGGGTCTGGATGATGCCTTAAGCATTAAAGCAGCGACGTTGCAGACCTGTCAGCAACTGGAAGATATCACCGGTTTTATCGTCGAGAAGTCTCAACTGAATCCTGATTTTGCCAATTCAATTGCGGTTGATTATTTACATGCGGTCGGTCTGCTGAGCTTTGTGTATATGTATGCACGCATCAGCCAAGCCGCTGCCAGCAAGAACGACAGCTACTTCCAAAGCAAACTGGTACTGGCAAATTACTATGTGGCCAAAGTTCTGCCAGATTTAGGCGCACGTATTCAACGTATTCAGGCCGGTGCGGAACTGGTGATGCAGTTCTCTGAGGACTATTTCACCTCACAGGCTTAAACCCGCAATAATTGCGAAGGACAAACACTGCCGGGCTGTTTCTGGCAGTGTTGATAACAATGATGAAAAAGGAAGAGATTAAAATGATTGTAATTGTAGATGCTGTACGTACTGCAATGGGCGGTTTTCAAGGTTCGCTTTCGAGCTGTACTGCACCAGATTTGGGTGCTGTGGCCATCAAAGAAGTGGTGGCTCGTGCAGGTTTAACTGCAAATGATATTGATGAAGTGATCATGGGCTGTGTACTGCCTGCCGGTCTGAAACAGGGGCCAGCACGTCAGGCGATGCGTCAGGCCGGATTACCGGATTCAACTGGTGCCACCACCATTAATAAAATCTGTGGTTCAGGCATGAAAGCGGTGATGCAGGCAGCAGATGCGATCAAGGCCGGTTCGGCTGAAATCGTGGTGGCAGGCGGTATGGAATCTATGTCGAATGCGCCATATTTGATGGACAAGGCGCGTGCCGGTTTCCGTATGGGACATGGCAAAGTCACTGACCACATGTTCCAGGAAGGTCTGGAAGATGCGGAAACAGGTCTGTCGATGGGGGTTCTGGCGCAGGAAATGGCCGATAAAAAAGGCTATACCCGTGAGCAGCAGGATGACTATGCGATTGGTTCATTAAATAAAGCCGTGACTGCAGTTCAGCAAGGTTTCTTTAAAGATGAAATCGTGCCAGTAACAGTGAGCACACGTAAAGGCGATGTCGTGGTAGAGCAGGATGAACAACCCCTGAATGCCAAAGTGGATAAAATTCCAACCCTACGTCCAGCATTTAAAAAAGACGGTACCATTACTGCGGCAAATGCCAGCTCAATTTCTGATGGTGCTTCTGCGCTGGTGATCACCTCAAGTGAAGTTGCGGCACAGCGTAACTTAAAACCCCTGGCTAATATTCTGGCCTATGCCAGCCATTCGCAGCATCCTTCGGAATTCACCATTGCACCTGTCGGTGCGATTGAAAAAGTGCTGAAAAAAACCGGTTGGGATGCCGCCGATGTTGACCTCTGGGAAATCAATGAGGCTTTTGCCATGGTGACGATGCTAGCCATTGATGGCTTTAAACTGGATACTGCAAAAGTCAACATCAACGGTGGCGCATGTGCGCTCGGTCATCCACTGGGGTCTTCTGGTTCCCGTATTATTGTGACCTTGATTCATGCCTTAAAACGTACTGGTGGCAAGAAAGGTATTGCCGCACTGTGTATCGGTGGCGGTGAAGCAACTGCGATTGCAGTGGAACTGGTTTAAGTCCAGCCAAAATTCAATGCTCGAATTAGCAAAATTAATTATTGATTGATTTAGACGCTAATGCTCTTGGTTCACCAGGAGCAGACGCCTCTTTATTTTATATTTTTGAGATTTTTTATGAACGGTTTAGAGCGCATTCGTTTGCTCCCATTACAAGATAAAGTCGTATCTGTCGAAAAAGCACTACAACTGATTCAAGATGGCGATGTAGTTGGTTTAAGTGGTTTTGGGGGGGCAGGTGAAGCGAAAACTGTGCCTTTGGCCTTGGCTGAATATGCACAGAAGTATCCAATTCATATTACCTTGGCGACAGGTGCAAGTCTGGGGAACCGGATTGATGGAAAACTCAATGAAGCACATGTCATAACCCGCCGTTATCCTTATCAGGCAGATCCTTCTTTACGTAAAGCGATTAATGCCGGTGAAGTGATGTATGTCGATCAGCATCTCTCTGAACTGGCCGATAATATCCGTCATAAAAACTTGCCAGCGATTAATGTGGCTGTAATTGCTGCAACTGCGATTACTGAAGACGGTCAGATTATTCCGACAGGCTCTTGCGGAAATTCTGCAAATTTCATCGAAATGGCAGATCGGGTCATTATTGAAATTGATATGACGATTAATCCCGTACTAGAAGGTGTTCACGATATCTATGTACCTCAAGCGCGCCCAAACCGCGAGCCAATTCCTCTGACTCAAGCCAGTGACAAAATTGGAACAATCGGGATTCATGTTGCACCTGAAAAAATTTCTGCGATTGTCATCAATGAGATTCCAGACACTTCCTTTGGCATGGACGAACCGGATCAAGAAACGCTGGCGATTGCCAGTCACCTGATTCATTTCTTTGAACAGGAAGTGGCAGCAGGGCGTTTACCTGAAAATCTGGGGCCGCTGCAATCCGGTGTGGGCTCCGTGGCCAATGCGGTCTTTGCCGGCTTCGAACATTCCAATTTCAATAATCTGGAAATGTATTCTGAAGTCTTGCAGGATTGCACTTTCCAGCTTATCGATTCAGGCAAGATGACCTTTGCTTCAGGTTGCTCCATGACCCTGACCGATGACTGTGCCGCACGAGTGATGAACAATTTTGATCGATACAAAGATAAAATTGTCTTGCGTCCACAGGAACTTTCCAATAATCCTGAACTGATTCGCCGTCTCGGGATTATTGCGATTAATACAGCACTTGAGTTTGATATTTACGGAAATGTGAATTCAACCCATGTTACTGGAACCAAGATGATGAACGGTATTGGAGGCTCGGGAGATTTTACCCGTCATGCGCATATTGCCATCTTTGTGACCAAATCCTATGCCAAAGGTGGTGCGATTTCTTCAGTCGTTCCCCTAGTCAGCCATACCGACCATACCGATCATGACGTTGATATTCTGGTGACTGAGCAAGGTTTAGCAGATCTGCGTGGTTTGGCACCGCGTGAACGTGCCCGCAAGATTATCGATATCTGTGCTCATCCAGATTACCGCGAAAGTTTAAATCATTATTTTGAGCGTGCCTGTGCGCGTGGTGGTCAGACACCGCATTTATTGAATGAAGCTTTGTCTTGGCATGCCCAATTTGAAGAAACCGGTTCAATGAAAACCGCTTAATACGTTTAATCGCATTGATCATCAAATAGAGCCCGTTGTATACGGGCTTTATTCATTTGATTACATCCATTTTTTTGTCGTTTAAAGATCATTTGGATGATTTAAAAACTTTTTCCAGTACATGCCGATGTATAAATCGAAGCTTGTCTTTTACCGCTTCGGTCAGCTTGAATGGATAGGCGTCTTCCAGACCCATACAACGGTTCAAGGCATTTAAATTAAAGGTTAAGGTAACCCAGTTTGCAAGAATATGTTCAACATCCTGTCCGCCAATTGGACATTCTTTAAAATCCATGCTGGCCAGATAGCCACCATTGCCAATAACGCGGATTCCAGCATAGTAAGCAGTTTCCAGTGTTTCCATCATATGCAGATAATGCGCCCAGGTTTCTGCCCAGTCTTCCCAAGGATGTGCGGTGGCATAAGCACTAATATAGTTTTCCTGCCAGTTGATCGGGGCGCCGTCATTATAATAAGTTTGCAGCGCCTCACTGTAATTTTGCCGCTCATCACCAAAATAGTGACGAAACTCTTCAATCAGTTCCGGATGTAAGTGTTGCATCAGTGCAAAATAGTAATGTCCGCTTTCATGGCGAAAATGGCCCAATAAAGTCCGGTAATTTTCTCCCATATTCACGCGCGTTGTTTCA
Organism: Acinetobacter sp. YH12105; assembly: GCF_013419095.1. NCBI lineage: Bacteria > Pseudomonadati > Pseudomonadota > Gammaproteobacteria > Moraxellales > Moraxellaceae > Acinetobacter > Acinetobacter sp. YH12105. The sequence continues at coordinate 69,786 of NZ_VPAU01000002.1, forward strand.
CGATACACCACATCCGCCTCAATCGCATTTAAGGTAATCACACCATTGGCATGACCAATCAAAACCGGCTGATCATCTTCAGGCAGTAAAAAATCAAAACGCAGGCCAAATGGATCATCTTCAGATTTTTTGGGGCGTGGCATCATGTTCATACGCTGCGCCAAATAAAGGAAGCGGCGTTTGGCCTCTTCCAGTCGAAACCAGTAAATCAGGTTCTCTGAATTTTCCAGATCAGGAATCACATGAGTGAGTTGACAGGACTCACAAAAATCTTCATCTTCATTACTGGGAATCATCCAGTTACATACCTGATAGTGCGTATAGTTATGACAGGGTTTATAACTGGCATGCTGATAACTTTTGGAGACTGGAATCCATTGATCAGCACTCTGCTTTTTAAATGCGCACAATTCTTTTTCCGAAGCGACATAGCCGATTGGTGACATACAATGATCACAGACTGATTTGTAAAAAAATAGCTGTTGCTGGCAGACGGCGCATTCAAAATGTTTCATCTAAACTCCCTGTAGGGAAGCAAACTGTCTAGAATGCTTACCTAAATTTCATCCTATTGTAATAACATCATAAAAATTTTAATAAAAACTCTATATGGCTGAATTGTAAATGGAGGATGCTTGGCATTATATTGTGAGCTAAATAACTTGTTATTTTTAATAGAAAAAGATTGCTTAGAGAAATACAAATTGACAGATGATCTGTTTTTGCAACAAAGCCAGGTTAAGGTGAAATTTAAAATAATATGAAAATTAGAAAAGCTACTGTTCAGGATACATCTGCTATCGTAGAAGTCATTGCGCCATTTGTAGAGGCTGTCACTACGGCAGAAGAGGGACGCTTACGTTTTAAAGCTGAAGTAATTCAAACCATCTTTGAACGGCCAGATATTTATTATTATGTGGCTGAAATTGACTGCAGAATAGTCGGTGTTGTGGCTTATATAGCGCCGGCACATTTCATGCATTTTTTCTTGAATAAGGCTTATCAAGGTCAAGGTTACGGTCGCCAAATGTGGCGCTTTTTAGAAAATCAGATTCGTAGCCAAGGTCATCAATCTATTACTGTAAAATCCAGTTTATATGCTTTGGATATTTATAAACGCTTCGGTTTTGTTGAAATGGGCGAATACACTGAGGAAAATGGCATTCGTTTTATTCCCATGCGAAAAGACTATTTAGCTGAAATTTAAACCATCTAAAAACAATCCAAACTTTCCGCTATTCACCTTCACTCCATTTTTAATTAGTCATGCCTTTTACTTAGGCATAGAATTGGTTCACTTTTGTTATATATGCAAATCATTTTATGGCAATCAGTTGGATCTTTTTCACCTTAATGGCTGCATTTATGCAGGCATGGCGCAATGCATTTCAAAAACAGCTGAGCACTACGGTCGATGTTTGGGGGGTCACGCTGGCACGGTTTATCTTTGCCTTACCTTTTGCCATGGTCTATCTATACAGCCTGTATCACTTCAAGCCCGTTGAAAATATTATCCATTTTACTCCCAGGTTTTGGGTCTATATTGTGATTGCCGGTTCGAGCCAGATTTTAGCAACTGCATTGATGGTGAAGCTGTTTCAACAAAAAAATTATGCGATTGGGGTCGGTTTGGCTAAAAGTGAAGCCATTCTTGCCGCCGTCATTGGTGTCGTGTTTTTAGCCGATCATTTATCGGTACTGGCCTGGATCGGTGTGGTACTCGGTGCTTATGCTGTATTCCTGCTGAGTAAAGGCCAGCAGATCAGTGGATTTTCTGCCCAGACCTTAGCGATTGGAATCGGCAGCGGCTTAAGTTTTGCGATTACCTCACTCTTGGTCAGGGAGGCGAGTCTGGAGCTAAGCACATTGCCAACTGTCCATCGTGCTGCATGGGTACTGCTGATGGTCATCAGTTTTCAATGCATCAGTATGCTGATCTATCTGAGTCTATTTAGCCGCCAGACTTTAGTGGCCATGTGGCAACGCTTGAGATTAACCTTTAAAGTCAGCGTGTGCAGCTTTATGGCATCGCTGGGCTGGTTTACTGCCATGAGCATGATGAGTGTGCCCATTGTCAAAACACTAGGTCAAATCGAGATTTTATTTAGTATGCTGATTTCTGCATATTTCTTTAAGGAGAAACTGGCACGTGCCGAACATTGGGGGTTGGGCTTGGTGGTGATCGCTGCGATTTTGGTCATTTGGGCTTAATGCTGACTCCATCTTGATAAAAAAAAGCCACTGATGATGATCAGTGGCTTTTTTCTTTTTTTGAGCAGTTTAAGCTGCAATAAATGCCTGAACTGCCTGATTGAACGCTTCAGGTTGCTCGACATTGGAAATATGCGATGCATTGATTTCAAACAGTTGGCTATTGGCAATGCTGGCTTGCATCGACTGACCATCAGCAACAGTCGTTACAGGATCTTGCTGACCTGCCACAATCAATACAGGAACTGAAATTGTCTTTAACTGTTCACGTAAATCCGCTTTAGCCAAAGCTTCACAGCAACTCGCATAACCTTCCGGGCTGCCAGCTCCAAGGTCGTTTGAAAGTTCTGCAACAATTGCTGCGTTGCTTTGAATAAAGGGTTCGGTAAACCAGCGTGATGCTGCGGTCGATGCAATCGGTGCCAAGCCTTGCTCACGCACCAGTGCAGCACGTTCCAGCCAGGCCTGTTCCTGACCGATTTTGGCTGCCGTATTACACACAATCACTTGGTTAAAGCGTTCTGGGCGGTTAATTGCCAGCCATTGGCCAGTCAGACCACCCATGGAAATGCCACAGAAAGCAGCTTTCTGGATATTTAAATGATCCAGTAGATTCACTACATCTTGACCCAGTTGATCCAGGGTATATGGCCCTTGTGGTGCGCTCGAGCCACCGTGACCACGGGTGTCATAACACACCACGAAATAATCTTTCTGGAAAAATTCAATTTGTGGCTGCCACATGCTGAATTTGGTGCCCAATGAATTGGAGAACACAATTGCAGGCTTAGAGGTATCCCCAAAAGTCTGGTAATTAATTTGTGCATCGTTAGATGTAAATGTTGGCATTAAAATCCCTCCCGACCTCCCTTTAAAAAAAGGGAGGGGAAATTTTCATTAAGTGATATTGCTTTTAGACGCGTTCGATAATCAAAGCAATACCTTGACCGACACCAATACACATTGAACAGAGTGCATATTGACCGCCAGTTTGTTCCAGCTGGTTCAAGGCAGTGGTCACCAGACGTGCACCAGATGCGCCGAGTGGATGACCCAAGGCAATTGCGCCACCGTTCGGATTGACTTTTTCCGAGCCGTCTTCAATGCCTAGATCACGGATACATGCCAGTGCTTGGGCCGCAAAAGCTTCATTCAGCTCGATCACATCCATCTGCTCTAGCGTTAAACCGGTTTGAGCAAGTAGCTTTTTGATGGCAGGTGCCGGGCCAAAGCCCATGATGCGCGGCTCAACACCCACAACTGTTGAGCCAATAATTTTGGCACGTGGTTTTAAACCGTATTGCGCAATCGCTTCATCAGATGCAATCAGTAGGGCAGCAGCACCATCGTTAATGCCTGAAGCATTACCGGCTGTGACCGTGCCGTCTGCTTTGACCACAGGTTTCAGTTTCGCCAAAGCTTCTGCAGTGGTAGACGCACGTGGATGTTCATCTTTATCTACGACCACCGGATCGCCTTTACGTTGTGGAATCACCACCGGAATGATTTCTTTATCAAAGAAACCCTTGGCTTGTGCTGCTGCTGTACGTTGCTGGCTGCTCAGGGCAAATTTATCCTGATCTTCACGGTTAATCCCGAACTGTTCAGCGACATTTTCAGCCGTTTGCGGCATGGTTTCTACGCCGTACATGTCTTTGAGTTTCGGGTTAATGAAACGCCAGCCCATGGTGGTATCTTCGATTTTCTGACTACGGCCATAGGCGGTTTCTGATTTACCCATGACAAAGGGTGCACGAGACATTGACTCGACACCACCGGCAATAATCAGATGGGCTTCACCCACTTTAATCGCACGTGCAGCCATGGAGATAGTATCTAGCGATGAACCACATAGGCGGTTGACTGTAGTTGCAGGCACTTGATAAGGCACACCTGCAAGCAGCGCTGACATGCGGCCAACGTTACGGTTATCTTCACCGGCCTGGTTGGCACAGCCATAGATCACATCATCGACCTGTTCCCAGTTCACCGATGGATTACGTTCTATTAAGGCTTTGATTGGAAGTGCACCGAGATCATCAGTACGAACAGGAGCGAGGCCACCGGCATAATGGCCGAATGGGGTACGGATGGCATCGATAATATAGGCGTTTTTCATGTTTTTACTTTCCAAATCTTTGAATCCCTCCCAACCTCCCTTTACTAAAGGGAGGCGTTTTTCCCGGAATTTAAAGGGTGAAAGTCCCTCCTTTAATAAAGGAGGGACTTAGGGAGGATTTATGAATTAGTTTTGAGTCGCATCAATCAGCTTGGCGCCAGTCAATGACTGCAATTCTTCGAATGACAGACCTTCGACTTTCTCAATCACTTTCATGCCTTCGCTGGTGATATCAATCACACACAGGTCGGTATAGATACGATCCACACATTTCAAACCAGTCGCCGGATATGAAAGCTCAGCCACAATTTTTGGCTCGCCTTTTTTAGTCACGTGGTCGGTGGTGATGAAAACTTTCTTGGCACCCACAGCCAAATCCATTGCACCGCCCACAGCCGGAATCGCATCCGGTGCGCCAGTATGCCAGTTGGCCAGATCACCATTTTCAGCAATCTGGAAGGCACCCAATACCGCGATGTCTAAATGACCGCCACGCATCATCGCGAAGGAATCACCATGATGGAAGAATGAACCCCCTTCCAGTAAGGTTACGAATTCTTTACCAGCATTGATCAGCTCTGGATCACGGTCTTCTTCAGCAGGAGGAGGACCAAAAGCCAACAGGCCATTTTCAGAATGCAGGAATACATCTTTATCTGAAGGCAGGTAGCTGGAAATTTTGGTTGGCAAGCCGATGCCCAGGTTGACATAAGCACCATCAGGAATGTCTTGTGCCACACGTTCAGCGATCTGGTCACGGGTCAGTTTGGTATAGCTCATTATTTATCTCCGATGCCAATTATTGTGCAGGTTTAACTTGAACAACGTGTTGAACAAAAATTCCCGGGGTGATGATGTGCTCTGGATCCAGTGCACCGAGTTCCACGACTTCAGACACCTGAGCAATGGTGATATCTGCGGCCATCGCCATGATCGGGCCAAAGTTACGGGCAGATTTGCGATATACCAGATTGCCCCAACGGTCGCCTTTAGAGGCTTTAATCAAAGCAAAGTCCGCTTTAATTGGATTTTCTAAAACGAAGTCTTTGCCTTCGTAATTTAAAGTCGGTTTGCCTTCAGCCAGCAAGGTACCAAAACCGGTAGGCGTGTAGATTGGACCTAAGCCCATACCTGCGGCCTGAATACGGCAAGCCAGATTACCTTGAGGAACCAGTTCCAGTTCGATCTTACCTGCACGGTAAAGTTCATCGAATACCCAGGAATCAGACTGACGCGGGAAAGAGCAAATGATTTTACGTACAGCCCCGGCTTTCAGCAGTTTCGCCAAACCGTAGTCGCCATTGCCGGCATTGTTATTGACGATAATTAAGTCTTTGATACCCAATTCGATCAGACCATCAATCAGTTCAGCAGGCTGACCTGCTGTACCGAAACCACCAATCATGATGGTTGAACCATCTTTGATCTGGGAGAGTGCTTCTTTCAATGATAATGAACTTTTATCTATCATAATCTGGTCCTTTCATATCCTAAACTTATGGATGTCTTTAAACTCATTTTGAATCTGATGCTGCAAGCAGAACAGCGTTACGGTCTTTCTGTGACAATACAAAGTGCGCCACCAAACCAATACAAATCCCCCAAAAGACTGAGCTCAGTCCAAGGAACTGCATACCAGATGCAGTCGCCAAAAAGGTGATCAGGGCAGCATCACGTTGTGATTCTTTGCCCATTGCAACGGAAATATTGGTGGCAATTGCACCGAGCAATGCCAGTCCGGCCAAAGCCGCAATTAATTCTTTAGGCATCAGGCTAAAGAGCATAACGATGCTGCCGGCAAATAAACCGCCTAAAATATAGAAAATCCCATTCGCGATACCGGCGATATAACGTTTTTCTTTCAGCTCATGTGCGTCTTTACCCAAACATAAAGCAGCCGTGATTGAGGCCAGTACAATGGTAATGCCGCCTACACAGGCCACCGCAAGCGAAGCAATACTGGTCACACTAATAATAGGTTTGGCCGGCATGTCATAACCGCTGAGCTTGATAATGCTCATGCCTGGTAAAAACTGGCCAGAAAGACTGACTAAAATCAGCGGTAGTGCCAGATTCAAGGTAGAGTTCCAGGTCCATTCCGGGGCAATAAATTGTGGAATCGCCAAGCTAAAATCAGCGGTCACCGGGTTAATTTTACCCAGTAACAGACTTAAAACCACACCTGCCACTAATACCCAAACCATGGCATAGCGTGGGCTGAAACGCTTGGCCAGTAAAAATACTGCCAGCATGCCAAACACAATGTAGGGCATGGTATCGGTTGCCGTAAACAGACCTAAACCAAACTGCAATAAAATCCCGGCCATCATTCCGGCAGCCACTTCCTGAGGAATCCAGGACAGCAATTTGTCGAAATAACCGGTGATCCCAATGAAAAAAATCACCACGGCAGAGGTGATATAGGCAGCAACCGCTTCATTGAGCGAAATATCAGGAAAAAGCGTGACTAATAAAGCCGTTCCGGGTGCAGACCAGGCAGTCACCACCGGTATTTTGTATTTAATCGATAAGAAAATACCGGCAAGTGCAGCACCAATAGAAATTCCCCAAATCCATGAAATCATCATGTCTGGGGAAACTTGGGCTTGTTGAGCAGCCTGGAAAAAAATGATTAGTGGGCCTGAATAGGAAATCAGTACTGCTAAAAATCCTGCAACAGTTGCTGAAATTGACCAATCATTTTTTAATGTCTGAAACAGGGTGTTCATTGGTGATGTGCCTCCTTGCGTCAAACCATGATCCTGTTAAAAAAAAGTCATGATCAGGATTTAGCCCTGATCACCACCACCGACCGGTACGACGGTACCAGTCATATACGATGATTCATCCGAAGCCAGGAATACAATGGCATTCACCTGTTCCTGAATCGTACCGTAGCGACCCATAAAAGTACGGTCAATGGTCTGATCAACCACTTGCTGCATCCAGTCTTTTTCTGACTCAGTCAGTGGATTGGCATTGCGTGGCACTTTACGCGGTGGTGCTTCGGTACCGCCAGTTGCGATCGCATTAACACGGATTCCATCTTTGGCATGTTCAAAGGCAAGGGAAGCGGTCAGACCGTTCACACCACCTTTAGATGCTGAATATGGAACACGGTTAATCCCTCGTGTGGCAATAGAAGATACGTTTACAATTGTACCTTTCTGATTTTGAATCATTTCTGGAAGAACTGCACGGCAGCACCACAGCGTTGGGAACAGTGAGCGGTTCACCTCCTTGATAATTTCCTCTTCAGAAAATTCCTCGAAAGGTTTCATCCAGATCGCGCCACCGACGTTGTTGATTAGCGCATCGACACGGCCATAGGTTTCTAGCGCTTTTTCAACAACTGATTGAGCACCAGCAAACGTTTCCAGATTGGCTTTGACGGTAATCGCATCACCGCCAGTCGCTTCAATTTCAGCCAGAACTTCTTCCACATAAGGCGAAAGGTCAGCCATGACGACTTGAGCGCCTTCGCTCGCCACTTGCAGCGCGACACCGCGACCGATGCCTTGCGCGGCACCGGTCACGATTACAACTTTATTTTCAAATCTTTGACGATTAGACATTGAACAAATTCCCTCTATTAGTTTGCAGAGAATTTTTCAAACAGGAAGTTTGCAGGTTTAACGCCTTCAGCATCTAACCAGCCGCGAACTGCTTCAACCATTGGCACAGGACCACACAGATAAATATCCACCTCACCCGCATTGAGCCATTCTTTTTCGATATGACCGGTCACATAGCCTTTACGCTCATGATTAGATTCTGGATTCGCAATCACAGTACGGTATTCGAACCAAGGGAATTTATCTTGCAGCTCATTTAGTTTTTCAATCGCCACCAGGTCAAAATCATTGGTCACACCAAACACCAGACGCACTGGATGTTCTGAACCTTTTTCTTCTAAGACTTGCAGCATCGACATAAACGGCGCAATCCCTGTACCACCCGCCAGCATCAGCACCGGCCGGGTCACATTACGCAGGTAGAAGCTACCAAATGGACCCGTGAAAGTCATTTTGTCGCCAGCTTTGGCATTGACGCTTAAAAATTCACTCATTTTACCGTTTGGCACGTTACGTACCACAAACCCGGTTAAACGGTTACCTGGTTTTGAACTGAATGAATAAGAACGGGTTTCAGTCGTTCCCGGGATACCGACATTGACATATTGACCGGCAAGGAAGTGAATGTCTGCCTGACCTTCGTCTAACTGAATATCAAAAGTAATAGTCGAGTCAGATAAGTTCTCTACGCGTGCCAAAGTACCCTGGAAGGCATGAATTTCAGTTTTGCAGACCTCAGAAGATGCCTGGATCTGGAATACTGCATCTGAAGTTGGTTTACATTGACAAGCCAGAATAAAGCCTTCAGCGGCTTCTTCAGGTGTTAAAGCATCTTCAATATAAGTTTCTTCAGGCATGTCATACGAACCTGATTCACAAAACGCACGACACGTTCCACAAGCACCATCACGGCAGTCCAAAGGAATATTGATCTTTTGACGGTAAGCTGCGTCTGACAGTGTTTCACCATCTGAAACAGAAATAAAACGTGTAACGCCATCTTCAAATTGAAGTGCAACATTGTGGTTTGACATGGCTGAATATCCTATATAAATCTTTGTAACTGAGCCTTTCAGCCAATTTTCCATCTGACCGAAAGGCATAACCTAGCTGTAAAAACAGTCTTAGAGGTGATAAATGTCGATAACCTGGTTGATGTAATCGTTTTTCAGTACCACGTATTTGCTTAAAATTTGTGGTTTATCGCCTGAGAAATCGATTTCATAACGAGACATACCGAAATAGCTGTAACTTGTTTTGTAACGGAAGCTCAAAGTATTCCAGTTAAAACGTACAGTCACTTTGTCGCCATCACGTTCAACAATTTCAATATTGCTGAGGTTATGGCAGGTACGTGTGTCCGGCATGGTTGCAGATGAACGTTCAGTCTTGATCCGGAACACGCGGTCTTCTAAACCTTGACGATCTGGATAGTAAATCAACGAGATTTCAGACTGCGGATCTGTGGTCAGTTTGTCATCATCATCCCAAGCTGGCATCCAGAAAGACGCAGTAGGGGCATAACAAGTTAACCAGTCATCCCATTGTTCATCATCTAAAAAGCGGGCTTCTTGATACAGGAACTGAGCAATATTTTCTAAAGTGATGTCGCTCATGCGTTTTCTCCTTCAGTTGATGCTGCAATTTCTTTCTCAGTCGCAATACCTTTTTTGATCAATTCTAACCAGTACTGGTGCTGAGACAGGTATAGACCTTCATCTTCAGTTTTAATACCAGACAGTTTTGGTTTTAAACCGATTTCATTGGCAGCATCATCAGGACCTTGAATCCAGTGTTTAGAACCACGGCACATATCGTTCCATTCCAGCGCGATACCGGCATAACCTGCCTGACAAGCACGGAATTCTTCAAGATCGTCTGGTGTCGCCATACCTGAAGCGTTAAAGAAATCTTCATACTGACGGATACGACGGGTACGTGCTTCTGGCTCTTCACCGACAGGTGCGATACAGTAGATCGTCACTTCAGTTTTATCGACAGAAATCGGGCGCAGGACACGGATTTGTGAACCGAACTGATCCATGAAGTAAACGTTTGGATAGATACACAGGTTACGTGAACGTTCGATCATCCACTTCGCCATGGCTTCGCCATATTGCGCAGTGTATTCATCTTTCTTGGCAAAGTTAGGACGGTCTTCCGGGTTAGCCCATTGAGTCCAAAGCAGCATGTGACCATGTTCAAAGCCGTAAGAACCACCGCCTTGTTTGCCCCATGCGCCTGCGCTCATGGCACGGATGTTGTCGCCAGCTTCTTTTTCTTTACGTTGCTGAGTCGTTGCAGCATAGTTCCAGTGTACAGCAGACACGTGATAACCATCAGCACCGTTTTCAGCAGTCAACTTCCAGTTACCTTCATAGGTATAAGTCGAAGAACCACGTAAAACTTCCAGACCTTGTTCAGACTGATCCACGATCATGTCAATGATTTTGGTCGCTTCGCCCAGGTATTCTTCCAGAGAAGGAACATCCGGATTCAAGCTGCCGAACAGGAAACCTTTATAGTTTTCAAAACGGGCAACCTTTTTCAGGTCATGTGAGCCGTCTTTGTTAAAGCAGTCTGAATAACCCGCTTCAGCCGGATCTTTGACTTTTAATAACTTACCTGAGTTATTGAAAGTCCAGCCATGGAATGGGCAAGTATAAGTTGCTTTATTGCCTTTCTTGTTACGGCACAATTGTGCACCGCGATGCGAACAGGCATTTATCATGGCATTCAGTTCACCTTGACGGTTACGTGCAATGATGATCGGCTGACGACCAATATAAGTAGTATAGAAGTCGTTATTGTTTGGAATCTGGCTTTCATGTGCTAGATAAACCCAGTTACCTTCAAAGATGTATTTCATCTCAAGGTCAAACAGGGCCTGGTCTGTAAATACTGAACGGTGTAGTTTAAATTCACCAGATTCAAAATCATCCACCAGCAATTCGTCAATGCGATCTAAATGGCTGGTGTTAATTACGGGAATACGAGGCATGTCCTTTCTCCGACTTTCCAAGGGGGAAGTCAGCGGGATATATCTCAAGGCATATCCCGCTTCTTAATGTATTAAGCGCTAGCGCGGCGACGATCAACTTCAGTAGAAGGTACGTTTTGTTTCTCTTTCACAAGTTCAATATCAAATTGAATGTGTTTGAAAGGACCGTTTAGACCACGTTTTGCAATTTCAGCTTCATCAGTCACGTCAACCGCAGTTGCAACCAAGCCTTCACGAGTCGCGAATGCAAAGTCATCCCACAGGTATTGGTCGCCTTCAATGTTGAATTGAGTAGTCAGTTTGCGGTAACCCGGTGCAGATACGAAGTAATGTACGTGCGATGGACGGTTACCGTGACGGCCTAATTTGTCCAGTACAAACTGGGTGGTACCTTCTGGAGGGCAGCCATAACCCACTGGCATTGTAGTCAATGCAGTATATTGACCATCGGCAGCGGTAATGATGCTGCGACGCAAGTTAAAGTCAGACTGTGACTTGTCAAAGAATGAATAGTTCCCTAGGCTGTTGGCATGCCAAATTTCAACTTTAGCGCCTTCGATGATATTGCCTTCAGTATCCGTCACTGTCCCTTCAATGATCAACGTTGGGATTTTGTCTGATTCAGAACCATCATCCATACGTGCAAAGCCAACTGACTCTGGTGCACCTGAGACATAAAGTGGGCCTTCAATGGTACGTGGTGTACCACCGCTAATTCCTGCTTTTGCATCTGCTTCATCAGCACGTAGGTCCAAGTAATGCTCTAGACCCAAACCTGCAGCCAATAGACCTAGCTCGTTTGCTTGGCCTGCATCAGTAAAGTATTCAAGACCTTTCCACAATTCAGTTTGTGAAATATCAAGATCTTCGATCGCCTGGAAAAGATCACCGAGTAAACGTACAGTAATTTGCTGTACACGCTCATCTACAGGACCTGTCGCAGTGTCGACATTCATTTGTTTTACTAATGCATCAATTTCTTGGCGATTCATACTATTACTCCTCAGTATGTCTACATTCTTTTATGTGGCGCGCTGTTTAGCTTGCTCTGGCTGGCTAAATCTTGCTGGCCACAATCCTTGTTTGGTTACCCTCTGGTCTTGCTGTGGGAAGGGGAATAACGTTATTCCCCAATTCCCATATTCTTAATTAGCTGTCGTCATCACGAATAGAAGAAGGGTGACGATTCAATGCCATCACTTCGATCTTCATATAAGGATAGAGTGGCAGGCCCTGAAGCAGGCTGTGCAATTCTTCATTGCTTTCAACATCAAAAATACTGATGTTTGAATACTGGCCAGTGATACGCCAGATATGGCGCCATTTACCCTGACGTTGCAAGTCGTGGGAATAGGCTTTTTCAATGGCCTTGATTTCATTGGCCTGTTCCACTGGCATATCCTGTGGAATGTTCACGTCCATCCGTACATGGAAAAGCATGGGTATCTCCTAGAATTATTGACGACGCAAGTTGTCAATCTTGTTTTCATCCAACTCAATCCCCAGACCAGATCCTTTCGGAATCTCAAGTTCAAAGTTTTGATAGTTGAGTGGGGTTTTCAAAATATCTTCAGTCAGTAGCAAAGGACCAAACAGTTCAGTACCAAAAGCTAGTGTTTCAAAGGTTGAAAATACATGTGCCGAAGCAATCGTGCCGACCGGACCTTCCAGCATGGTGCCGCCGTACAAATCGATTCCTGCAAGTTTGGCAATATTTCCGACTTCACAACCTTCGATCAGACCACCTGACTGGGCAACTTTCACTGCAAAAACAGATGAACCGTTTTGTTTTGCAATTTCATAGGCTGAATGTGGACCCATTAAAGATTCGTCTGCCATGATGGCAATATCAAAACGTCGGGTGAGACGGCGCATTGCATCGAGGTTATCAATCGCACATGGCTGCTCAATCAGATCAACACCGCCGTCTTGCAGCAACTGAATCCCTTTAATGGCATCTAATTCTGACCAGGCACGGTTGACATCGACACGAATCGAAATGTCTTTGCCCAGGGCTTTTTTAATCGCCAGCACATGCTCAACATCTTCTTCAACTGGACGGGAACCAATTTTCAGTTTGAAAATGTTATGGCGTTTTGCTGCAATCATTTTTTCTGCTTCAGCAATATCTTTTTCTGTATTGCCTGAAGCCAAGACCCAAAGCACTGGAATACTGTCACGTAAGCGGCCACCTAATATTTCACTGAGCGGCTGCTGCATGCGCTGTGCCTGAATATCTAGCAGGGCAGTCTGAATCGCGCATTTGGCAAAACGGTTACCATTAATATTCTTTTTGATCGCTTGTAATGTTTGTGCAACATTTAAACCGGATAATGTCTTTAAAAGGGGGGCGAAATAAGTTTCAATATTGACTTTAACGCTTTCCGGGCTTTCATCACCATAACCTAAGCCGCCGATCGTCGTTGCCTCACCCCAACCGATATAACCATCTTCAGTGGTGATTTTAACTAAGACCAGGGTCTGGGTTTGCATCGTCGCCACAGCCATCTTGTGAGGGCGAATGGTCGGGATTTCTACCAGCAAGGTTTCAACTGACTTATACATAATACGGATTCACATTCTTGCTTTAATGCTTCGATTTGATATACCTTAAAAGAATAATGTTGATTGGTCTAAGATCGATTTAGCATTTTTTTATACTTTAAAGGTATTCTAGATCATGGAACTTAGACATTTACGCTATTTTGTTGCAGTGGTAGAAGAGCAAAGTTTTACTAAAGCGGCAGAAAAACTATTTATTGCTCAGCCTCCTTTAAGCAGACAGATCCAAAACCTTGAAGCAGAGCTGGATATTCAGTTATTTGAGCGTGGTAGCCGTCCATTGAAGACCACAGAAGCAGGTCAGTTCTTCTATCAGCATGCTGTTAAACTTTTGTCTAATGCGGAAGAAATTAAGTCGATGACCAAGCGCATCGGCATTGCAGATCGCACCATTACCATCGGTTTTGTTGGTTCTTTATTGTTCGGTTTGCTGTCGCGTATTCTGTTTTTGTTTAAACAGCAGCATCCTTATCTCAAAATCGAGATGATGGAAATGAATACTTATGAACAGATTCAGGCCCTCAAAGAAGGCCGTATAGATGTCGGTTTTGGCCGCTTAAGAATCTCGGATCCGGCCATAAAGCGGGTGTTGTTGCGTGAAGAGCGTCTAGTGGTGGCAGCGCATGCCAGTCATGTATTGGCTCAACGTGAGAGCCTACATTTATCTGAACTGGTCGATCAGCAGTTGTTTTTATATCCGAATACGGGAAAGGCTAATTTTGCCACCCAGGTGCGCGGCATATTTTCTGAGTATGGATTAGAGCCTAAAAATCTGCGGATTGTACGCGAATTGCAGCTGGCACTCGGTTTTGTAGCGGCGGGAGAGGGTGTTTGTATCGCGCCGGAAAGTGCACAAAATATTAAATTGGCCCATCTCAACTTTATACCTTTAGCAGATGCATTTGCTGTGAGTCCTGTATTTATGGCCATGCGTAATATGGATGAAAGTGAATATATCCGCTACCTATTTGATGCTGTCTATCAAGTCTATGATCTTGAAGCATTAAAGTATGATCGTTCGGTGTTTTAAGTCCAATCAATCATTTCAAGAGGCACAGCAATCAGCAGCTCTTGGCAAGTTTATTAGCCTATATTAAAAAATATTCCACGATTCAATAATATATTTTTTAATTAATTTAAATGTTTAGCCTGAATCAGACTTTATAGGTATAAAGGCATGCCTATTCAGTTTTGGACATTATTCTGCATCTTCTTCATTGTGGCTTTCATAAATTGAACTTCACAATCTGGAGGTGGAGATGTCTACAAATAAAGTGAATATAAATACGCTGATTGATGAAGCAAAGTTCACGCCCTTTCATTGGGGCGTGCTGATCTGGTGTTTGCTGATCATTATTTTTGATGGCTATGATCTGGTGATCTATGGGGTCGCCTTGCCTCTGTTGATGCAAGAATGGTCATTAACTACAGTGCAAGCCGGGATGCTGGCCAGTACCGCATTATTTGGCATGATGTTTGGTGCCATGACTTTTGGAACCTTGTCCGATAAGTTAGGTCGTAAAAAAACCATCATGATGTGCGTGGCTATTTTTAGTGGATTCACATTCATCGGTGCTTTTGCGACATCACCGGTCGAATTCGGAATCTTACGTTTCCTTGCCGGCTTAGGGATTGGCGGGGTTATGCCGAACGTGGTGGCCTTGATGACCGAATATGCGCCTAAGCGTATCCGCAGTACTTTGGTGGCCTTAATGTTTAGTGGCTATGCGATTGGCGGTATGACCTCTGCGCTGTTAGGTGCATGGCTGGTGCCACAATATGGCTGGAAAATCATGTTCTTGTTAGCCGGTATTCCACTGTTACTTTTGCCAATTCTTTGGAAATACTTGCCAGAATCGCTGATGTACTTGACCAACAAGCAACAGACTGCACAAGCAAATGATATTATTCAAAAAATATCTCCGACACAGGTTATTACCAGTGACACCCAGTTTGTACTGAATGAAGTACAAAAAGGCGATGAAGCCCCATTAAAAGCACTATTTCAACAAGGTCGCAGCTTCAGTACCTTCATGTTCTGGCTGGCGTTTTTTATGTGCCTATTAATGGTCTATGCCTTGGGAAGCTGGTTACCTAAACTGATGATTCAGGCCGGTTACTCGCTAGGTGCCAGTATGATCTTCCTGTTTGCATTAAATATTGGGGGTATGGTCGGTGCAATTGGCGGTGGTTATCTGGCAGATCGTTTCCACATCAAAAAAGTCCTCACGATCATGTTCTTATGCGGAGCAATCGCCCTGATCTTGCTTGGCTTTAACAGTCCGCAGTTTGTGCTCTATACCCTGATTGCTGTAGCAGGTGCTGCAACGATTGGCTCACAAATTCTACTCTATACCTTTGTTGCACAATATTATCCATCGACGGTGCGTTCTACCGGCATGGGCTGGGCATCAGGGATTGGACGTATTGGGGCGATTGTTGGTCCGGTACTGACCGGTGCTTTATTAACCATGAATTTACCGCATCAAATGAACTTCTTTGCTATTGCGATTCCTGGCGTGATTGCTGCGCTGGCAATTTTCCTGGTGAACTTAAAAAGCTCTGTAGATGGTCAAGCCCTTACGGCGAAGACTATTCAGCCAGATTCACTGGCAGAAAAGACCAGTTAATGAATTAAACTATAGTTAATAAAGATAGTATTACCAATGATATAGATCGCCATCGTAACGGGTGGTGATCTGTTGCTAGAATCTAGTCGAACAATAAAAAGCGAGTTTAGGATGAACACGACACTATTCACCACAACAATCAATAAGCCAACACGAAAACACACGCTTTTGATGAGCATGATTGCAATCAGTATGGGGAGCATGAGCTTATCGGTTCAAGCACAAACCACGCAGAGCAGTCAGCAGGAAATTGAACAACTACGCCAGGAAGTTCAGGCCTTACGTGCCTTGATTGAACAGCAGCACGTTCAGAAAGCGGCTGTAACTGCGCCGGTCGTCGCATCTACACCTGCAACTCCAGCCAGCAAACCGGTGATGAAAATCGCCAGTGGTGCCGAGTTTAATCTATACGGAAACATTCGTGCCGATGCATCTTATCAGGCTGAAGGTGGGTCAGCAGCACGCATGTTCAACCAGATTGGTTCAGTACCACTTGAAGGTGCTGGGGAGCGTAGTGATGAGTTTAAGTCGACACTTTCTGCCACGCGTTTAGGGATGGATTTTAAAGCACCTGTAGGTGCTGGGGATAAAGCACTCAGCGGTAAAGTTGAGGTGGACTTTTTAGGTGGAGCCGGCTTTGACAACCTGCGAATTCGTCATGCTTATATCAGCTATGCTAACTGGCTGATCGGTCAAACCTGGTCAAACTTTGCCACGCCAGACTATATTCCGGAAACTGTAGATGCTCTGGTATATGCTGGGGGTTCGATTAAACGCACACCACAAGTGCGCCACACCAGCACTTTCAGCCCTGAAACCAATCTGGTCGTTGCAGTTGAAGATCCGAAAGATACGAATCCTGGGATCAAACAACGCCTACCGGCTTTAACCGCACGTTTAAATCATAAATTTGCCGATAATTTTGCAGTCAGCGCACGTGCCATGGGTCATGAAAAGCGCGTGAATGAAGATGAAGAAATGGCGTGGGGCGTGGGGCTGGGGGCGAAATATGACATTGTGCCGGGGACGACTTTAAAAGCCGACTACTATCATGTCAAAGGCGATAGTAGCTTTATCTCGAATGCCAATACGGGTGTAATTACAGCTGTAAATGGTGATCTGTTACAAAGTGAATTCGATTCGATTTCGGTGGGCTTAACCCAGCAATTTAATGACAAGTTGCGCGGTACTTTAGGCTATGGTTATATGAGTTTTGATGATGATCAACGTTATACCGATGCGCTTATTGCTTCGACGCCAGCTGATGCAGCGCAATCTAATGCAACTAGAGCCAACAAAGACCTCTGGCAAGCGTGGGCAAACGTGTTCTATAGCCCAACCAAGCCACTCAGTTTTGGTCTGGAATATGTCTATGGTGAACGTACAGCTTTAGCTCCAGCTACAAATGGCAGTGACAAAGGTGAAGACAACCGAATCAATGCGGTTGCCATTTACAACTTCTAAGATGCTTGTAAATTCGGGTATCTTGACCTAAAAAAGCGTGGATGAACTCATTCACGCTTTTCTATTTCTGCTGAATGGTATCTGCTAAAAGATTCACTGCATTTTCTATCTCGGCGGTCCATTCAAAAGAACAATTCAGGCGCATATAATGCTGACTGGCATGATCCGGTTTAAACAATAATGCAGGGGCGATTGAAATACCTTTCTGAATCAGTTGCTCATAAAGCACCTGTCCATCTAGACCATTTGGCAATTCGATCCAGAGAAAATAACCACTGGAATAATAGTAAATTTTACATGTAGGCGCTAAGCGGTTTTTGAGTTCCTGATAAAACTTCTTTTTATATTTTTCCAGATGATGTCTTAGCTGTCGTAAATGTTTTTCATAATGATGATGCGAAATAAATTCTACCAGCGTGTTCTGGAGTAAGGGACTGACCGTCAAAGTGCTCATGAGCTGCAAATGCTGAATGGCATCGGAAAATGGACCGGCATAGACCCAACCGACGCGTGCGCCCATGCCTAGTGTTTTGGAAAATGAAGCACAGTGCAGCACCATCTGATGCTGGTCAAAATATTTAACCGGTAGCGGTTTGGATGAACCATAATTCAATTCCTGATAAACATCATCTTCGATTAAATAGACCTGATATTCATACAAAAGTTCGGCAATTCTCTGTTTAATTTCCGAACTAACAGTAAAGCCAATCGGATTATGCGCGTTCAGCATCAGCCAGCACACCTTGATCGGATACTGTTTCAAAGCCTGTTCAAATGATGCCAGATCAAAACCGAATTGCGGATGCTCAGGGATGGTAATCACCTGTAGCCCCAAACGCTCGGCTGCCTGCCAGGCCCCATAAAATATGGTTTGTTGCAACAGGATAAAATCACCGGGTTGGGTCAATGCCTGTAAAGACAGATTCAGTGCTTCTAGTGCACCGGATGTAATGACAATGTCATCTGCATGGCAAGCAATGCCTTGCAACTGGTAACGATTGGCAATCAGTTGGCGTAAATCCTGATTGCCAGGCGGCATATGATTCTGGTTGTTATAACTGCTTTTTCTTTTGGCCTGCTGCGCCAGAATCTGCATAAATTTGGCGTTATATAACAGCTCTGCATTGGGAAATGCGGAACCAAAAGGCACAATTTCTGCAGCTTGGATCGATTTTAAATAATTAAATACCACAGAGTTGATTTGAACTTTTGGGCTTAAACTAATCTGGATTGGTTGTTTGCTGTTGACCAGATCGGTAGAACGCTCTGCAACGTAATAGCCGGATTTATCTCTGGCATAAACCAGACCTTGCGCTTCAAGTTCCTGATAAGCATTGAGTACCGTCATCAGGCTATAGCCAGACAATTGGGTCTGTTCGCGGAGTGAAGGTAATTTTTCATGTACCCTCCATACGCCGTTTTCAATCATCTGACGGATATTCTGCGCCAGTTTTTCAGACTTATACATACACTTGCTTGAACTAAGACTGTTCTAATTATTTTGATTTATAGCATATTTCAAGATGCTCAATATAACAAATTAAGTTTAATGTGGTTGTCAGTCTATTTTCAAGCTGGCGTTCTATCGATCTGCTGTACTGTTCTTCTAAGATCAGTATCCAAGTAAATATTTCTATTCAAATGGGATGGTTGTATTAATCGGGTCGACATGAACTCAATACATGATCATTAAACTGAATATCAGGCCTCAACCTTTCTAGGGAAATTCTCTACCTCTCCATCAATCGTATTCTAATTTTTATACGCCTGAGTCACTTCTCTTAATTTGTCACAATTCGATACTTACAAATTCAGATTTACTTGCTAAATTCAGTCCACATGATGATAAAAACTATGTCACGGTCTTAGACCGCTCCATCATGTCTAGATAACAACGATACGAATACACGGACCAATAACAAGCACAAAGGAGTGGACAATGCTCGGAAATATGATGTTTCAGCCTTTACTGATCAGCAGCATGATTGAACATGCAGGGCGCTATCATGCCGATACCGAGGTAATTTCCAAAAATACCGACACCAGCATTAAGGTGACCAACTGGGGCAAAATTCATCAAAACTCGAAACGTTTTGCCAAGGTATTGCAACAACTCGGCTTGGAACAGGGAGATCGGGTTGCCACCATTGCCTGGAATAATCATCGCCATTTAGAGTCCTGGTATGCTATTTCTGGCAGCGGTCTGGTCTGTCATACCATTAATCCGCGCCTGTTTCCGGAGCAGCTGATTTTTATTATGAATGATGCTGCAGATCGTGTGGTCATCTTTGATAAAACATTTGTACCTTTAATCAAGGCGGTAAAACCGCTGCTGACCTCAGTCGAGCATTTTATCTGTCTGGATGCTGCCGATCCGAGCGTCACTGAAGCCATTCCAGAAGTGCAATTTTATGATGATCTGATTGCCAGTCAAAACACAGAATTTGAATGGCCAGTCATTGATGAAAACTCAGCCAGTTCACTGTGCTATACATCAGGAACCACGGGCAACCCTAAAGGCGTGCTATATAGCCACCGCTCTACTGTATTACATAGCTATGCCATCATTTTACCGGACTCACTAAATGTCTCGGCTGCCGATATTATGTTGCCAGTGGTGCCGATGTTCCATGTGAATGCATGGGGTACGCCATACGCGGCGGCCATGGTGGGATGCACACTGGTACTGCCGGGGCCAGGTCTGGATGGTGCCAGTCTGGTGAATCTGATTGATACTTATAAAGTTTCAGTGGCGCTTGGCGTGCCAACCATCTGGCAGGGTTTGATTGCCGCAGCAACACAGTCAGGATCTAAACTAGACAGTTTAAAACGTAATGTAGTCGGCGGTTCGGCCTGTCCACCGGCAATGTTACGAACTTTCAAGGAACAGTTTAATTGTGAAACGATTCACGCTTGGGGCATGACCGAGACCAGTCCGCTGGGGACTGCCAATCAGCTCAAGACCAAACATTTGCAGCTATCAGATGAAGAAAAACAGCAGATTCGGTTGACCCAAGGCCGTCCGCCATTCGGAGTAGATCTGCGTTTGACCGATGCAGAAAAAGGGACACATGAAATTGAACGTGATGGACATACCACAGGAAATTTACAGGTGAAAGGGCATTGGGTCATCAATCATTATTTTGGCAAGGAGGAATCAGCGCTGACTGCTGACGGCTGGTTTGATACCGGCGATATTGCTACGCTGGATCAGGATGGCTTTATGAAACTCAGTGACCGTTCTAAAGATCTAATCAAGTCTGGCGGAGAATGGATTTCATCGGTGGAGCTGGAAAATATTGCCATGGGGCATCCGGAAATTGCGATGGCTGCCGTAATTGCCGCCCAGCATCCTAAATGGGATGAGCGCCCGGTATTGATTGCCATTAAAAAACCGGATAGCCAGCTAAGTGAAACTGATCTGCTGGAATATTATGCGGACAAGGTAGCCAAATGGCAGATTCCAGACCGAGTCGTATTTGTTGATACGATCCCACTCAGTGGTACTGGTAAAATGCTGAAAAAGGATCTGCGTGAATTATATGGGACTATTCTTTTGGAGCAGGCAGCAGGTTAAAGCGTCATTTAATCTGAAAATCCCAACATGAAGTTAAAAAACTGATCTCGAATAGAGGTCAGTTTTTTTATGTACAGGCTAAGCAGCGTTGTCTATTTAAAAATGCTTTTTCTCAATCCATATCGCCTTGATCGCTACTTTTAGACGATATTGTCCGACAAAAAGTCATATTATATGGCTTAGGCACATAATTTGACCTGTATTGACATGGTCTGAATGTGAAAATTCTTTATCCTGAGCAATATAATAATTAGACAGTTGTACATTAATGAAGCTGTCTGCGGATAAGGGGATAAAAATGACAAGCATGCCAACCTATCAGCCGCATTGGATCCGGGAAGATTTCATTGATTTTATTGGTGAAAAAATCCATCCAACCTGGGCAATCAAAAAAGTTAAGGCTGCCGTTATGGGCATTCAAGCCATCAGCCCTGACTTTTTCAAGATTCACTTACGTCCAAATCATAATTTTAAAGCCAAGTCATTTCAGGCCGGCCAGAATATTGCAGTGACCGTCAGACTTGATGGCGTACGTCATCAGCGACATTATTCTGTAGTGACGGTATTAAAAAATGGCGATCTGATCATTGCGGTTAAACAGCAGGGCAAAGTGTCACGTGCCTTAAGTCTGATGCAAATTGGTGCCGTGATAGAAATTTCACAGCCGCAAGGTGAGTTCACATTGCAAAAATCCACGCAGCCGATTTTATTCCTGGCTTCAGGCAGTGGTATTACCGCCATTTACTCCTTGCTGCAAAAAGCAGTCATTCAATCTCTGGAACAGATCGACCTGATTTATTTCACTCGAGATGATGCCTTTCATGCTGAACTGAAAACATTGGCTCTTATGCATCCAAACTTGAAATATCACCATTTCAATACTGTGGAACACCAGCAGCATCTGACCCAGAGCTTATTGCAAAAGCTGGTGCCAGACTTTGCAGAACGAAAAATTTATGCTTGTGGCTCCGCCGGGATGATGAAGGCCTCACTTCGCATCGTTGATAAACTGGAATTGAAATCCAATTTTCATTCGGAATATTTCCAGGTTGTGGTCGATGAAAAAATTAAAGCACAGCCGGTACAGTTTTTAAGATCGCAGCAAGAGTTTCAGGCGCAGTCCAATTTACTGGAAAGTGCCGAAAAGTCGGGCTTGCGACCAGCGCATGGCTGCCGGATGGGCATCTGCAACACCTGTTCCTGTACCAAGGTCAGTGGTTCGGTACGAAATGTCCTGACCGGTGAAATTGATCATGGTAATAATACCCAGATCAAACTGTGCATTTCTCAGGCAGTGAGTCCTGTGGTGATTAATTTATAAACTATTGATAAGCCATTAATTAAACTATAAGAAGGTGCTCCCATGAATATGCAAATTGATTTTAAACGACATAGCAAAAGCCAATTTCTTAGTCCTGAACAGATTGAGGAATTCGGTGCCAAAGTCGATGCGATCCGCCGCGAGGTCATGGATGATCTGGGGGAAAAAGACGCCGAATATATTTATAAAATCCGCAACTTTGTCCGCTATAGCGAAATTGCCTCACGTGGCATGCTGATGTTTGCCGGTTGGTTGCCACCGGTATGGCTGGCGGGGACAGGTCTGCTCGGTCTTTCCAAAATCGTGGAAAATATGGAACTCGGCCACAATGTCATGCATGGCCAGTTCGACTGGATGAATGATCCGAGTCTGAACGGTGCGACCTATGACTGGGATACGATTTCAACCGGCGATGACTGGAAATACACCCATAACTATATTCACCATACTTATACCAATATTGTCGGGATGGATCATGATGTGGGTTATGGACTGATTCGAGTCAGTGAATCGCAGAAGTGGGAACCACGCTTTCTGTTCAATATTCCACTGGGCATTCAGTTAATGGTATTTTTCGAATGGTATGTTGGCCTGCAACGCCTGCATCTGGAAGATGTGATTGCCTATAAAACCAAGACCTGGAAAGAAGTCTGGGAAGAAGCAGCACCTTTACGCCAGAAAATGCGACGTCAGGTGTTAAAAGATTATGTATTTTTCCCGCTCATTGCCGGCCCAAACGCCATTCCGGTATTTACCGGAAATGCGGTGGCCAATGTGATTCGCAGTCTATGGGCTTCTGCTGTCATTTTTAACGGTCATTTCACTGAAGATGCTGAAACCTTTGAAATGGACAATACTGACAATGAAACCCGTGCCGAGTGGTATTTACGCCAGATTCGTGGTTCGAGCAATTTTAGTGGAACAACCTGGCTACATATCTTGAGTGGCAATTTGAGCCATCAGATTGAGCATCATTTATTCCCAGACATGCCCGCCAATCGCTATGCGCAGGTTGCGCCAAAAATCAAAGCGCTCTGTGCAGAATATGGCATTCATTATAACGAAGCCAGCTTTATGAAACAGTTTTCTACTGTATGGGTAGGTCTCGCTAAATATTCTCTACCGAATCACTGGACTGAGCAGGTGGTTGAAAAAACCCATGCTGCCAAATCTGTATTCAACTACTTTAAAGCGAAACTATTGTCATAATTTTTTAAGCGTTACTTATTCACCATTTTGGTACTCCTCAATAGATTTGGATGGTCTATTGAGGAATTTTTTTTTGACCTTTATTAGATTCAATATCATTAAAATCCTCCTGTTTATGAATAAAATATGGATACAGATTTCAAAAAATGACGAAAGCAAAACAGATCCAGTACTGCTGAAACGCTTTGCCTACAACAACCTGCTTCAGCCCTAAGGGCTTCTCTCTATAATGGCCGCGTCGTTACACTTAAGGTCTCGGTTTTGAAACATCTTAAATATTTTTCAGCAATTCCATTATTAGTACTTTTAACTGCTTGTAACACCACTGAAGCACCCGCACCAGATTATCAGGGCAACTGGAAAAACACCGTGGAAAATCCAAAACTTGAAAATATTCTGGTTATTTCAAAAAATGGTGAAAATTATCTGATTACCAATACGATCAAAGATAAGGAAACCGGTAAAACCGAGAAAAAGAATCCAATGCCCGCTGCAGTGAACGAAAATGGCATGCTTCAGTTGAACGCAGGTGCAGGTATGGTCGATTTCGCAATCGATGAGAAAACCGGAAATCTGGTTGGTTCTGGCTCAATCTATAAAAAAGCCAAATAGGCAGTAAGATTTTTAAGCCACAAATAGTATTCAAGATGTCATGAATAAGGATATTTCATGGCATCTTTTTTAGTGGATGTTTTTATTGAATGAAACTCAATAATTCAGCAAAATCCTCGACAAAATAATTCGCTTTGGCTTTGATCAAATCTATTTCATGAGCGGAGTGCTGATCATAAATTGCCACCACCTCGATGCCTGCATGATTTGCTGCTTCTACACCGACCAAAGAGTCTTCAATAATTAGACATTCCTCAGGTCGAAGGTTAAACACTTGCAAAACATTCAGGTAAACCTCGGGATGAGGTTTAATGTTCTGGACATTTTCACGGGTGAGAATCAAGGCAAAATTATCCTCAAAGCTGATTTTAGAATTAATATTTCGATTGTTATCCTGATAGCGCTGTACATTGAATAAACTGGTGGTAGTGGTCAAAGCCAGAGATATCTGTTGCTGTTTTAAAGCCTGAATCAGGAGATCTGCCTGAGGTTTTAACTCGACGATATCATCCAGAAAATGTCGGGAAATTGTATAACGGCGATTTTTTACCTCTTCTTTAGCTGGTTTAAAACCGTATTGTTCTTTTAAAAATCCACAATATTCCAGATAAGGATCTGACATATGTCTCAAGGCGGTAAGCTGAAGATCGCGCTGTTGCTGAATCTCATGTAAATCGACTTTTCTGTTGGAGAGCTCATCAATCAGGGCTGCATCGACCTGATTCCAGATGCCCACAGAATCAATCAACGTACCATCCAGATCAAAACAGACCAGTTTTTTACCCTGAAACATAGAAGATTTCTCTGTATTTTTACCATTTATTCAGTGCGGCTGAGTATATCGCATACGATTTAAATGTTTAACTGACCTGAGCAAACCGGGCTGGAAATTTTACACTAAGGTACTTTTTAATGGATTTATTCATCTGGCAAAAGTATTTATTTACGGAAAATTACAGCGAGTTTAATCCTGAAAATAGTTGCGAAGTGTTATATTTTAATCTGAACCTCAATAGACTTATGCGGATGAAAGACCTGTCCGAATGATGAGAAAGTTAAAGGAAATGTATTTCTGTGTTTGAACTTGACTGTAAATTGCTCAGTATTTTTTATTATGTCTATAAATTTAAAAACGTATCTCAGGCAGCCGATCATTTAGATATGAGCCAGCCAGCGGTGAGCAATCTGCTGAATAAAATTCGCCAGCATTATGGTGATCCTTTATTTTTACGTATTGGCAATGAAATGCTACCTACGGATCTATCCAAACAGCTCTTTCCCTTGGTCAGCGAAGCACTGAGCAAAGTTGAAGCAATCAATAATTTCACGATTAATTTTGATCAGGTCACTTCACAGCAGCGCTTTACACTGGCGATGACTGATGTATCACATCTGGTGTTATTGCCAAAAATTTCACAATATCTGAAGCAGCATGCATCCCATATTCGTCTGAATGTGCGTCCGATTACCTCGGAAACCAGTTATCAAATGGCCAATGGTGAGATTGATCTGGCTTTGGGTTTCTTGCCAAATCTGGAGAATGGCTTTTATCAGCAGAAACTGTTTGAACAGTATTATGTGGTGATCGCGGCGAAAGACCATCCGCGACTCACGGGTGACAGCATCACGACCGAAGAGTATTTACGTGAAACCCATATCGATATTGATGCCGGAATGGGGCATTACCATATTGAAAATGAATTGCTGAATCTGGAACTTAAGCGTGACATTCTAATGCGTCTGCCAAGTTATCTAGGGGTAGGACTGGTGGTACAGGAAACCGATGCGATTGCGACCGTGCCTTATTATTTGAGTGAAGTTTTATTATCGCGTGGCAATCTCAAGATTTTTGAGGCACCGATTGCGTTCCCAACCTATTCTGTAAAGCAGTATTGGCATATGTCCTGTCATCATAAAACCAGTCATCAATGGCTACGTAATATGCTGCATGAGATTTTAAGTAAATAAGCTTGCAGCATGGAAGGCTTGATTTAATCTTCATCTCTAGAATTTACAACTCCCGGTTCAAGCCGGGATTTTTTATTTTGGTACATCTTGATGCCTTTTTCAGAGTCTTGCACTTGAATTGATCAGCCCTAGCTCAAAAAAGTATTACTAAACAAAAAAATAGTATTACCAGTTTGGCACGCCCTTTGCATTTATTTAAACATCATAAAGTGATCTAGGGTTCCGATACATGAACATTCATGTAGGTCTGCGACCGAGAGTTCACGGCTTAAGTTTCAAGCTCAAGCTACACGGAGGGATAAAAGCCCGGGAGGTAAACCGTACAAGATTGGGATGGATGCATATGAGCACAACTACTTATCACGAAGATCAAGTCCTCTGGACTGAACGTTTACCGGGTGGACACCACTGGTCAGCACGCATCCAGCGTGGCGCAGTTTTACAACTTAAATCTTTAGGCGCAAATGCCAATGTTTCACTGTTTTGTGTGAATAGCGAAGATAAGCTTGAAGCCTATAACATGCCAGACAGCTTAAAAGGTCAACACAGCGCATTTTTAAGTACAGGGCACATTTTGGCGTCTGATTTAGGTCGTGCGATGATCTCGATTGTTAAAGATGACCATGGTTGGAATGATGCCTTTTGTGCGCCAAGTACCGCACCGCAAATTGGAGCACAGTTTGGCACGAAGACCTTCCAGGATGCCCGCAACGACATGTACCGCAATGCTAAAGACAGCCTACTTTTAGAGATGACCAAATTTGGTTTATCTGCGACGGATCTGAGTAATACCTTAAATCTATTCTCAAAAGTTCAACCGGATGACAATGGCAATTTAACTTATGTGAAGTCTGACAATACCGACCAAGTAATTGAACTACGCTTTGAAATGGATTGTTTGGTGTTTTTATCCAGCGCACCACATGCACTCGACAATTCTAATGAATATGCACCAGCCGATATTCAGCTCTCACTCTTTAAAGCACTGCCTTTAGGCGACACCGATGTCTGCCGTGACTCATGCCCGCAAAATCAGCGTGCGTTTCAAAATAATAACCGCTACTACGCTTTAACTGCTTAAGGGGAATGATCATGACTGCACTCGTAAATCTAGAAAAATCAGTACTTAGCGAAGTTTGTCCTGCCGGTGAAGCATGGATGTGTGAAGTCAAAAAAGGCCAGTATTTCCGTATTGTTGATCTTGAAGGTAATCAAGCGGTGGATACTTTGTTTATTTCCGCACATAACCCTGAAGAGCGTTATAGCGCAACCGATACTTTGGCGATGAACCGTCAAATTTATCTAGAAAAAGGTACGACTTTATATACCAACTTTGGCAATAAAATTGCGAGTATTCATGATGACAACTGCGGTCGCCACGATACTTTAGGCGGTGCATGTTCATGTGAAAGTAACACGGTTCGTTATGCGCATGATAAATATCCAATGCACAGTTGCCGTAACAATTTCATGATTGCATTGTCACAACATCCGATTGCGAAAAAGCATGGTCTGAATGTGCGCCATATCGGTCCAAATATTAATTTTTTTATGAATGTACCTGTAACTTCAGATGGTCACCTGAAATTTGATGA
This sequence comes from Acinetobacter sp. YH12105, assembly GCF_013419095.1. Lineage (NCBI taxonomy): Bacteria > Pseudomonadati > Pseudomonadota > Gammaproteobacteria > Moraxellales > Moraxellaceae > Acinetobacter > Acinetobacter sp. YH12105. The sequence goes on from NZ_VPAU01000002.1 coordinate 97,630, forward strand.
TGGGATTTCTGCACCGGGCAAATATGTGGAAATTAAAGCTGAGATGGATTTGATTGTGTTGATCTCAAACTGCCCACAACTGAATAACCCATGTAATGCCTATAACCCAACAAAAATTCAACTGATTGTCCGTGAAGGCGAGGTATAAGACTATGACTTTAAAATATGGGTTTAATAAAGTTCTCATCGCCAACCGTGGTGCAATTGCTTGTCGTGTCATCCGTACCCTTAAAAAATTAGGCATCCAATCGGTTGCGGTGTATTCGGAAGCAGATCGTGATTCCTTGCATGTGACTTTAGCTGATGAAGCGGTCTTTATTGGTGATGCACCTGCAAGCCAAAGCTATCTGAATGTCGATAAAATCTTAGAAGTGGCCAAACATACCGGTGCGCAAGCGATTCATCCGGGCTATGGATTCCTGTCTGAAAATGCCGAATTCTGTAATCTCTGTGAAGCACAAGGCATTGTGTTCTTGGGCCCAAATGCCGAGCAAATGAAAGCATTTGGTCTGAAACACACTGCACGTGAATTGGCGATTCAAGCCAATGTACCGTTATTGCCAGGTAGCCAATTATTGGCTGATGAAGCTGAAGCCCTGCTTGAGGCTGAGCGTATTGGCTATCCTGTGATGCTGAAAAGTACCGCAGGTGGTGGTGGTATTGGCATGCGTTTGGTGTGGAATGCGGAGGAGTTGAAAGAAGCTTACACAACCGTGTCCTATTTAGCACAAGCCAACTTTAAAGATGCAGGTTTATATCTCGAGAAATTTGTACAAAATGCCCGTCATATCGAAGTACAAATCTTTGGTGATGGCAATGGATTAATCTTAGCACTCGGTGAGCGTGATTGTTCGGTACAACGTCGTAACCAAAAAGTCATTGAGGAAACGCCTGCACCACATCTGAATGATGAACAACGTGCTTATATCCAAAATGTCGCGATTCAATTGATGCAGTCGGTGAACTACCGCTCGGCAGGAACCGTTGAATTTGTGATGGATACTGATACACAAGAGTTCTATTTCTTGGAAGTGAATACCCGTCTACAAGTGGAACATGGCGTCACTGAACAAGTATTTGGTGTCGATCTTGTTGAATGGATGGTGACTTTAGGCAGTGGTGATTGGGTTGCACCGACATCAAAACTTGAGTCTCAAGGTCATTCGATTCAAGTTCGTCTCTATGCCGAAGATCCAATCAAAAACTTTCAGCCAAGTGCAGGGCTTTTAACGCATGTTGAGTTTGATGCCAATGTGCGTAATGAAACATGGGTAGAAACAGGTTCAAACGTGTCATCTTTCTATGACCCGATGATTGCCAAAATTATTGTGACTGCGGATGATCGTGATTCTGCAATTCAAGCCATGACAGTTACGCTCGCTAAAACCCAAGTGGCGGGCATTGAAACCAACCTTGAATATCTACAAAACATTATCGACTGCAATGTCTTTAAAGCCGGTACGCAAACCACACGTTTTTTAAATACCTTTGAGTGGAAAACTCAAAAAATTGAAGTGCTACAAGCGGGCATTCAAACCGCCGTGCAAGATGTCACAGGCCGTTTGGGCTATTGGGATGTCGGCGTACCGCCATCAGGTGCGATTGATCCGCTGTCTTTAAATGTTGCGAACCAACTGTTAGGCAATGCACCAAATACCGCAGGGCTCGAATGTACCTTGCAAGGCCCAAGCTTAAAATTCCATTGCGATAGCCAAATTGTCTTGGCAGGTGGCGATATGCCATCGACGTTGGATGGTGTTGCTGTCCCAATGTGGCAAACCGTTAATGTGCGTAAAGGTCAGGTGTTGAAATGTGGCAAGATCGCCACAGGTTGCCGTACCTATATCTGCATTAAAGGCGGTCTGAATGTCCCTGAATATTTAGGCTCACAAGCGACCTTTACACTTGGTCAGTTTGGCGGTCATGCAGGGCGTAACTTACTGATTGGCGATATGCTTCCAATCACGGCATTTACATCCGATGAAGTGAAAGCATTAAATGAAGATCAAATCCCAACATTCTCAAATACTTGGGAAATTGCGGTGATGTATGGTCCACATGGTGCGCCTGATTTCTTTACCAAAAACGACATTGATATTTTCTTTGCTAACGAATTTGAAATTCACTTTAACTCAAGCCGTACTGGTATCCGTTTGATTGGTCCAAAACCTGAATGGGCACGTCAGGATGGTGGTGAAGCGGGTCTGCATCCATCCAATATTCATGACAATGCCTATGCCATTGGGGCGATCGACTTTACGGGTGATATGCCAATTATCTTAGGGCCAGATGGTCCAAGCCTTGGTGGTTTTGTTTGTCCTGCGGTGGTGATCAACTCTGAACTATGGAAACTCGGTCAGCTCAAAGCAGGCGATAAAGTCAAATTTTTGCCTGTCAGCTACCATCAAGCGAAATTGCTGAATGAAAAATATCATGCGCAATTAACTGCTCAAGATACACAAGCGGTGACCTTTGATGAATCGTTCTATCCCGAAATCAGCACCTTAAAATCTGCCATTTTAGATACGTTAAAAGGTCAAAATGGCACTCCTGATGTGGTGTATCGCCCTGCGGGCAATAACTATATGCTCGTTGAATATGGCGAATTGGTTTTAGATTTAAACCTACGTTTCCGTATTCATGCGCTGATGCAATGGGTCAAAGATCAAAATATTCAAGGCATTATTGACCTGACACCGGGTATTCGTTCACTGCAAATTCATTTTGATTCGACTCAGCTCGATCAAATTGATTTATTGCGTATGCTTCAAGTCGCAGAAGAACAACTGCCTGATGTGACCGAGATGCAAGTGCCATCACGCACCGTGTATTTACCGCTTGCGTGGGAAGATTCACAAACCCAACTCGCAACAGAACGCTATATGCAAACTGTGCGACCTGATGCACCGTGGTGTCCTGACAATATCGAGTTTATCCGTCGTATTAATGGCTTAAAAGACAAACAAGCCGTGAAAGATGTGGTCTATAACGCAAGTTATTTGGTCATGGGCTTGGGTGATGTGTATTTGGGTGCGCCTGTGGCAACGCCACTTGATCCACGTCAGCGTTTAGTCACGACTAAATATAACCCTGCACGTACTTGGACACCTGAAAATGCCGTTGGTATTGGCGGTGCGTATATGTGTGTTTACGGTATGGAGGGTCCGGGTGGCTATCAGTTTGTGGGTCGTACCTCGCAAATGTGGTCACGTTACCGTAAAAACCCAGACTTTGAACAAGGTATGCCGTGGTTATTACGCTTCTTTGATCAAATTAAGTTTTATGAAGTATCTGAAGCTGAACTCATGCAGATGCGTGAGGACTTTAAAGCAGGTCGTTTAAAACTGCGTATTGAAGACGGTGTATTGAACTTAAAAGAATACAATGACTTCTTAACCGAAAACCAAGCATCCATTTCTGCCTTTAAAGCGGTGCAACAAGCGAATTTTGATTCTGAACGCCGTCGTTGGCATGAAGCAGGGCTTGCGGAATATGTCTCTGAAAGTCTGGATGCTGTGGATGATGGTGAAGGTGTAGAAGTGCCTGAAGGTGGTTGTGCAGTGGAATCGCATATGCCAGGTTCAATCTGGAAAATTGAATGTGCATCGGGCGATATTGTGGAAGAAGGTGCAACGCTTGCTGTCATTGAAGCGATGAAGATTGAGATTCCAATTATTGCACCTGAGCGTATGCGTGTAGATGCGATTACCATTGAAAAAGGACAAACGGTAAAAACAGGGCAGGTGTTGTTTACGTTGGCGCCAGTGGCTTGATGAGATAGGAATAAAAAGACCGCTTAAGCGGTCTTTTTATTTGGTAAAGGGTTTTCAGAAATAATGTGTTCGAAAATTTTTTCACATAGTTCTTTGGCAGATTCGGTTAATTCCCATTCAACATGATCCATGACCGTTAGAACTAAGCGACAAAATTTAAGTTTTTCTTTAATAGTGCCTGATTGGTCAGAAAAACATTTTTTAGGCTTGTCATCAGTAGTTCTAGGATTACCAACTCTAATTTGGTCATCAAGAATTTTACCAATACCATTTTTTGCATGAAAATAATCATGTTCTTCTATTAGAGTGACAATATCAAAACCTTCTTTGGTATCTGCTTGCATACCATCCATGGATAGATGATTGGAAAGAGCATTTCTTTTTGTCTCATCATCCTGAAAAGCACCATTTAAGCCTAAAAATTTAATACGGCAAGCATGATAAATAATGTTTGATGGCAGGGTATTTTCAGTTTCTTTACACTCTAAAAGGAAAAACTTTTCTCCTAGTTTTTCTTCTAAACTTGTAGCTCTCATGCCTTTATTTTTAGTTTTAATATCACCATCAGCTATAAGAAACACACTACTAGAAGTTAAGAGAGCGTTCATACCGCAATCATCTAAATGATCAGTAAATTCGTCACTAAAATCCCAATGCGTTAAGTTGCTACCAGCATATTCTACAAATGTGTAATGGTAATTCGGCATTAATCTTTGAATATCTGATGACCTAAATTTATATAAATCTAAATTATTAGGTTTTCCTTCAACCACTAAAGTTTCTTCTTGTTTTAATACATCTAAATATTTCTGCATATATTTAGTGATATACAGTCGATCTGTAATGCCTTCCACCCAAATCGTACAGTTAGCCAAATAAATAGAAGAAGGACGTACACCTAATGAAGCAAGTAAGTCACGATCTCTGTCACAACGATGAATTTTAAAATCAAATTTACTTGGATTATCTACTTTGGGTTGCTTTACAAATTTCTGAATCATGACTTGATCAGATTCATCAGCCATATCGAGTAAGTGGTTTGAGTGCGTTGTAAAGAAATAATAATGAGGTGTTTCGTTTAAGTAGAAATTCATCAATTGACGAACCATACCAGCATGCATGTGAAGTTCAGGTTCTTCTATAAAAAATGCGTGCGGTTCTGGGTAACCCTCGTTATCTTTGCTTTTTATGTAGGCTTCATATGTCAAAATAATTGCTTGTTGCAGGCCGTCACCTAATTGAGAGATAGGAAATTGTTTATCTTTTCCAATTTTAATATTCACAACATCTTGATCGTGTTTAGGTATGAGTGAAACAAGTTCATTATCAAAAAAATATTGGCTTAGTTTTTCTTCATAACTTTTGATTAAATCTCGTTGTTCAGGCTCGCCTAACAAATGGATTTTAAGTTCATGGTATAGACATTCACCTGTAATAATATTTTCAGAATTAAATTGAGTTGTATCCGAAAAATAATCTTTTTGGGCACGCTCAATGTAAGGTTGTTTATTTTCAAGGTTGGTAACAGGGCGCATCCCTCTCAATATAGGAATATATAATTTCCCATGTTTAAAATTTTCTTGTAGTTCAATTCTTGCAATTTTATTATCTATTTTCGAAAATAAATCTTCTAATTTTTCTTTAGAATTACTAGATTCTTCTTTGTAATTAGAAATTTTCGATTTAGTTTGAGCAACTAAATCTTTTACAGAATCAAAATTGAATTTACAGCTATTAATAAATTGAATTTCTGAGGTTATTTGAAATATTTCATTGGCATTTACAGGTGATGTACCATTAGAACTCCATGAGTTGTCTTGACCATGTCGAGTTGGCCTTCTAAATTTTGTTGCATTTAAATATTTACAGAGATTATTAATTTCTATTGTTAAATCATATTTTTGAAATTTTGCAAAATCCATTGTTGTTTGAAATAATTTACGTAAAAATCTACTTTTCCCGGCATTATTTTTTCCAATGAAAAAATTTAGTCTTTTAATCTCAATAATTTCATCATATTCAACATCATTGTCAGAGCTATAGTCATCTAAATTTTCAGCCCAATAATATAATTTTTCTGTCATAAAAAGCCCCCCAAATATGGGAGCTAATTTAGCAGTAATTCATTACTTTTCAAATGAGTTATGAAATAGTAATTGATTCAAGTTTAGTAATCTTAGTTTCAAATATAGAAAGCAGAGGCATACAGTTGCCTGAACAACTCAGCCACACTTTGATGCACACTCGAACCCCAATGGTGCAAAATAGTTTACTTTTTAGGCATATTTAAAAAAGTAAATCCTCCTTGATCTAGCTCACTATATGTATGTGATAGATTTTAAAAGCATTGTGCTTAAATCTATTCAATTTTATATTGTGGCACGCTTAATGCATTTATTTATATACAACATAAATAGAGGAGAACAATACACTTGATCACTCATAATCACAAACATCGGTTAACCATTCATGTATAAAAAGAATAGCAAGGACATGAGCAATCAAAATGGAATAAACCGGTGAAATACAAAACTTACTTTTGCTTTAGAACAAGCCCCATTTCAATGTTATGGGGCTTTTTTTCGCCCTTTTATATAAGTTTATTCACTTCATCCAAATAACTAAAAATTGGCACGCTTTCTGCATTTTCCTAAGTAATACGAAATTTTGGTTTTGTAATATCCACAGGAGATGCACATGAACAATCCGACATCAAATAAAAAAATGCATCCATGGCTTCACTTTTTGGTTGAGCTGCTCAGCGTACGCGCAGGCTTTCACATTAAACAGTCTTCACAATACCAACAACCCAAGGATCAACATCGTGCCTAAACAAAAATTGGCACGGATCAGTATTACCGTGCCAGAAACCACGCTGCATGCGATGGATCAAAAAATTGTCGAGCAACACTATGAAAGCCGCTCGCAGGCCATTGTCGACATGATTAACCGCCACCTGATTGATGATCTGGTGATTCGCGATGAAGTCATGGTCGGTACACTTACCTTGCTCTATGACGTCAGTTTGAAGCCGCTGCGCAGTCAGCTGGTCGATCTGCAGCAGCAGTATCTGGCACAAGTGATCAATTCGCTTCATATCCAGCTGGATGATAAAAAAATTCTACAAGTCATGCTGATGCAGGGCGCGAGCAGTGATCTGAAAGAAATTAGCGAACAATTTATTGCATTGAAAGGCGTGATTAAAGGGCATCTCGAACTGATGGATGCCGTCATGCCGCCCATTCCACAAAATACCGAACACACTTAAGGAGAACAGCTGTGCACAACTTATGGACTGTACAGGACTGGCAACACGCCTACCAGAATAACAATATCCAGCTTAGTGACCTGATTGAGTATGTTGCCGGGTTGAATAATGATGATCATGCCTGGATTTCAATTGCGACGGCAGCCCAATTACAGGCACAAATTGATGCATTGCCTGGTGTAGATAGTGCAAGCTTGCCACTTTATGGGGTGCCATTTGCAGTCAAGGACAATATTGATGTTGCAGGGTTCTATACCACAGCAGCGTGTAAAGAAGCAGCTTATCTGGCGACTTCCGATGCAACCGCAGTAGCCAAATTAAAAGCTGCCGGTGCAATCGTCGTGGGTAAAACCAATCTGGATCAGTTTGCGACAGGTCTGGTCGGTGTTCGCTCTCCATACGGCGCGGTGAAGAACAGCTTTAATCCTGAATATATCAGTGGCGGTTCGAGCTCAGGTTCCAGCGTGGTGGTAGCCAATGGATTAGTACCATTTTCACTAGGTACAGATACTGCAGGTTCAGGACGTGTACCAGCAGGGCACAATAATATGGTCGGACTCAAACCGACCAAAGGCTGGTTTTCAACTACAGGCCTGATTCCGGCTTGCCGTACCATCGATGTGATTTCGATTTTTGCCTTAACGGTGGATGATGCCTGGCAGGTGGCGCAAGTCATGCAGGGCTATGATGCCAGTGATGATTATTCCCGAGTACATCCTCAAAATGTACCGAGCCAATTTTCAAAAGGGAAAATTGCCATTCCGGATACACTGGAATTTTATGGCGATGCCGAAACTGAAAAAGCATTCCAGCTGGCGATCGCACGTGCACAAAGCTTGGGTTATACAGTTGAGCCGATTGATTTTGCTCCATTTCAGCAACTGGCAGCGGCCTTGTATAACCGCTCTTGGGTGGCTGAACGCACCAGTGCCGTTGAAAAAATGTTGCAACGCGAGCAGACCCATCCGGTCATTGGCCAGATTATTGCGCAGGCAGACCGGTTCAGTGCAGTCGATGCCATGCAGGATGAATATGAACGCGCCCGCCTGAGCCGTATCATTCAAAATACCTTGACGGATTATGATGCATTGATGGTGCCTACCGCACCTACCATTTATCGCATTGCAGAAGTAGAAGCGGACCCTCTGGTAAAAAACAGTCACATGGGCGCTTATACCAATTTTGTCAATTTTGCCGATCTTTCGGCTTTGGCGCTACCCAATAGCATTCGTGCCGATGGTTTGCCAACGGGCGTGACCTTTATTGCACCAGCCTGGATGGATGAAGCACTGGCCAAATTCGGGCAAAAATGGCAGCAGGCAAGCCAGTTGAAGCTAGGCACCTCTGAACGCCCATATGAAAAAACAACTGAAATCTCATCGGGTCACAGCGTCAAACTGGCTGTCGTCGGTGCACATCTAAGCGGAATGCCGCTGAATTTTCAGCTGACCACACGCGGTGGCACCCTGATCAAGCAGACCCGGACTGCTTCGCATTACAAACTGTATGCATTAAAAAATACCACACCGCCAAAACCCGGCCTGCAATACAGCGCGAAAGGTTTTTCAATTGAAGTAGAGGTCTGGGACATTCCGCGTGCACTGTTCGGAGACATTGTTGCAGAAGTTCCGGCGCCTTTGGGGATCGGCAATGTCCAGCTGATTGATGGTACTTGGGTGAAAGGCTTTATCTGTGAAGGCTATGCACTTGAAGATGCAACAGATATCAGTCATTTCGGTGGCTGGCGCGAATTTATGAAATCTAAACAACTTTCAAATACCAAATTTAAATGTGAATGCATAGGGGAAGTCGCAAAATGATCAAAAAAGCACTGATGTCCGTTTCCGTACTGTCTGCAATCCTTTTTAGCGGTTGTGACAATACCGCTAAAGTACCTGAACCAAATGCCAAGGCAGAAGGGAGTGTAAATACTCAGCCCATCCGGATTGGTTATAGTGACTGGCCGGGATTTGTGGCCTGGCAGGTGGCGATTGAAAAAGGCTGGCTGGAAGATGCCGGAGTTAATGCCGATTTTAAATGGTTTGACTATTCTGCTTCACTCTCTGCATTCGCAGCGAATCAGCTGGACGCCGTACTGGTCACTAATGGTGATAATCTGGTCACTGGCTCTGGCGGTACCAAGGGTGTAATGATCATGGCGACTGATTATTCAGCTGGAAATGACGTAATTATTGCCAAGAATGGCATTAATTCGATTCAGGATCTGCGTGGTAAAACGGTTGCAACTGAAAAAGGCCTGGTCGATCACTTGTTACTGTCCACTGCACTGGATGATGCCAAGGTTAAACTGAATGAAGTTAAATTGGTCAATACCATGACCAATGAATTGCCACAGGTATTTGCAACTCCTGATATTGATGCGATTGCAGTATGGCAGCCGGTGGCGAATCAGGCTTTATCTGCGGTGGCCGGTTCCAAGATTATTTTCACCTCTAAAGACAAGCCAGGATTAATCTACGATACCTTGACGGTGAATCCCGCCCATCTGGAAGCCAATAAAGAGCAATGGAAAAAGGTGATTCAGATTTGGGATAAAACCGTCAAATATATCAATGACCCGGCGACTCGTGAAGATGCTGCACAGATCATGTCCAAACGTGTCGGTGTCGATGCGAAGACCTATATGCAGTTCATTGATGGCACGCATTTACTGGATCTGGCCGCCAACAAGAAAGTCTTTACCAAAGGTGATGGCTTCGATTCGATCTATGGTTCCAGTTACCATGTGAATAAGTTCAATGTAGCCAACGGCATTTATACAACAGAAATGAATGTGGATGGCGTGATTGTTCCAACTCTGGTACAAGAACTCAAATAGTGCACCTATACTCATTCTAGAATGTAATCTAGACCAATAAAAAATCCCCAGATTGGGGATTTTTTATATTCAGCTCATTATTAAAAGCTAAAGCTCCGTACTTTTGGAAAAAACATTAATAAAAATAATGCCAATAATCATAAATGCCAGACCGATCAGTGCGGGAAGATCCAGTTGCTGTTTAAACACCAAGAGGCCAACCGTTGAAATCAGGATAATGCCGGCACCAGACCAGATTGCATAGGCAATGCCCATCGGAATGGTTTTCATGGTCAGTGACAGGAAAAACAGGGCAACGGCATAACCGGCAATGGTGGCAAGTGAAGGCCAGAGCACGCTAAAACCATTGGAGGCTTTCAATGCAGAAGTTGCAATGACTTCTGCAATAATGGCAATCGAAAGATATAAAAAAGACATATTTCTCCCTATAACACCCGTTCTGCATGCTGCATCAGGTGATCCTGTTCTGACTTCAGCCAGCTTTCAGCTTGTGTAGTCGTGGGGGTTACATATTGAAATTGGTAATCCGGCTGGTATATATCCAGCTCAAAAATCAGGTCAATGTCGCGACCATCTAAAATGACATGCTGAACCAGACGGGTTTCATTGAGAACTTCAAAATTTTCCAGCTTAAAGGCTTTGCCTGTTTCGCTTGTGCGGGTGCTGTAAGTTTTAGCTTGACCATCAGTCCCGATAGAAACTTCAAAACTTTCCACCAAGGCAAACACGGTCGGATCGACTGCTTTCAAATCTATTTGAGCTACTGCACTTTGCACTTCAGGCAAACGCGTCAGGGCATAGGCAATATGATCAGCACAAATAATCAGGCCACCATCCATTTCCAGTGTCTGACCAGATTGAACATCAAGTGCAGACTGAAGGCGCAAGCCTAAAAATAAACCATGCTGTACCTGCTGGCGCCAGTCTTCGACATAGACATTACTTGGAGAAAACTCCAGAATGCAGTTGCCAATCGCATGTAGCTTGGCTGGTTCCGGCCACTGCACATGATTCTGGTAATTGGCGTAGTCTTTCACTTCCCAAGACAAGAGCTGGCTGGCGTTATCCCAAAGCGTATTGCCAATCCAGCCTTGGCGTTCCTGAACAGCAGTTCCCGTCTGGCTTTTTAGACGAAGATCAATGGTGAAACTGCGCGACTGAAACCAGTACACAATGGTGTTTTCATCGGTTAGGCCATTATAAAAACTGATACTTTTACGCCGGAAAGCACCGTATAAAAATTCTGGAATAATCTCTGGCTGAGGGATAGTGGGCTTTAAAGTCTTAATCACTTCAAACAGATTCATGATGCTGTCTCCGCCTGTTCTTCAAGTCCAAAAGAGGAAAGTGGTACAGCATTTTTTAAGATCAGTTCACCGCTAGCAATGCGCTGTTTTAAATATTGAAAGGTCTGGGCGGTCTGATTAAACAGATGCTCACCCCCGATCAGGGCAGAATATTTGGAATTTTCAGTGTGAATAACCGGTTCAATCACGGTGTCATAATTGCAGGCGCAAAACAGAGGGAATGAATAACGTTCTTCAGAGACTTTTTTCACGCGGTGCTTGGTGGCGAGATATTTACCATTTGACAGAATTTCCATCATGTCACCGATATTCATCACCAGTGTATTTTCAATCAGTGGAATGTCGATCCATTCGCCGGCTTTATTCAAAACCTGTAAGCCGGGTGCGGTGGGTAACAGCAAGGTAAAGCATTCGTAATCGGTATGTGCGCCAATGCCTTCGGCATCTTGCACTTCCGGATTATAGGGATAATGAATCAAGCGTAGCTGACTTGGTGCATCAGTAATTTTGCTTTCAAAAAAGTCCTCACGAACGCCCAACGCCAGTGCAAAGGCAGAAAAAATCTGCCGGCTGATCTCACGCAGATGACTATAGTATTGGCTGACAATAGACTTGAAATCCGGATGGTCTGGCCATAAGGTGGGCCCAAGTAAAGGACAGTCTTTTCTTACCCCCTGATAATCATAATTGACATCATAGGCTTCTTTTAAATCATAACTGTTGCCGGCAAACTGTTCTTCGCCAATCGGCACATAGCCACTATGGTTTTTTGATTTGCCAATATAGTGCTGCATTTTGGTGTCCAGATCCTGAGAAAAATAGGACTGGGCCATTTCAATCAGGGCTTTGGCGTAATCAGAATTAAACTGGCTACCTTGCAGATAAAGAAATCCGACTTCTTTACAGGCTTGATCCAGAGCATGAGCAACTTCAATACGATCGGCTAAATCCGGACTTTGTAATTTTGAAATATCAACCAGTGGGAGTACATATTGCGCTTGCATGATAATCACCTCTAATGTTGGTCGTCCAACACAGCGATTAAAACCTTCGGGTCGTCCCAAAGGCATTTTGGATAAGATTATTTATTGCTGCTGACCTTGGTCATACGCGGAATGACCGGCAGTTCTGCTAGTGCCGGATCCAGTTCATCTTCTTCAGCATGCACCAGATAATCGACACGTTGTCTTAACTGTTTAAATTCAGGACTAAGCATGACGTCTGGATGGCGTGGACGAGGTAGATCAACTTCGATAATTTCCTTGATTTCACCCGGATTGGCTTTCAGCGCCACAATACGGTCGGCCAGTAAAATGGCTTCATCCATATCGTGAGTCACAAAAATGATGGTGATGTCGATATTTTGCCAAAGATCCATCAGATGACGCTGCATTTTTTGCCGGGTATGCGGATCGAGTGCTCCAAAGGGTTCATCCATCAACAGGATCTTCGGTTCATTGACCAAAGCCCGGGCAATCGCGACACGCTGTTTCATCCCGCCAGACAGCTCATGCGGATACTGGTTTTCATACTTTTCCAGACCAATGATATTGATCCATTCACGTGCCTGCGCTTCGGCAGCTGCACTACTTTGGCCTTTCATGCGCGGGCCAAACATGACATTTTCCTTGACGGTTTTCCATGGAAACAGGGTATAGCCCTGGAACACCATGCCACGCTCTGGACTTGGGCCGGTAATCGGCTGGCCATCCACCAGAATCTCACCACTGCTATAAGGATCCAGACCGGCGACTACACGGCTAAAGGTTGACTTGCCGCAACCGGAAGGCCCAATCACACAGATGAACTCCCGCTTATGAATTTTCAAATTTAGTGCATTTAAAACCGTACGCTCGGTTTTGCCATGACTGAATTTTTGCGTCAATTGCTTCGCTTCCAGAATCACCGGACGGCTATAAATCTTGTCAAAGTATTCGCGGGTATTAAATTCAGTGTTTTGCATCAGTTGGCTCCCGGTTTCCATTTAAATAAGCGTTGTCCCAGTTTCATTAAAATCACATCACAAAGCAGGCCAATCACACCGATAATCAGGATCGCGGCAAAGACATTATCAAAGTTTTGATAGCGGGCTTGCTGGGTAATGAACCAGGTAATCCCGGAGGTACTGCCGATCAGTTCTGCTACGATCAGGTAAGTCCATGCCCAACCCAGCAGCACACGCAGATTGCGGTAAATTTCAGGCAGGGCCGCTGGAATCACCACATGCAACAAGCTTTTCAGTTTATTGGTGCCCAGAGTAAAACCGGCTTCAATCAGGCTGCGATCCACCAGACGTGTGGTATTGGCAATGATCAGGATTTGCTGGAACAGGGTTCCAATCACAATAATGGCTATTTTAGGTGCATCATTAATTCCGAGAATTGCCACTGCCAGTGCACCAAAGGCCGGAGCAGGTAAATAGCGGAAGAATTCGACAAAGGGTTCGATCATCTGGGAAATTTTATTTGAAAACCCGCATAAAATACCGAGTGGAATACCAACCAAGGAAGAAATAAAGAACGCAGTAAATACCAGTTTGATACTGTGCCACAGGCTTTCATGAAACCAGGGCGCATTGGCCTGAGCCGGCTCCGTGGTAAAAGCTGTGATCAGTGCAATTGCCACTTGATGCGGTGCAGGCAGATAAATCGGGTTGACCAGAATACCCTGCGGCGGAGCTAGACCTTGATCTACTGCAGACTGCGCAGCAGAAAAAAACTGGTCTTTATCAATACGACTCTCGACCTGTAAATAGGCAACACTACCGGAATCAGTAATCTGGACTTGTGGATGCCAGATAAATGGCAAATAACTGACTGCACACCAAATTAGAATTGGTATTAAAAAAGACCCCAAGCCAAACAGCAATTTATTTCTTTGACTGAGTTCACGTGCAACGTAACTCATAGTGTTGCCCCTCAATATTACAAATTTTATAAAACGTAATACTGACTAAGCAAAATGGATGCCATTTCATCCCAAATCCTGAAATGACTTTAAAAAGGGCTTATTTTTATAGAAAAAATTAGCAGATAACTCTTAATCATATTTAAGAAGTTAGATCAGAATACAGAGATTTTTAATCATTTTCTGGAAAATAGACTCAATAAAAAAGACCCGAAAAATCAGGCCTTTTTTTTCAGTAACATCATTTAGCCAATAATGTCTGCATGCTGGTTTTGCAAGCTATAGATGCACTGCTGCGCAATCTGTAGCTGATCATCTTCTGATAGATCAAGATTTTCCCATTTCTGCATCTGCTGTAGGAGCCAGATAAAATCATCGACTTTCGGTTCGGCACTTTCCCCAACAAAATTCCGGATAATATTCTTGATCTTGTGAAAGTCATAAACATGCCGCTGGGCGGAACATTCAAACTGAATAATCTGATAGTCCACCAGCATGTCCCATACTTCTGATAAATCACTGCGCTGCTTTAAATCATTCTGCGCTTTTTGTACTGCCTTGACCACTGCCTCTACAGTAAATGGATGCTGTTCTGCCCATTCTTGGGTCATGGCCAAAACTTTATCGGCAACTTTTGGAATGACATTCTGGCTCGCAGCGACGATAAAGCTATAACCTTCAAGTTTGGCCTGAATATTCCAGGGTTCTCCCACGCAAAACCCATCAAATACCTGTTCTGCGATTCCTTTTACCATAGAAGGCGGTGGAGAGGTCATCAGCTGGATATTCTTGGCCAGTTGTGGATCAGTCAGTGCCAGCCATTCTTTTAAACAGTAATGGTGAATCGAATATTTATAAACATAGGCCAGATTGATGGAATGATTCTGTTGTAAAGCCAGTACAAGTTTCTTTGAGGTAATCTGTTCATCATCCTCAGGCTGGATGCCGAGTTCATAACACAGATCTTGGCGCAGACTAATAAAAGCCTGATTCACACTCAGTACTAGAGGGGTTTGTAAAGCCACCTGTAACTGGTCTGTGCCCAGGGCAGCAGCGGGCAACATGGCAGACAGGCAATGTGCAGCATCCAGAAAGCCATAGGCCAGACGGTCACGCAAACTTGACCATGAGGCTTCGCGGATTAAATTGATGGTTAATCCTTGCTCGGCAAAATACCCCTGTTTTTCAGCCCAGAGAATGGCAACACAATCAAGTAAAGGAATATAGCCAATATTGAGTTCAGTTTTTTCTAATGTGGACATATGCTTTTCCTTATTGGCCCAGTAACAGCTTCTGTGCATCCAGTAAGCGTCTGGCCATTTCACCAATGGTAATCCGGTGACTCATGGCATTTTTACGCAATAAAGCAAAGGCTTGTTCTTCCGTTAAGGCATGCAGCTGGATGAGCAGGGCTTTGGCTTTATCGATATCTTTACGGTCAATCAGTTTGTCCTGGGTTTCTTTTAAATCATTCAGCAGCTTTTTATGCTTGCGAAACTGTTCAATTGAAATTTCCAGAATGCTTTCTAATTTGGTGGGATCAATACCATCGACAATATAAGCCGTGATTCCGGCATCAATCGCACTTTTGATGGTGTCTTTATTGGAGTTCTGGGTAAACAGCACGGTAGGAAGTTCATATTGGCTGACACAGCTTTCAATAATATCCCGATGCGGATGATCCATATTCAGCAGGATCACATCTGCATGAATGCCTTTGACATGCACCATATTCAGGTCATTCAGGATTAAACAGGCCACCACCTGAAAATCATGTGAAAGTAAGGATTCTTGGATGAATTGGGCGCGCTCCAGATCATCATCAATAAGAGCAATTCGTAATTTGGACATGGAATATTTTCAAGTAAGGCCTAAGGAATATTCAAGCAGGATCAATGCAAAAAACATGCCATTAAATTGGTGCATAAAATTCTATTTTTCTGTTCAATTTAGTGCACAGCTTTAGGGATTTCAGCTGATAGCTCATCAAAATGAAGCATTTAGGTAGATCATCTGCCTGAAATAAGGCGTTTTCTTAATGGAAAAGTTGGCACGATTTCTGCATTTACTAAATCGTCAAAGATGACTTTCAATACTAACAACGGCCAACGATGTCCGTTCTGATCGTAATTGCATTCTTAAAAAATGTGATTGGTATTTCGTTCAGCACAGGATAAATGACATGGTCAGTTGTTCAGCAATACAAAACGCACAAGCGTTTCAACCCTTCATCCAGCATTACAAAGTGCTGAGTTGCGGTATTTACAACATATTCAATCAGCGGACATATCAATGCCTAGACGTGATATGTGGCTTTTTATCATCTTTAAAAAAACGATAGTTGGAGTGCAGATATGAAAATTCTCATGATTGGGCATGGCATGGTGGGGCATAAATTCATCGAATCTGTACTTGAACAGGCCGGTGATGACGTCGAATTGACCATTTTGGCTGAAGAGCCGCATTTGGCTTATGACCGGGTACATTTAACCGAATACTTTAGCGGCAAGACGGTCAAAGACCTCAGTCTCTGTCGTAGTGATTTTGCCGATGCTTATGGCATTGACCTACGTCTGAATACCCGCGCAATTGAGCTGGATCAGCTGAATAAAACGGTCACAACCAACCACGGCGATGTACTGAGTTTTGACAAGCTGATTCTCGCTACCGGTTCTTATGCTTTTGTCCCACCGATTCCGGGCAATGACCGTCAGAACTGTTTTGTTTACCGCACCATTGAAGACCTGGATGCCATTCGTGCGACCAGCCTGAATGCAAAAACAGGCGTAGTGATTGGCGGTGGTCTGCTTGGACTGGAAGCCGCAAAAGCCTTGCGAGATCTGAATCTGGAAACCCATGTGGTGGAATTTGCACCGCGTCTGATGGCAGTTCAGATTGATGATCTGGGTGGTCGTGTACTGCGTTCCAAAATCGAAGATCTGGGCGTGAAAGTACATACCCAAAAAGCAACATCGTCTATTGAAGATGGTGCCAATGCCAACCATGTCATGAAGTTCGGTGATGGTGCTGAACTGGAAACCGATATCATTCTGTTCTCGGCAGGGATTCGTCCACGTGATGAACTGGCGCGCCAGAGCGGTCTGTTGCTGGGTGAACGTGGCGGTATCATTATCAATGATTATTGCCAGACTTCACATCCGGACATTTATGCGATTGGTGAATGTGCACTCTGGGACAATAAAATTTATGGTCTGGTCGCACCGGGCTATGACATGGCACGTATTGCAGCAAAACATGTCCTAGGCCAAGAAAGTCATGCATTCGCTGGTGCGGACATGAGTACCAAGCTCAAACTGATGGGCGTGGATGTTGCTTCTATTGGTGATGCACATGCCATGTCCCCAGGTGCTTTGAGCTATTTCTATGCTGATGAAGCCGCGCAGGTTTATAAAAAAATCGTGGTGTCAGCAGATAAGACCAGGCTGCTGGGCGCGGTGCTGGTGGGCTGTGCCAAAGAATATAGTGATCTCCTGCAAATGATGCTAAATGGTCTGGCTGTACCGGAGCAACCGGAAAGCCTGATCATGCCGGGCTTTGATCAGTCAACCTCCAAATCAGGTGGCAGTGGCATCGATTTATTGCCTGACAGTGCGACCATCTGTTCCTGTAATAACGTTTCCAAAGCTGATATCTGTTCAGCCATTGATGGCGGTGCAACTTCATTGGGTGCACTGAAAAAATGCACCCAGGCTGCAACGGCGTGCGGTGGCTGTGCGCCACTGGTAACGCAGGTTCTCAAATCTGAATTACAACGTCAGGGTGTCACGGTGAACAATCACCTGTGCGAACATTTTGCCTATTCGCGTCAGGAACTGTATCACCTGGTACGCGTGCATGAAATCAAGACTTTCTCTGACCTGATTCAGCAACATGGGCACGGCATGGGCTGTGATATCTGCAAACCGACTGTAGCCAATATTCTGGCATCCTGCTGGAATGATTTTGTTCTGAAACCAAGTCATGCCGGTTTGCAGGATAGTAACGACTACTACCTCGGCAATATCCAGAAAGATGGTTCCTATTCGATTGTGCCACGTGTGGCAGGCGGCGAGATTACTCCGGATGGCCTGATTACCATCGGTCAGATCGCCAAAGCTTATGGTCTATATACCAAAATCACGGGCGGACAACGAATTGACATGTTTGGTGCACAGGTACATCAACTGCCTGAAATCTGGGAGAAACTGATCAATGCCGGTTTCGAGTCCGGACATGCCTACGGCAAATCCTTACGTACGGTGAAATCTTGCGTGGGTAGTACCTGGTGCCGTTTTGGAGTCGATGATTCTGTCGGCTTGGCGATTTTCCTGGAAAATCGTTATAAAGGCCTGCGTTCACCCCATAAAACCAAAATGGCAGTATCCGGCTGTACCCGTGAATGTGCAGAAGCACAGAGCAAGGATGTCGGTGTCATTGCCACGGAAAAAGGCTGGAATCTATATGTATGCGGAAATGGCGGCATGAAACCGCGCCATGCTGAACTGCTCGCCTCGGATCTGGATACTCCCACACTCATCAAATATATCGACCGCTTCTTTATGTTCTATATCCAGACAGCAGACCGTCTGCAGCGCACCAGTGTGTGGCGTGACAATATGGAAGGTGGGCTGGACTATCTGAAAGATGTCATTGTGCATGATTCGCTCGGCATTGCCGCTGAACTGGAAAGCCGTATGCAGCATGTGATTGGCACTTATCAGGATGAATGGCGCACTGCGATTGAAGATCCTGAAGTGCGCAAACGCTTTAAGACTTTTATTAATGCCAAAGTAGCCGAGCAGAATGACCCGCATATTCAGTTTGCGCCTGTACGTGGCCAGATTCGTCCAAAGACAAAAGCTGAACGTGATTTAAACCGTATTCCAGTGGTTGAAGCCTAAATACCACAGTCAGGGAGAATGAAAATGACAATTTTAAAAGACATGAACGAACTGAACTGGTACGAAGTCTGTCATCTGGATGAGATCATCCCGAATACCGGTGTTGCAGCCTTGATTGAAGATCAGCAGATTGCAATTTTTCGCGTGGGTCAGGAACAGCGGGTTTATGCACTCAGCAATCAGGATCCGTTTAGTCTGGCCAATGTCATGGCACGTGGCATTCTGGGTGATCTGCAAGGTGAGCGTGTAGTCGCATCCCCAATTTACAAGCAGCATTTCAGTCTGGTGACCGGCCGTTGTCTGGAAGAACAAAACCAGAAATTACTGGTATTTCCAACCCGAATTGAAAATGGCAAAGTTCTGGTGAGTCCGACTCCGCAAAAGACTTATATTTCCAGTAATGGTCAAAACACAGAGTGCTTAAAATTGGTATTGGTCGGGAATGGGCTGGCGGGTATGCGCTGTCTGGAAGACTTGCTGGATATGGCACCAGATCGTTATGACATTACCGTGATTGGGGAAGAGCCATGGGGAAATTACAACCGGATCATGTTGTCACCGGTATTGTCTGGTGAGAAAAGCTTTGCCGAAATTATGCTGCATTCAG
Organism: Acinetobacter sp. YH12105; assembly: GCF_013419095.1. Taxonomy (NCBI): domain Bacteria; kingdom Pseudomonadati; phylum Pseudomonadota; class Gammaproteobacteria; order Moraxellales; family Moraxellaceae; genus Acinetobacter; species Acinetobacter sp. YH12105. The sequence goes on from NZ_VPAU01000002.1 coordinate 117,232, forward strand.
CTGACTGGTATGCCGAAAAAGGCATTCGATTTATTGCTGGAGATGCTGCTATCGCTATCGACCGTTCACGTAAGCAGGTTCATACCGAAAAAGGTGAGATAGTTGCTTATGATCGTCTGATCCTCGCGACCGGTTCCAAACCTTTCGTACCGCCAATTCCGGGTGCTGAACTTGAAGGCGTAATTAGCTTCCGGGATATTCAGGATGTTAACCGCATGCTGGATTACTGCAAAACCAGGCAAAACGCCGTCGTGATTGGAGGTGGGTTGCTGGGTCTAGAAGCAGCTTATGGACTGAAGCAGCAGGGGATGAATGTGACTGTGCTGCACCTGATGGATCGTATTATGGATCGTCAGCTGGATATGAAAGCCAGTCAAATGCTGAAAAAATCAATTGAAGATAAAGGTATCCGGATCATCACCGAAGCCAACACCGAAGAACTACTCGGTAGTGATGGCCACGTGAATCAACTGCGCTTAAAAGACGGGACGGTGCTGGATGCTGAGCTCGTGGTCTTTGCAGTTGGAATCCGACCAAATAAAACTTTGGCTGAACAGGCTGGCTTGCGCTGCAATCGTGGGGTGCTGGTGAATGACACCATGCAGACTTATGACCCAAGTATTTATGCGGTAGGTGAATGTATTGAGCATCGTGGCCAGACCTTTGGATTGGTTGAGCCATTATGGGGACAGGCCTTTATCTGTGCGACGCATCTGGCTGAACATGGCCGACTGACCTTTAAGGCACCGACTGTTCCGACCCAACTGAAGGTCAGTGGATGTGACGTATTCTCGGCAGGTAATTTTGAACCGACTAATGATTTCGAAGATATCGTGCTGAATGATGAGAAGCGTCAGATTTATAAACGGATCATCATTCAACAGGACAAGGTCATTGGTGCTGTGCTATTTGGCGATACCGAAGATGGGGCTTGGTATGCAGAACTGATTGCAGACCAGACACCAATTAGTAATATCCGCAGCAAACTGCTTTTTGGTCGGGATTTTGCATTAAAAAAGGCAGGGTAATCGGATCAATCTCCCAACCCCTCTTAAAACAAGAGGGGAACCTCTCTCCTTTATTAAAGGAGGGTTGGGGAGGATTAAAGCTTTTGAGACATAGAAAAAATTTAAATCAAACCTGTAAAAGCTAGATATCAGCGTTTTGGTGAAACAAGTGAATTTGGATGATTAAGGAGCGCAGCAGCAATGAATAGTATTCCGGTTATGGAACTACATAGCTCTACTGAATCCCAAATAAAAACCACTCAGACGACCTGTCCTTATTGTGGAGTAGGCTGTGGTGTCATCGCGCACGTAAGCCAAACCCCGATGGGTGAAAAGGTTCAGATTGAAGGCGATGTTCAGCATCCTGCGAACTTGGGCAAGTTGTGTATTAAAGGCAGTCATCTTGCCGATACACTTGGCTTAAAAAGCCGGCTTCTGCATCCGATGACAGGTCGAAAAGAACAGCGGCAAATAAGCACTTGGGATCATGCCATTTCTAGTATTGCCAATAAATTTCAGCAATGTATTGATCAGTATGGACGCGACAGCATCGCCTTTTATGTCTCCGGCCAGCTTTTGACTGAAGACTATTATGTGGTGAACAAGTTTTTAAAGGGCTATCTTGGTACTGCCAATATTGATACCAATTCAAGACTGTGCATGTCATCTGCTGTGGCTGCACATAAGCGGGCTTTTGGCGAAGATCTGGTGCCGGCCAGCTATACAGATTTTGAGCAGACAGAAATGGTGGTTCTGGTCGGTTCCAATACCGCCTGGTGCCATCCGGTGCTTTATCAGCGCATCATGAAAGCCAAGGAAGAGCGGGATTTATTTGTGGTAGTGATTGATCCACGCTTTACTGCAACCTGTGAAGCGGCAGATTTACACTTACCTATTTTACCAGGTCAGGATGTCGCGCTGTTTAATGGCCTGTTACAGTATCTTCAGCAAAATGGCTATACTGATCTGGATTTTGTTACACAACATACCCAAGGTCTGGAGCAGGCACTTGCCAGCAGCTCGACAGAGTCATCACTTGAAAGCGTGGCAAAGCGTACTGGTATTGCTATTGAAAAATTAACCTTATTTTTTCAGAAATTTGCCCAGACCGAAAAAATCATGAGCCTGTTTTCCATGGGTGTAAACCAATCCTCTCAAGGAGTAGACAAGGCCAATAGCATTATCAACTGTCATTTATTGACAGGGAAAATAGGCAAACCCGGTGCGGTACCTTTTTCCATGACTGGACAACCGAATGCGATGGGCGGACGGGAAGTCGGTGGGCTGGCCAATATGCTGGCCAGCCATCTAGATTTGGAGAACCCGCAGCATCAGCAACTGGTGCAGGACTTCTGGCAAAGCCCGGTCATCGCGCGGCAGCCCGGATTAAAAGCAGTAGATTTATTTCAAGCGGTGGAAAGCGGAAAAATCAAGGCCATCTGGATTATGGCCACCAATCCGATCGTGAGTTTGCCCAATGCAGATCAGGTTAAACGCGCTCTGGAAAAGTGTGAATTTGTAGTGGTTTCTGATATTTGTCTCGACACTGATACCACGCAATATGCCGATGTACTGTTACCGGCACTGGGTTGGGGCGAAAAAGATGGCACAGTCACCAATTCGGAGCGCCGTATTTCACGGCAAAAGGCCTTTTTGCCGGCTCCGGGTGAAGCCAAAGCAGACTGGTGGGCCATTTCCCGGGTGGCTCAGGTCTTAGGTTTTCGCGGTTTTGACTTTAACAATAGCCATGACATTTTTCTGGAACATGCCCGTTTATCTGCCTATCAGAATGGTTCACTTTCGCAACGCGCAGATACGCCAAATTTCCGCTATTTCAACCTGCAAGGTTTAACTCATCTCAGTTTTGCAGAATATCATAATCTGGCACCGATCCAGTGGCCAGTCTGGGATAAGCAAGAAGTTCATCAGGTTGGTCAACTATTTAGCCAAGGCCAGTTTAGCCATGCAGATGGCAAAGCCAGATTGGTGCCAACAGTTGCAGCCGATCCGGTACATGCTATTTCTACTGAATATCCGCTGATCCTAAATACCGGACGGATCCGCGATCAATGGCACACCATGAGCCGTACCGGATTATCTGCCAGTTTATCCCAGCATCGTGCCGAGCCTTATTGTGAGTTGCATCCGCAAGACGGGCTGAAATATGGCCTGAAAGATGGCGAGCTGGTCGAGGTGAAATCCGCTTGGGGAAGTTGTGTACTCCGTGTGCAATTTTCACAAAATATGCGACGTGGCCAGATTTTTGCACCGATTCACTGGAACGACCAGTTTGCGTCCGATGCGCGGATTGGCAAAGTGGTGAATCCGGTGGTTGACCCGATTTCCGGCGAGCCAGAGTTTAAGCATACTCCGGTGATGATCCAGCCATTTTATACTCAGTGGCAGGGCGTGCTGTATGTACAGGAAGGCTTTAAACAACAGATCCAGACCATGATTAAAAATACGGTGTGGTGGAGCAAAATTCAAACCACTCAGGCCATCCGTTATGAACTGGCAGACCGGCGCAGGTTTTCTGACATCACCGGGCAGATCAAGAGTCTCTTAGACTTTAATGATGAAAGCTTTGAATGGCTGAATCTCGAAGATCAAACGGCGCATATCAGTCATAGTGTGGTTCTTCAGGATGGCCAGTTAATTGCCAGTTTTTATATCGCACCGGCGGCATTATTGCCAGATCGTGACTGGGTGGCTGGCCTGTTTAGACGTGAACGTCTGAGTGCATTACATCGTAAAGCATTGCTGGCAGGTCAGGCCATGTCGATGGGAAATAGTGAAGGAGCATTGGTCTGTAGCTGTTTTAAGGTCGGCAAGAACCGAATTATTCAAACCATTAAAGATAAAAATATCACGCATGAAAAACAGGTGACTGCATGTCTAAAAGCCGGAGGAAATTGCGGTTCGTGTTTGCCAGAAATTAGAGGCCTGATTAAGGCCTGCCAGACGGAGTGCATAGAATGAAAAGAAGAGTGATGAAGACGGTGTCTTATCCGGAAACCGACGTGGTGATTCTGGCCGGAGGTTTAGCGCGGCGCATGAATGGCATCAATAAATTGCTGCACAAATTTGATGATGAAATCCAGCTGATTAAAATCCATCAGCAACTGAAGTCCCGGGCAAGCAAAGTCTGGGTCAATAGCCATCGGGATCACTCTATTTATAAACGGATGATTCCTTCGATTGATTTTTATCAGGACGATGAACCCGGCTTTCAGGGACCATTGATGGGCATGAAGAGTGCCTGGTCACATGTGGAATCTGATTATGTGCTGTTCGTGCCTTGTGATGTGACCTATATCCCCAAAAAGGTCATTTCACGTTTACATCAGGCCTTGCAACGACATCCCTTATGTGAAGTGGCGGTAGTTGAAATCAATGAAAAGGCATTGTTTCCATTCTGTCTGATGAAACACAGCAGCTTACCCACTCTTATACAACATCTTGAAAATGATCAGCACAGTTTAAAACTCTGTTTTGTTGACATGCACATGCAGCGGGCAAGCTTTAAAAATCGTGCCCTGTTTTTTCACAGTATTAATTCATTTGACGAGCTACAGCAGCATCAACAGCTTAACTTTCTCTAGCGTTTAAAATGCTAAAAGTCGAATTATCATATCCTGGTTCACCAAAATATTGCTTTTTTTATTTTTCGAGCGAACTTTTGGACTAAAAAAGAACAAATATTACCCATTAATATTCATTAAACATAAATTTGTGCAAAGTTGGAACACTTTTTGCTCATTCATTGTGAAGAAATAGGGCAGTAACTCAAGACTGTTAAATAACCGTGCAGATCTCATCATGGACCGCAGCAATGAACAGCATGACAGCTTTAGCACCTCGCAGTATCTTTCAGGATCAGTTTGGACGCCAGAAACGTAAGTTGCGGATCTCGGTGACTGACCGCTGTAATTTTAAATGCAGCTATTGCATGCCTGAACATCCGCAATGGATAAATAAAAAAGAATTGCTCAGTTTTGAAGCCCTGTATGCTTTTTGCGAGTTTATGGTGCGACACGGGATTGAGCAGATCCGCGTGACGGGGGGCGAACCGTTGATGCGTCAGGGTATTGTTCATTTTATTGCCTGCTTACAGACATTGAAAGCAATTGGCCTGAAACGTATTTCCATGACCAGTAATGGCCATTATTTAAAAGATTATGCTCAAGCGCTTAAACAGGCAGGACTGGACGATCTGAATATCAGTCTAGACAGTCTTGATCCAAAGCAGTTTCAGCAACTGACCCAAAAACAGTTACAGCCTGTACTTCAAGGTATTTCTGCCGCACAGCAGGCAGGTTTGACCGTCAAGATCAATAGTGTGCTCATCAAAGGCATCAATGACAATCAGATTATTCCTTTGGTGAAATGGGCACAGCATCAGGCTATAGAACTGCGTTTTATTGAGTTTATGCCCCTCGATGGCGATCAGAAATGGAATCCGTCTGATGTCATCAGTGAGCAGGATATCCTGGATCAACTGAAAACTGAATTTGATGTCCAGGTATCTCAAGGACAAGGCGCCAATCCAGCCCGTGGCTATTTGGTCAATGGGCAGCCTTTGGGGATTATTTCCACCATTACCCATTCATTTTGCAGTGATTGTGACCGTCTGCGCCTCAATGCCCAAGGTGAATTTTATAACTGTTTATTTGCCAGACAAGGCCTGAACCTTAAGGCAGATATCGAACAACTGGCGCTGGATCATTTCGCCACACAGACATTTCAGCACAAGCTCCACGCTTATATCTGGCATAAAGAGGCCGGCTTCCATGCGATCCAGCAATCACCAATACAAAAGCCGATCCGAAAAATCAGCATGCACAGCATTGGAGGGTAAATATGTCACTCACTCAGCAAAAATTAATTCATATCAAAATAGAAGCCTTCGGTGCGATTGAACGACAAATTCCCGCAGATTTAAATTTGCAATGCGAGTCTGAAATTCATGTTTCTGAAGTCCTGAACCAGTTGCTATCCCTCTATCCCGATATACAGCCCATGCTGGAACGTTGTGCCTGTGCAATCGGTGAAGACATTATTTCCAGACAGAATGTTTTAAATCGTGACAGTACGCTGGTGCTGTTATCGCCGGTAGCAGGAGGCTGAGATGCAACTCAAGTCACTAAAACAATTTGCCCGAATCCAGCAGACTGCTTTTAGTCTGGAGGATTTTGATGGTATCCAGCATTTTCCGGAATGTGGTGGAATCGGCATCTTTGTCGGAACAGTACGTAACCATCATCAGGGGAAAGCTGTGCGTGCCCTGAAATATACCGCCTATGCGCCTGTGGCTGAAAAAATGATTCGTGAAATTGAACAGCAGATCCAGATCAAATACCAGGTGTCTTATGTACGGGTAGTGCACCGTATTGGTGAGCTGGAGGTTGGGGAAACAGCCATTATTGCTATGGCTTATGCGGCCCATCGTCGTGAGGCCTTCGCTGCCTGTGAGGAAGCTGTGGAACGGGTGAAGCATGAGGTTCCGGTCTGGAAAGAAGAGTTTTATCTGGATGGTAGCAGCCAGTATGTGGAAGGCTGTTGTATTCGAAAAGATCATGGACCTGAAACTAATCACTCTCATCATGCAGAAGAAGCGCATTGTCACCATCACCATGTAGCAGAACACGCTTGCCAATCACCATCTAATTAAATGCGTCCAATGAGGATGCATAAGATGAATCACTTTAAAACAGATTTTAAAAATTAGCCTGGGATGAATCATGAAAAATGTAGGGATGAAAGCAGAAAGTTACCGTACAGCAATTGCCACTGGAATCCTGCATGCACCGCCACATTGCATTGAGCTGCTACGTAATGGCAATACTGAAAAAGGTGATGCCCTGAAAACAGCACGCATTGCCGGCATTCTAGGTGCCAAACGGACCGATGAGCTGATTCCATTGTGCCATCCATTACCGATTTATCGTGCCGATGTGGAATATGAACTGTGTGATGCACATGTCGAAATTATTGCTACTGTTGAAACCATTGGACCAACTGGTGTGGAAATGGAAGCTTTGACAGCGGTCAGTCTGGCAGGTCTGACCTTGTATGACATGCTGAAGCCGCATTGTGAACCGGAAGATTTGTCGCTGGATCAATGCAGGTTGCAGCAGAAAAAAGGCGGAAAATCACATTTTACCCGCGTACTTAAAGAGAGTCTGTCCGCTTCAGTTATTGTACTGTCCGATACGGTTGCAGCAGGTAAAAAGCCGGACACTGCCGGACAAAACGTACTGGAAATTTTGCAAGAGGCTAATTTTGACGCTATTAATTATCAGGTCATTCCCGATAGCCCAGAACAGCTATTGACCCTGATTGAACAGCAGAAAAATCAGTATCCGCTGATTCTAACTGTGGGCGGTACTGGATTGGGTCCTAAAGACCTGACAGTTGAGACTCTGCAACCTTTGCTGCAACGGGAAATTCCAGGCTTGATGGAAGCTTCACGTAGTTTTGGGCAGAAACGTACACCTTATGCGGCATTAAGTCGTGGCGTGGCTGGCTATATTGAGAACAGTCTGGTGATGACCCTGCCGGGAAGTCGGCAGGGTGCGAAAGAATCCCTGATCGCGGTGCTTCCAGCGTTGGTGCACTTATTTGATGTGCAAAAAAATATTCCACATTCGGGAGGCTATCAATGAATCAGGCAATATCGCATTCAGCCTGCGGTGCTGAGCCGGGACTGATTTCTGTTGATCAGGCACTACAGATGATACTTGAGCAGACGAATGTCTTGGCAATTGAAAGCCTGCCGCTTGTTCAGACTCTGAATCGCTATCTGGCAAAAGCGATTGATTCGGCTATTCCATTGCCGCTGTTTTCACAAAGTGCTGTAGATGGCTATGCGCTTTGCAGTCCAGAAAATGTTAGTGCTCACAGCACTTTTGAACTCATTGGAGAGATTCGGGCAGGGCAAAGTACTGAAATTGAACTGCGGCCAGGTCAGGCGGTCCGGATTTTTACCGGTGCCAGGATTCCAGCAGGAACTACAACGGTCGCCCGTCAGGAAATTGTCAAATGCCATGCCAATCAAATCATTATTACAACAGACCTAAAGCCTCATACGGATATACGTGATGCAGGCGAGGAAATCGCACAAGGGCAGCGTCTGGCAGATGCAGGTCAAAAACTGCATGTAGGTGCAATTGCAGCTTTGAGCATGGCAGGCGTAAAGCAGGTTTCAGTCTATCGTTATCCTAAAATTGCTGTTGTGATTACTGGAGATGAAGTCGCTTCCAGCATTGAAGACCTGAATTCCGGAAAAATCTTTGACGCCAATGCTCCACTGATTCAGGCTTGGTTTCAATCACAGGGTCAAAACGTAGATATTCTGCATGTTTCAGATAATGAGTATGAGCTGCAAACGTTAATACATCGTCTTAAAAACCAATACGACTTCATATTGACCACAGGCGGGGTTTCGGTGGGTGATTATGATTTCATTCGTCCTGTTGCCCTGGAGCAGGGTTTTGAGCAGATTTTCTGGAAAGTGAAGCAGAAGCCCGGAAAACCGATGTTATTTGCCAAGTATCGTCGAGATGATCAAGGTTACTGTTATCTCTTGGGTTTGCCGGGAAATCCGGCTGCTGTGTATGTCGGGATGCAAATCTATACGGCAACTTTACTGAATGCCTTACAAGGGCAAAAGCAGTCACCTGCATGGCTTAGTGCGGTAATGACACATGATTTGAAAGCGGATGCACGTGAACGTTTTTTAAGAATGGCTGCAGAATTTGATCAGGGTACTTTAAAGCTCAAAAGCCTGGCGAAACAGCAGTCGCATATGTTGAGTAATCTGATGCAGGCCAATTGTCTGGTACGTATTCCGGCAGCAACAGAAATCCAAGCCGGGCATGTGGTACAAGGTTTACTGATTTGAAATGCCTGTCGCAATTCTCAATATTCGAATCACATAGAATGAGAAAGATGGATTTATTCAAAGTTCTACTCACTGGCGTGCTGTTGACTAGCCCCATGCTGTATGCCGAAACAGTTAAAATATATGCCGCAGCCAGCCTGACCAATGCGATTACTGATATTTCCAGACTATATGAGCAACAGCATCGGGACATCCAGATCGTTCCGGTTTTTGCTGCGTCTTCGGTATTGGCGAAACAAATTGCGGCGGGAGCGAGCAGTGATCTATTTTTCTCTGCAGACCTAGACTGGATGAATGATCTGATCAAGAAACAAAAAATTCAGATCGGTCAGATTCGACCTATGCTTTTGAATGAACTCGTATTGATTAGTTCTATTCAGCAAAAAAATCATTTTAAAATGTCAGCTGACTTTAATTTTGCTAAAGCCTTTCAGGGTTATTTATGTACCGGACAAATGGAATCGGTGCCTGCTGGAAAATATGCCAAACAAAGCTTAACCGGGCTGGGCTGGTTGAATCAGCTTCGAGGCAGAATTGTCGGTACGGATAGCGTCCGTTCAACTCTCGCATTTGTAGAACGTGGCGAATGTCAGGTCGGTATTGTGTATAGAACTGATGCCTTGATGAGTAAAAAAGTTAAAATTTCGGGGGTGTTTCCAGCCAGAACACATCGTCCGATTGTGTATCCGATTGCTTTAACCCGGCAGGGCCAGAAAAATCAGGCAGCAGTCCAATTTTCTGAATTTATCCAGACGAGTCCAAGGGCCAGGCAGATTTTCCAGAAATATGGTTTTAAGCTTAAGGTAGGCTAACTGCTCATGCTTACACCAGAAGAACTGAGTGCCTTGATGCTTTCAGCCAAAGTAGCGGGCTTTGCCACAGCGGTGTGTCTGCCATTTGCTATCGCCGTAGCATGGTTACTGGCGCGTTATGAATTCAGGGCCAAATTTCTCGTAGAGGCAATATTGCAGATGCCTATGGTGCTACCGCCGGTAGTACTGGGCTATCTTCTGCTCCTGCTATTTGGTCATCAGGGTATGCTGGGGCAATATCTACATAAATGGGGAATTCAGCTGATATTTAACTGGAAAGGTGCGGTACTGGCAGCAATGATTGTGGCATTTCCTTTAATGGTTCAACCAATTCGCTTGTCTTTTCAAATGATCAACCGGCAGTTAGAACAGGTGGCAGGATCTTTGGGCGCCACACCATGGCGGGTATTCTGTAGCATTAGCCTGCCTCTGGCTTTGCCTGGAATTTTAATCGGCAGCATTTTATGTTTCAGCCGCAGTCTGGGAGAATTTGGTGCCACGATTACCTTTGTTGGCAATATTCCAGAAGAAACCCGTACCATTCCCATCGCCATTTATAGCCTGTTACAACAGCCTGATGGAGAAAGTATGGCTATGCGTTTGGTCATTTTATCTCTGATTCTGGCTTTTTCAGCCTTGATTGCAAATTACTGGATCATGCAGAAGTATCAACGTAAATTGGAGGGCTAAGATGCTGAAGTGTGATTTTCAGTTTAATTACGCAAATTTCCAGCTACAGGCCAGTCTGGATATGCAGACACAATTGATTGGTATTGTGGGAGCCTCAGGAAGTGGGAAAAGCACCTTTTTAAAAAATATTGCAGGGCTATTAAAACCATCACAAGGCTTTATTCATTTTCAGCAAAAAATATTATTTGATCATCAGCAGAAACTGAATATTCCTGTTCATCAAAGAAAAATTGCCCTGATTTTTCAGCAAGCCCTACTGTTTCCGCATCTGAATGTCATGCAGAATTTGAAATATGCAGAACAGCTAAATATAAAAAATAAAGGTCAGCAGAAATTTACGTTTGAAGACATTGTGGAGTTACTCGAATTAAAGCCACTACTTCGGCATCGGGCGCATCAGCTTTCTGGTGGACAGGCACAGCGCGTTTCTATCGGTCGTGCACTTTTATCTTCTCCCGACCTATTACTTTTGGATGAGCCTTTAAATGGACTGGATCAAAAGCTGAAAAACCAGATTTTACCTTTTCTGAAAATTGTGATTCATCAAACAGATTTACCCATGATTTATGTGACTCATCATGTAGATGAAGTGGCGTATTTACAGGCACAACTGCTGCATTTTGAAAAGGGAAAAATTATTTGATCCAGCCCTGCACCGATTTAAACCAGCAATGACTCCGAGCAGGTCATCCTCTCGCTGTTTTTCTAACAATGCCTCAGAAGATATCTATCTTTCTCTCTATTTTTAAAAAAGAAACATCTAAGTTAAAATCCTGAATATAAATTAGTTAATATAAAACAATATCTTATTCTATTTTAAAAATAATCTGGCATGACCTGTGCATATACCTGATTAAAGTCAAAGAAGACTCTACATTTGTATGACGGCCAATGACGTCCGTTCTGATCGTTACTGACATGCCTGGTGCATCACAGTGACTTAAATACGTTCAGTTCTGGTAAGGAAATGGCTATGTCTTCAAATACAAGTCTCAATAAAGCAACAAAAATAAGTCTATTTAACTTCAGTAGTTCAGCGATGCGGGCCTTCCATATGAGTTGGCTCGCTTTTTTTGTCTGTTTTTTTGCATGGTTTGCCTGTGCACCCTTAATGCCTGTGATTGCCGGTGAATTCAGCCTGACCAAAGAGCAGATCGCCAATATCAATATTGCCGCAGTCGCGATTACCATTCTGGTGCGTCTGATCGTGGGGCCGTTATGTGACAAGTACGGTCCGCGTAAAACCTATACCGCCTTACTGATTATTGGCAGTATTCCGGTGTTTGGTGTGGCATCGGCCAACAGTTATGAATCTTTCTTGTTTTTCCGTTTATTGATTGGCGCCATCGGTGCCAGCTTCGTGATTACCCAATATCATACCAGTATCATGTTTGCGCCAAATGTGGTGGGAACGGCAAATGCAACTACAGCAGGTTGGGGGAATGCCGGTGGCGGTGCGACTCAAGCCCTGATGCCTTTAATGCTGGCTGCTTTGGTCATGTTCGGTGTAGAACAGGCAATGGGATGGAGAATTGCGCTTCTGGTGCCGGGTATTCTGATGATCATTGTCGGTGTGCTGTACTGGAAATTCACCCAAGACTGTCCACAAGGTAATTTTAAAGAACTCCGTGCGCAAGGTATTTCTGTCGGTAGCGATAAAAAAGGTGGTCTTACCATTCTGATACATGCCGCACGTAATTACCGTGTGTGGATTCTGTTTGGGGCTTACGCAGCCTGTTTTGGTATTGAAATTTTCATCCATAATATTATTGCCTTGTACTTTGTCGACAACTTCCAGTTTGGCCTAAAAGAAGCAGGCATGGCTGCCGGGATTTTTGGTTTACTGGCATTGTTTGCCCGTGCCTTGGGTGGCATTGTTTCAGACAAAGTTGCGATTCAAAAAGGTCTGGATGGTCGAACCAAAGTCCTGTTTGCCTTGATCATGCTGGAAGGTCTGTTTCTTATTCTATTTTCGCAAATGAACAGCGCGACCTTGGCGATCATGGCGATGACTATATTTGCCTTGTTTACTCATATGGCATGTGGTGCAACCTATGCACTGGTACCCTTTATCGACCGTGATGCCTTGGGTGGTGTGGCCGGTATTATTGGAGCAGGTGGCAATGTCGGCGCGGTAGCTGCAGGTTTCCTGTTAAAAGGCATGCTGGATATTCAAACCACTTTGATGGTACTGGGTAGCTTGGTGGTGATTGCTGCAAGTTGTGTGTTGATGATCCGCTTCTCTGTCGAACATAAAGAAAAAGAACAGCTGTTATATGAACAGGCAGTAAATGAACGTCATCTGGCGGAAGCACAGCAATAACACTACATTCCTGATTTAAAATGAATGAACAAAAAGGATAGCAATATCCTTTTTGTTGTTTTTGCTAACTCACTAATAAAATGATGGGTGGTGTTTCAAAAAGTATGCTGAAAAAAACAATATGGCTTTTGATAAAATAGAGGTATGAAAATAACGCTACAAATCAAATGTCCTACCTGTCTAAGTAACAATATAAAGAGAAATGGCATCAAAGTAGATGGGAAACAAAACCATCAGTGCAAAGATTGCAAACGTCAGTTTATTGGTGATCATGCATTAAGCTATCAAGGGTGTAACTCAGGTATTACCGGCAAGATATTACATTTAATGGTCAGAGGAAGCGGTGTAAGAGATATTGCTGAAGTCGAGCGTATCAGCATTGGCAAGGTATTACGAACCTTAAGTGAGTCGACCTATCAGATTCAGCCTAAACAAAGCCACTACGAATGTCTTGAAGTCGATGAACTTTGGACTTTTGTAGGGAATAAACAAAATAAACAATGGCTTATTTATGCCTACCATCGAGAATCTGGAGAAATTGTTGCTTATGTTTGGGGTAAGCGGGATTTAGCAACGGTTCAACGTCTTAAAGCTAGACTTAAAAAGCTTGGGGTTCAATATGCTCGAATTGCGAGTGATCACTGGGATAGTTTTATCACAGCATTTCAATGTTGCAAGCAAGTGATCGGTAAGTTTTTTACCGTCGGTATTGAAGGTAACAATTGTAGAATTCGTCATCGAATCAGGCGTGGATTTAGGAGAGGTTGCAACTTTTCTAAAAAGCTCGAAAATCATTTTAAAGCCTTTGATTTGACTTTCTTTTACCTTAATAACGGATTTGTTTAACGCCAGCATACTTTTTGAAACACCACCAAATGATGAACCCAATATTCAGGATGGGAAAGTATTATTTAAACAGGACAGGAGGATTGAATTCATCGAATAAAAATAAAATTATTTATAGGTTGTAAGTTTAATTTGAGATGAAAAAATTATATATATTTTAATAACGATTTTAAAAAATAAATGAATTTAATGAGTGCAGATAAAATAAAAGCCATTTTCAAAATGGCTTTTATTTTTAGAATGATAAATTAATAGGTTTTGTAAGGTAAAAACTTTCCGGATAATACGACGTTCACCCGATCTCCGTTTGGATTATTCTCACGTTGAATATCCATATTGAAATCAATTGCACTCATAATTCCATCACCAAATTCTTCATGGATCAGTTCTTTAATAGTCATACCATAGACGCTGACAACCTCATACCAGCGATAAATCAGCGGATCTGTCGGCACGCTAGTTGGCAGAGAACCTTTATAGGGTACGATTTGCAGCCAGGCGATGGCTTCATCAGTCAATCCAAATATTTCACCAATTTTTTCTGCCTGTTCTTTATTAAAAGCCATCTGACCCAAACATGCGGCTGTCACCCATTCTTTAGAAAGGCCTATTGTTTCAGCGACATCTGCCCATGTAATAGACTTTAAAACTTTCGCTGAAATAATCATGTCTGTCACTTGTTGACGATGGCTAATCATAATCTTCTCCAATAGCTATATTTAAAAAATGACCGCTATAGATAATGCAGAGATTGTGCCAATATAATTATAAGGATGAAATTTTAAAATAATTTATAGGATTTTTATTAGCCATTTAAAATAATTGGCATGCTATTTGCTTTTATCTATATTAAATATGGCAACGGCGCCATGACACGATTGATCTGTTTGAATAATACAAGGCAAAGACGCCTAAGGTTGAAATAGACCTTAGGCGTTTTTTATTTGCAAACAGGTAAGTAATTTATATAAAGGGGATAAAAATATGGCTTATCTTGCTCCTGCAGAGTTTGCAAAAAAAGTGGTCGATGCCGGTGAGGCAAAACTTCATATGGCAACGCGCGATGTTTTAATCCGTGCGTTTATGGCAGGCGCAATTCTGGCGCTGGCAGCAGTATTTGCCGTGACGATTGCGGTACAAACAGGGGTGCCGCTGATCGGTGCGCTGCTATTTCCAGTCGGTTTCTGCATGTTGTATCTATTGGGCTATGACCTGCTGACCGGGGTATTTGTATTGACTCCATTAGCCTGGTTAGACAAACGTCCTGGGGTAACGTGGGCACGTATTTTAAAAAACTGGGGACTGGTTTTTTTAGGTAACTTTGCCGGATGTTTAACCGTGGCCGTGTTGATGGCCGCGGTCTATACCATGGGTTTCGCCGCTGAACCGAATGCGGTTGGGGTGAAAATTGCCCATATTGGGGAAGACCGGACTTTGGGCTATGCCGAATATGGTTTTGCTGGCTGGATGACAATTTTTATCCGCGGCATGCTATGTAACTGGATGGTATCACTTGGTGTAATTGGCGCCATGATGTCAACCACAGTCAGCGGCAAATTCATCGCGATGTGGATGCCAATCATGCTGTTTTTCGCCATGGGCTTTGAACATTCAGTGGTGAATATGTTCCTGTTCCCATTTGCCATGATGATGGGCGGTGATTTCTCGATTACAGACTACTTCTTGTGGAATGAATTACCGGTGGCACTGGGGAATCTGGTGGGTGGTCTGGCTCTGACAGGTCTGGCGCTCTATACCACACATGTACGTACTGGCGATAAAAAAGAATTCTAATCTGAGCATGATGATTTATGTCTTGAGAGTAAAGGGATCGATTCGATCCCTTTTTGAGTATTTAAAATGAATAAAAAATTAAAGATCAGTATCGGGCAATATTCTTCCACTGGAATCAAAGCACAGAATCAGGATTTCCATGGGATCTATATTCCTGAAGGCCACGCGCTTAGCAGTAAGGGCATTGCCTGTGCAATTGCAGACGGGATCAGTAGCAGCAATGTCAGTCATATTGCAGCAGAAACTGCAGTCAGCAGTTTTCTATCGGATTATTATTCGACTTCAGATGCATGGAGCACCCAAACTTCAGCGGCACGGGTCATTCGTGCGACCAATTCCTGGCTCTATGCACAAACCCAGCAAAGCCGCGGGCGTTTTGATAAAGACCAAGGTTATGTCTGCACCTTTAGTGCACTGATTTTAAAACAAAATAGGGCACATATCTTTCATGCTGGCGACAGTCGGATTTATCGAATTCAGGCACAAGCCATTGAACAGTTGACGGCTGATCACCGCGTTTGCCTGTCATCAACAGAACATTATTTAAGTCGTGCACTGGGTGCCGACCATCGTATCGATGTCGATTATCAGCAGCTTGAATTATGTGAAGATGATTTCTTTATCTTGATGACGGATGGAGTCTATGAGTTTATTGATATGCAGCTCATATCGGAGATGCTGCAACAGCAACAACATCTGGATATCATTGCCAAGTCTATAGTCGAGCTAGCCTTTAAACGGGGCAGTGATGACAATCTCACCATTCAAATCATTAAAGTGGATCAACTACCAGAGGAAAAATACTTCCAGATTAAAAGTCATGTTTTATTTCCACAACAGCTAAGTCATGGTGATCTGTTTGAAGGTTATCGGATTGATAAAATCCTGCACCAAAATCATCGCAGCAGCCTCTATTTGGCGCATGATGAAGCGACACAAAATCAGTTGGTCATTAAAACCTTGTCTGTCGATGTGCAGGATGATCTCAAAGCCGTAGAACAATTTCAGCTGGAAGACTGGGTATCGAAACGCTTAAAACATGAAAATCTGCTGCAATGCTATCCACATAAGGGCAGCAAGAAGTTTTTATTTCAAAGTTATGAATATTTACAAGGGGAAAGCCTAAACCGATGGCTGCACCGTCATAAAACTGCTTTAACTTTACAGCAGTTGCTTCCGATCATTGAGCAGGTGGCCAAAGCATTGAATGCCATGCACCGTCTTGAAATGCTGCACCAGGATGTACGACCAGAAAATGTCATGCTGCTCGAACCAGCCGATACCTTGAAAGTGAAACTGATTGATTATGGATCGACTGCGGTCAGAGGTCTGGTTGAACTGAATCCCAAACACGCAGATGTTCCTTTGGGAACCTTGGCCTTTATGGCACCTGAGTATTTTATTGGACGCTCACCCTCAGTAAAATCAGATCAGTTCTCGCTGGCGGTGATGAGTTATTATTTATTAACCCGACAGTTGCCTTATGGGACGGACCTCGCGCGCTGCAAGACCGAAAAGGCCTTAAAGCAGGTTCGATATCATCCTCTCTATGAGTATCGACCGGATCTGCCACATGGCTTGGACGCAATCTTTAAAAAAGCGCTTTCCATTCGCCCGGAGCAGCGCTATGAGGCGCTTTCGGCCTTTATATATGATCTGAAATATCCAGATCTTAAATTTAAAAAATCAGTTTCACGTCCTATGCTTGAAAAGCATCCAGTCACTTTCTGGAAATCCTGCACAGCGATTCTGTTTTTTTTATTGCTCTGGGTATTTGCACTGTATTTTAGCCAATGAAAATAATTCAAATAGGCTATTGAACGATTTTTTTGACTGGATTAAAAAATCGGATCTGATTTAAGCTGAGATACAGTCAAAATATCTATTTATTCTTATTGCAGATTTTTATATTTTTACGATGATTGACTCTGTGTTTTCAAAGATTATCCCTATAAAATAGAAAGTGCAGTTAAAATCTAAGTAAGCATAAAAACATTGGAATAATAATTGCTTATTTTTAATACCATTAGAATAAAAAGGCAGATGAGACATGAAAAATCAATTTTTTAAGCTGATTTTAATCTTGGGCAGCAGCATGGTGATGAGCCAAACCAGTCTCGCCGGAGATGGTGGCTTGCGTTTTGTTGAGAAAAATCAGGAAATAGCGGCACAAATTCAGGCCAAGAAAAAAACGACAGAAACACAAGCACAGCCACTACAAGCAAAAGCTAATCCAGAGGCGAAATAGGACAACAGCATCCATCCAAAAAGTTCGGCTGTACAGCCTGGATCTGGTGGCAAAGATGTTTTGATTAGAATAAATAACCCATAATTTTTTTAATGCTGGTCAAAAAAAGCTTCCCATATAGTTTGTATCATGGGGAGCTTTTTGTATTTTAAGTGCGCGTAAAAATTATGGATTCTGTTCTTCATCCTGTCTTTCCTGACGCAGTCGATCACGTTGTCGCTGTGGGTCATGAAGACCTAATTGACCGCGCTGGATTTCTCGGTCCTGTTTTTCTTGAGGATCAAGTTGTTCTTCAGTGAGTTCTTCATCATTTCGATCGATTGGATTCGACATAGTCTTTCATCCTCTAAAATACTTTCTAATTTTTATTGTATGAGTGCAGCAAAATTATTCTGTAACTTTTATACTTGAGTTAGTTTTCGATCTTGTTGCTGCTGTAAGTTTAAACGATATTTAATGGGTTATTTTAATGATGTTTAAGTTAACCAAGAAATCTAAATTAATAAAAATTGAGGGAATAGAAATTTAAACCTATTAATCCAATAGGTGAATATATCTCATTATTCTGGTTTTAAAATGAGAAAAACTAAATAGAATAAGAGAAATGGGTTATGCTTAAGACAGATCAAGTGTCATCCGTCTTTTGAATTTCCGGTATTTTCCATGATAGAACTCCGCCATTTAAGAACCCTGACTGCTCTGCGGGAGCATGGCTCCCTGGTTGCAGCCGCAAGTGATTTATGTTTAACACCATCGGCCTTGTCACATCAGCTACGTGAACTCGACCAATGGTTCGGGGTTGAAGTAGTCAATCGGCGTAGTCGCCCTGTGAGCTTTTCTAATGTTGGAGAACGGTTGCTAAACCTGGCAGATGAAATATTACCGCAAGTTCAAATTGCACAGAGTGATATCAGCCGTATTGTGCATGGCCAGACCGGGCGAATTGTTTTTTCTTCTGAATGTCATAGCTGTTTTGACTGGCTAATGCCGCTACTCAATCAATACCGGATGCAATATCCGGATGTAGATCTGGACTTTGCTTCAGGTTTTGAATCGAATCCGCATGAATTATTGCAAACTGGAGAGTTTGATCTGCTGATTACGGCTGATCCGATTGCGCTTAAAGGCATTGAATATTTTCCGATTTTTGAATATGAATCACGCTTGGTTTTATCCAATACCCATCCACTGGTACGTGCGAAAGAGATTACTGTTCAGGAACTTGCTGAAGAAACGCTAGTGACTTATCCGGTGGATAAACACCGTTTGGACATTATGTCGCGCTTGTTTATTCCCGCTAATATTCTACCAAAAGCCATTCGCACCACCGACTTGACTCAAATGCTGATTCAGTTGGTGGCAAGTGGTCGCGGGATTGGTGCATTACCTGATTGGGTGGTCAATGAATATGAGCAGAAAGGCTGGGTGACATCACGCCGTTTAGACTGTGTGGCGCCTGAAGGCTTACGTCGAACTTTATACGCCGGCTATCGCACAGAAGAAAAACAGAAAGATTATTTTGAAGGCTTCTTGAAACAGCTGGATCGGTTTTCCAAGAAAAGACAGGTCTATTACAGCTAATTTGCGAATAGTTAAATATATTTAGTCCGTTATTTTTAAAAATTCTGCATCGTCAGGATTTTTAAAAATTGATTGTTTTTCTCTCAAGGATTTCAATTTTTCTATAAGGTGATGAGGTTAATCTTGTCTACTTTAAATCAGAAAATATACAACTTCGGCCAACTTTCGAAATTAAAGAACTGGTTTGGTCGATTATAAATTTTTCTACTTATCACATTTTGCCAAGTGGAAATACATCTGTACAGAATTAAATTACATATTATTAAATATCAGTTACTTAAAAATTAAGTTCTTGGAAATTGTGAGGATGTGGTTTTGATCTTGCAAGTTGATTTTTAATAAAAAGATTAAATAAAATGAAAAAACATACGCTGATCAGTCAATTTTTTGGCAGAAAATAACTCCTGAAAATAACAATGTTGATCTATGCTACAGCATAATTTTTAAACTGATTTCCTCTCATAAAACGGAATCACTTATACAGGACTGTATAAAATCGCCATGCACATGACAAAAATTCCTCTCAAGAAAAGCCCGCTGAGCCTCATGATTCTGTCGATTGTCTCAGGTCATCTTTATGCTGAAACTGCCGTAGAACCGGACAATGTTCAACAGCTGAATACTATTGTGATCAGCGCTGAGCAAAATGCCAATCCGCAGCAGCAATATCAGAAAGAGCTGGCTCAGGTTTCAGGAGGAACGAATTTCATTGGTGAGCAGCAATTAGAACAGCAGCGACTTGCAACCACAGCCGATGTGTTCCGTTTACAGCCAGGAATTTATGCCCAGTCTGCAGGGAATGAAGGTGCAAAAATATCGATCCGTGGCTCAGGAATCAACCGGACTTCAGGTGCACACGCATCCGGTACGCACGTCCTGATTGATGATATTCCATTTACCGGACCGGGTGGTACAGCGTATGAACTGCTAGAACCCTGGTGGATTGATCATGTCGGCGTCTATCGCGGAGCCAATGGCTTTAAACAGGGTGGACTGGCCTTAGGTGGAACAATCAACTATAAATCCAAGACTGGCGCTGATCAGGATGGCTCTGAACTCAAATATGAAATGGGCAGTCATGGTTATCAGAAATATCAGTTTAGTACCGGCCGAAAGCTGGATCAGATGGATTATTATTTGGCGCTGACGGGTACCCAGTTCGATGGGATTCAGGATCATGCTGAAGGCGATGGCAAAGGTCTGGCTTTTAATTTGGGCTATCAAATTAGTCCGGATATCGAAACCCGTTTTTATGCCCGTTACCGTGAGAGCAAGCATTTAACTCCAGGTCGTATTACGCAAGAACAGCTCAAAAATGATCCTGAAGCAGCGAATAGCTTTAATTTAGCGGTAGATGCCAAACGGATTCAGCCAGGCAGTACCTGGTTGGCCAATACTACGACCTGGAATTTACAGGATGATGCTAAACTGACCGGCAGTCTGGCTTATCATCATTATCCGCTGGATTTACGTGAAAGCAGTTATCGTACTAATGTCGATTATGAAGATATTACAGCGCGCTTCCAGTATGAAAGGCCTTATCAGTTTCTAGGTCTGGAGCATCAGGGGCGTATTGCCTTGCGTAGCACCACTCATCGCCCGGACAGTGGGGTTACTGAAACTTTAAGATTTAATACAGAAATTGGTAATCAAACGTATCCGGTAGACACAGTTACCCGCCGCTATACCTATCGTGGTTCAGACAACGTGCTGCAATTTGATCAGGAAACTACATTAAATGATCAGTTCAAATTAGATCTGGGATTGGCAGCTGTGTATACCCATCGGGAAAGTGAAGTTACTTATGCAAATATTCTTCCCGACCCAGATTCAGGTCCTGAGGTAGATCCTAAAGTCAGTCGTTATGAATGGAATTTTGCACCACGACTTGGGTTGACCTATCAGCCGAATGACTCTGTGCAATGGTTTGCCAATTTAAGCCGCAGTATTGAGCCGGCACATCCTTGGGCGATGGCATGGTCTTCACCTTATTATTATCCTAAAGACAATGGAGCTGCATCAAATCGAGTGCGTGCGCCAATCTATTTGGACACGCAAACCGCCAATAGCTTTGAACTGGGCGGACGTGGACAATCGGGCTTTGGAGACTGGGCACTGAGCTACTATTATTCTAAAGTAAAAAATGAACTGTTAACCTCTGAAATGATTAAGGATTATGGAGATACTGTTGATCCCAATACACCAAAGGAAAGAATCGGTGTAGAAGAAAATGCGACGCCAACGATTCATCAAGGGGTGGAGCTAAGCCTGGATACGCCATTGCATGAATCCCGATATGGCGAGCTGCGTCTGCAACAGGCTTATACGCTTAGCGATTTCCAGTATAAAAATGATCCATTGTTTGGCAAGAACCAGTTGCCAGGAATCTCTAAACATCTGTATCAGGCTCAACTGAGTTATGCTTTGAATAATGGCCTCTATATTGGTCTGAATACTGAATATGCATCCAAAATGGCGCATGATTATGCCAATAGCCGTTTCAGTGACGACTATCAGATTTGGGGCATTGACTTAGGTTATGCACCAGAACATCAATCATGGAAAATCTGGATCAACTTTAAAAATATCACCGATGAGAAATATGCTGCGGTCGTGATTCCAGGCCTTAACGACGGTGGGAAAGATGAAGCTCGTTCTTCGCCGGGTGAAGGTTTTTCTACTTATGCCGGTGTGTCATTTAAATTTTAATTATTTAAAAATTAAAAAAAGAGCGGGATATTTCCCGCTCTTTATATTTATCGATAGAAAGGATTTATCAGGTTTCTAATATTCCTGTAATACCTGTCACGATCATATCGATGGCAATGGTACCGATTAAAAGCGCTGCAACACGACCTACAATATCGACATACAGGTCAATATAGTTTGAATACTTGTGCTGTAAATGATCATGCAGGTATTTCATCAGGATCAGCAGACTACAAGTCAGAAACAGGGTAAAGAAAATCACCAGAATGGTTTGCATTAAACTGAGCTGTATACCGGTGATCACAGATGCCGAAATGGTGCCCGGACCAATCATAAACGGCATGGCAATCGTGCCCGCCAGATGACTGGGCGCTCCACGCATCACGCCAATCGTATCAGCACCTTCAAAGACATAACGATAGCCAATCACCAAAAAGATAATACCGCCAAAAATCTGGAAGGACTCAAACCGTACATGCAAGAATTCATTAAAGAAGGCTTCACCGGTTTTTGCAAAAATGATGAACACAATAAAGCTGATCAGACTGCCCTGAATCAATGCCATGTTGAATACTCTTGCGTCGGAATTACGGATAATTCCGAGCATATAAATACTCATCAGAAAAGGATTGAGCAGGGAGAAAAACAGGGCAAATGCATTCAAACTTTCTGACATTATTGATTCCTTCCGTAGTTGAGAGATCCTAGATTTCACGATCCGGGAACAGCGGACGTTTACCTGGGCTGATCCGGTTAATATGCAGATACATCATATGGCGTTCATATTTATCCAGGATGTCATTGATCACCTGTTCCTTACTATAACCGACCAGATCGTTGCCCTGAGAGCCTTCAAACAGATAACTTTCCAGACGATAGTAATAACGTTTGGTTCGTTTACCACGTGAACTGAAATTTGGCGTGTCATAGCGTACCGGCCATATTTCATAGACAAAGTTTTCTTCTTCATCGAGCTGAATGGTCAGATCTAGGTGATACAGTTCAGGTTCTTCCTCAAGTGATTTTTCCTGAATATTGACTTGAATGCCTTTATCAATTAACTCGGTTGCAACCGCCTCGATGGCCGGCTTGCAGACATTGTCCAGCATGGTCCGGGTCTGGGACAGGCTTGGATGCAGCATGACCCGGCTTAGACGCTTCTTCCAGTTCAATATATCCACATTGCCGACCACAGGTGCCGCATTCAGACTGGTACTGGCCTGTCGAAAATCCTCCAGACGTAAGGACTTATATAGTCCCGCCATCACAAAGAAAATGACGAAACTAAAAGGCAGGCCCATAATAATCGTGGTGTTCTGTAATGCTGTTACGCCATTGGCCATGAGCATTGCCAAAGTTAGCAAACCGATGGCAATGGCCCAGAACACACTCAGCCAGCGCGGTGAATCATGCTCAATATTAGTGAATTTGGTGGTGAAATTTCCCAATACCAATGCCCCTGAATCCGCTGAGGTCACATAGAACAGCAAGCCGGTAATGGTGGCGACACCTGCAGTAAACATAAAGCCTGGATACTGCGCCAGCAGATCATAAAAACCATGTGCCGGATTTTCTAAAACTGTCGTAGCAAGTTGAGTATTACCATCAAAAATCACGCTATATAAAGCACTGTTACCGAAAATAGACAACCAGGTCAGGGTAAATAACAGAGGAATAACCAAAGTCCCGGTGACAAATTCACGAATGGTACGACCACGGGAAATACGGGCCAGAAACAGACCGACAAAAGGTGACCAGGCGATCCACCATGCCCAGAAGAACAGGGTCCAGCTATTCATCCATTCTTTCGGTTGTTCAAAAGGGAAACTGGTTAAAGAAAGTTTCGGGAACTGGCTGATATAGTCACCAAAATTCTGAATCAAGGCAGCTAATAAAAACTCGGTATTGCCTACAAACAGAATGAATAGCAGCAGCCCAATTGATACATAGATATTAATTTCAGACAGGATCCGGATGCCTTTATTGACACCGGCAGTGACTGAAATAATAGTAATAATCACAGCAACAGCGATGAGTGCAGCTTGAATCCAGATATTTTCCGGTAAATCAAACAGCACATGCAGGCCATAATTTAATTGCACAACGCCAATCCCGCAGGTGGTGGCAATACCAAAAATCGTGCCGAGTACTGCAGCCGTATCCACAGTATGGCCGATCGGACCATTAATTCTTTTTCCAAAGATCGGATAAAGTGCCGATCGGATGGTGAGCGGTAAATTGTAGCGATAACTGAAATAACCCAGGGCGACCCCAATCAGCGCGTACATACTCCAGCCGGTTAAACCGTAGTGAAATAGGGTCCACACCATGGACTGGCGCGCAGCTTCAAAGGTTTCGCCTTCGCCTACAGGCGGATTCATATAATGGGAAAGTGGTTCCGCCACCGAGAAAAACATCAGGTCAATCCCGATTCCGGCAGAAAATAGCATCGCCGACCAACTCAGCAGGCTAAATTCTGGCTTGGAATGTTTGGGGCCTAATTTAATCTCGCCATAACGGGAACAGGCGATAAAAATGATAAAAACCAGATACAGCGTTGCCGCCAGCAGGTAATACCAGCTAAAGGTACGACTGACCCAGTTTAAAATATTAATAATGACTTGATTAGCTTGTTCATTAAATAAAATGGTGATGATAGAAAACAGCAGAATAAGTGTCGCCGAAAAATAAAAAACTACTTTATTCAGACCATCTTGCATATCTTCTTTTTTCTTTTGCATAAATTCATGACCATCGTTTTGTTGCCGGATGATCTACAGTGCAGTGTGATTTAAAAGCAAAAGCCTGCGGTAAAGCTTCCTTGTTTTCGTTAATTACAAACTTTTGCAAATCCAAAACAAACTGCGCTGTACATCAAGGGTGAGCTGGCACTATAATTTTTATTAATTGAACGTTCAATTAAAAAAGCGTTTATGAATTGTTACATCATTCAGCTATTTGCTCTAGCAGAGTGATTTTTTATTGCTACATCCGTTATTCAGGTTAGTCCTATGCCCAAAGTTGGTATGCAACCGATCCGTCGTCAGCAACTGATCGATGCCACCTTAGCTGCAGTGAATGAGCTAGGTTTTGCAGAAGCTTCAATTAGTCAGATTGCTCAGAGGGCAGGTGTCTCAACCGGCATCATAAGTCATTATTTTCGAGGTAAAAATGGCTTGATTGAAGCCACAATGCGTTACTTATTGCAGCAGTTGGGTAAATCTGTTGCAGAAATGCAGTCCAAAGTCGATGGCGAACCTGAACAACGTTTACTGGCAATTGTGCGTGGCAACTTTGCTGCACCACAAACAGATAAAGCTGCGATGAAAGTATGGCTGGCGTTCTGGGCTAGCAGTTTGCACCAACCTGAATTACATCGTTTACAGCAGATTAATCATTACCGTTTACATTCCAACCTTAAATATGAATTCATGAAAAAGTTGAGTAAAGACCAGGCAGAGAAAGCTGCTCAAGGTTTGGCAGCATTGATTGACGGATTCTGGTTAAGAGGTGCTTTGGTAAATGGCGAAATTGACCCAGAACTGCCGATTGAACTGTGTAGTGAATATATCCGGCAACAACTCAAATAACCCACCTGCGAGGAAATTCCATTGACAACATTCAAACTGCAACGTCCTTATATTCATGGACAATATGTCGATGCAACATCCAATAGCACGTTTCAAACGATTAATCCTGCAACTGGAGAAATTCTGGCAGACGTGCAGGTATGTACGCGAGATGATATCGATCGCGCTGTTGAATCGGCACAGCAAGGACAAAAAGTCTGGGCAGAAATGACGGCGATTCAACGTTCCCGTATTTTGAACAAGGCTGTCGCTATTCTTCGTGAACGTAATGACGAGCTGGCACGTTTAGAAAGTCTCGACAGTGGTAAAGCTTTCAGTGAAACATCCACCGTCGATATTGCGACAGGCGCAGATGTACTCGAATACTATGCAGGTATTTTGCCAGCATTAGAAGGCCAGCAAATCCCGCTCAGAAGCAGTTCGTTTGTCTATACCCGCCGTGAACCTTTGGGTGTGGTTGCTGGGATTGGTGCGTGGAATTATCCGATTCAAATTGCCTTATGGAAATCTGCACCTGCACTGGCAGCGGGCAATGCCATGATCTTTAAAGCCAGTGAAATAACGCCTTTAACTGCGCTAAAACTGGCAGAAATTTATACTGAAGCCGGTGTGCCGCATGGTGTATTTAATGTGGTAACCGGTAGTGGTGAAATTGGTGGCTATCTGACTTCACATCCGGACATAGCCAAAGTTTCATTTACCGGTGGTGTCGCGACCGGCAAAAAAGTCATGGCCCAAGCTGCGAATTCCAGCCTGAAAGAAGTGACTATGGAGCTGGGTGGAAAATCCCCGCTAATTATCTGTGAAGATGCCGATCTGGATCTGGCAGCAGATATAGCCATGATGGCCAACTTCTACAGTTCCGGTCAGGTCTGTACCAATGGTACCCGCGTATTTGTACCTTTAGCCTTGAAAGCCGAATTTGAAGAAAAGATTCTGCAGCGTATTCCTTATATCCGGATGGGGGATCCACTTGATCCTGAAACCAATTTTGGTCCAGTGTCCAGCTTCTCTCATATGGAAAAAGTGTTGGGCTATATTGAAAAGGGCAAGATCGAAGGTGCACGCTTATTGTGTGGTGGCGGCCGTGCTGAAGATGAGCAGTTTGCTCAAGGCGCTTATGTGCTACCAACGGTATTTACTGATTGCCGTGACGACATGACCATTGTCCGTGACGAAATCTTTGGTCCAGTCATGAGTATTCTGAGTTATGACTCAGAAGAAGAGGCGATTCGTCGTGCCAATGACACCGAGTATGGTTTGGCAGCTGGTGTCGTGACACCAAATCTGGCACGTGCGCACCGTATTATTCATCAAATCGAAGCCGGCATTTGCTGGATTAATACCTGGGGCGAATCACCGGCAGAAATGCCAGTGGGTGGTTATAAACATTCGGGTGTCGGTCGCGAGAATGGTATTGTCACGCTACAGCAATATACCCAGACCAAGTCAGTGCAAGTTGAACTTAGTCCTTTCCAGTCTGTATTTAGCGCATAAGGGAGGATTGGATGAATTACGATTATATTATTATCGGCGCAGGTTCGGCAGGAAATGTGCTAGCAGCGCGTTTAACTGAAGATCCGGATGTAAAGGTCCTGTTGCTGGAAGCGGGTGGACCAGATTATCGTCTAGATTTCAGAACACAAATGCCGGCTGCATTAGCTTATCCATTACAGGGACGACGCTATAACTGGGCCTATCTGACCGACCCCGAACCCCACATGAACAATCGCCGTATGGAATGCGGCCGTGGTAAAGGTCTGGGCGGATCTTCACTGATTAATGGCATGTGCTATATCCGTGGTAATGCTATGGATCTGGAACAGTGGGCCAGCCTTAAAGGTCTGGAACACTGGAGCTATGCCGAATGTCTGCCGTATTATAAAAAAGCTGAAACCCGCGATATTGGCGGCAATGACTATCATGGCGATTCAGGCCCGGTTTCAGTCGCAACGCCTAAGAATGGTAATAATGAGCTGTTTCATGCCATGGTCGAAGCTGGGGTTCAATCCGGTTATCCACGTACTGATGACCTGAATGGCTATCAGCAGGAAGGTTTTGGGCCGATGGACCGTACCGTAACGCCAAAAGGTCGTCGTTCCAGTACCGCGCGCGGTTATCTGGATATGGCCAAAGGGCGCGATAATCTCACCATTATTACCCATGCCATGACCAATAGAATTCTGTTTAGCCAGAAGCAGGCGATTGGCGTGGAATATTTTGAAGGGCAAAATGCCTTACAACCCATTCAGGTCTTTGCCGATAAAGAAGTTCTGCTGTGTGCCGGGACGATTGCTTCCCCGCAAATTTTGCAGCGTTCAGGTGTGGGTCCTGCCGCATTATTAAAAAGTCTGGACATTACAGTCGTTCAGGACTTGCCGGGTGTGGGCGAAAACTTGCAGGATCATCTGGAAATGTACCTGCAATACCAGTGTAAAAAACCGGTCAGTCTCTATCCCGCCTTAAAGTGGTATAACCAGCCGATGATTGGTGCTGAATGGTTATTTCTAGGCACAGGTATTGGCGCCAGTAATCAGTTTGAAGCAGGTGGCTTTATCCGCTCCTCCGACGAGTTCGACTGGCCCAATATCCAGTATCATTTCCTGCCGATTGCAATCAACTATAATGGAACCAATGCCATTCATGAGCATGGTTTTCAGGCGCATGTCGGTTCGATGCGTTCACCCTCCCGCGGGCGTATACAACTCAAATCCAAAGATCCGTTTGAGCATCCAAGTATTTTATTTAACTATATGAGTACCGAGCAGGATTGGCGCGAATTCCGGGATGCCATCCGGATTACCCGGGAAATTATGCACCAGCCGGCACTTGATCCTTATCGGGGTGAAGAAATCAGTCCGGGTCAAACTGTACAGACAGATGCCCAGATTGACGAGTTTGTGCGTAATCATGCTGAAACCGCCTATCACCCATCTTCTAGCTGTAAAATGGGCGAGGATGATATGGCAGTTGTGGACGGTTATGGCCGGGTACATGAAATGCAGGGTCTCAGAGTCATTGACGCTTCCATCATGCCCTTAATTATTACCGGAAATTTGAATGCCACCACCATCATGATGGCCGAAAAACTGGCAGATCATATTCGGGGAAATCCGGCTTTAGCTGCATCGACTGCGCCGTTTTATCAGGCAGCTCGAGTCTCAAGCCAAGCTTGAAATTTCTATTTTACAGGTGGAAATAGGCATAAACTTATATTAATTATGCGTTAAAATAAGCTGTATATTTTGATATTAATCAATCTTTAAGTAGGGCTGCATCATGTGTTCAGCCCTTTTATTTACCTAAAAAGAATTTTATATTTTATGAGAATCTTAAATCAAACCTTGCTCTTCGGCTGTGTCACATTTTCCAGTATTTGTAGTTTTGCAAATGACGTTCAAAACAATCAAATACAAGCAAGTGGCAACCTGAGCGTGGTGTCTAAATATGTATCACGCGGTTTAAGCAATGCACCGGAAGACGATAATATTGCACTACAAGCAGGGTTGAATTTGGCCTATGGCAACTTTTATGTGGGCTATTGGGGTTCCACATTGGGTTATTCCTATGCTGAGGTACAAGGACGCAGAGGGCATAGCACCGATAAATTCGAGCATGATTTTCTGGTCGGTTATACGCACAGCTCGGAACATTATGATTGGGATTTCTGGAATGCCACCTACTATTATCCAGGGGGTGAAAACACCACCGGTAATGAGTTGGGTTTAAATGTCAGCCGTACGCTGAATGAAAAAACCAGTATTGGCGCGAGCGTATCGACCTATCTTTATGATGTGGCCTATGCCAATCAGGGCGATACCTTTTATACGCTGAATCTGAACCATCAATTGAATGATCGTGTGAATGCCAGTCTGACTGCTGCAGGTAGCTATTTTAATGATGAAGGCAAATATGAAGGTGGAGAACTGGGTGATACCCAAAAACAGCATGCCTTCCGTTATGCGTCTGCCGGACTGAGTTATGCAATCTTGCCTCAATTAAGTGTGTCAGGCGAATATCTGCTGGGGGGCTATGACCGCTACGGTGACAAGCAGCGAAATCTTGCCTTATTCGGTTTAAGTTATGATTTTTAAGGCCTTAAAGCTTAGAAGATGAAATTATTGTTAATCTGTCTATACATATTTTAAAGCTACATCAGAAGCGCTCATTCGATATTAAAAGCAACACATGGATCGTCACAAATTTTAAATGTGTTGATTCATGTTGTTCCTATTTCTTAGCTTTATAGAAAATATCGCGGAAAAACTCACAAACGTTATCAATTTCATCAAATGACTCTATAATAGCGCCCATTCTTAAAGGGTTCGCCGTAGTCTCATGACTACGTTATTA
Organism: Acinetobacter sp. YH12105; assembly: GCF_013419095.1. Taxonomy (NCBI): domain Bacteria; kingdom Pseudomonadati; phylum Pseudomonadota; class Gammaproteobacteria; order Moraxellales; family Moraxellaceae; genus Acinetobacter; species Acinetobacter sp. YH12105. The sequence continues at coordinate 147,088 of NZ_VPAU01000002.1, forward strand.
CCCTGATTTATTTTTAAGTCAAGTTCTCCTGCGTGATTCGGCTTGTACATTCAGATTCAGCATCTTATTTGTCCATGGCGGCACATAAGAACATTTAGGTGTCCACATGGAAATCAAGGTCAATTATCTCGACAATCTGCGCCAAGAAGCCAAATTTGATGACTTCACGGTGATTGCCGATCAACCGATTCGTTACAAAGGCGATGGTTCTGCACCCGGTCCATTCGATTATTTTCTGGCCTCATCGGCACTTTGTGCAGCTTACTTTGTCAAAGTATATTGTGCAGCACGTGATATTCCGACCGAAAATATTCGCCTGTCACAAAACAATATTGTCGATCCTGAAAACCGTTATAAACAGATTTTTAAAATTCAGGTTGAACTGCCAGCTGATATTTCAGAAAAAGACCGCCAGGGCATTTTACGTTCGATTGACCGTTGTACGGTCAAGAAAGTGATCCAGACTGGCCCTGAGTTTGTGATTGAAGAAGTCGAAAGCATCGATGCAGATGCTCAAGCCTTGTTAATGCCAAGTCTGGCTTCTGATCATACGACTTTCATTCCGGGTAAAGACCTTCCGCTGGAAGAAACCATTGCCAATATGTCTGCAATTCTGGCAGGCCTTGGCATGAAGATTGAAATTGCGTCTTGGCGTAATATCGTGCCGAATGTCTGGTCATTGCATATTCGTGATGCGCAGTCGCCAATGTGTTTTACCAATGGTAAGGGCTCGACCAAAGAAAGTGCGCTGGCATCTGCCTTGGGTGAATTTATTGAGCGTCTAAACTGCAACTTCTTCTATAACGACCAGTTCTGGGGTGAGGATATTGCCAATGCCGAATTTGTGCATTATCCAGATGAAAAATGGTTCCAGCCAGGTCCGAATGGCGAACTACCTATAGAAGTTTTAGATGAACATACCCGTGAAATTTATGATCCTGAAGATGAATTATTGGGTACACATTTATATGACACCAACTCTGGGAACAAGGCTCGTGGCATCTGCTCATTGCCATTTGTACGTCAATCTGATGGTGAAACCGTTTATTTCCCGTCCAATCTGATTGAAAACTTATACCTGAGCAATGGGATGAGCGCCGGGAATACGCTGGCTGAAGCTCAAGTACAATGTCTGTCTGAAATTTTCGAACGTGCGGTAAAACGTGAAATTCTGGAAGGTGAACTCACACTTCCGGATGTGCCTGAGCATGTTCTGGCAAAATATCCAAAAATTGTTGAAGGCATTAAAGGTCTGGAAGAACAGGGCTTCCCGGTTCTGGTCAAGGATGCTTCTTTAGGCGGTCAGTTCCCGGTCATGTGTGTCACCTTGATGAACCCACGTACCGGTGGTGTATTTGCCTCATTTGGTGCCCATCCTAACTTTGAAGTGGCATTAGAACGCAGTCTGACTGAGTTGTTACAAGGCCGTAGTTTTGAAGGCCTGAATGATCTGCCAAAACCAACTTTTAGCAGCAATGCAGTGACTGAACCGAATAACTTTGTTGAGCATTTTATCGACTCGAGCGGTGTAGTGTCTTGGCGTTTCTTCAGCGCGAAATCAGATTATGATTTTGTCGAGTGGGATTTTACTAATAACGCTCAAAATTCGAATGCGGACGAAGCTCAGGAATTATTCACGATTCTGGAAGACATGGGCCATGAAGTTTATATGGCGGTGTATCAGCATCTAGGTGCAACAGCTTGCCGTATTCTGGTACCGGGCTATTCGGAAATTTATCTGGTAGAAGATCTGGTTTGGGACAATACCAACAAGGCTTTGTTATATCGTGAAGATATCCTGAATCTGCACCGTCTGAATGATGAACAATTGGAAGCATTGGTTGAGCGTCTGGAAGAAGCAGATGAGGATGACTATACCGAAATCAAAACCTTGATCGGTATCGAGTTCGATGAAAATACTGAATGGGGCCAACTCACTATTCTTGAACTGAAACTGCTGATTTATGTGGCTTTGCAGCAATTTGAAGAAGCCAAAGATCTGGTTGAGCAGTTCCTGCAGTTCAATACCAATACCGTTGAACGTGGCCTGTTCTACCAGTGCATGAATGTCGTTCTGGAGGTCATTCTGGATGATGAAATGGAACTGGAAGATTATGAACACAACTTCCGTCGTATGTTTGGTGATGCCCGTATGGATGCCGTTTTAGGTTCAATTGAAGGAACAGTCCGTTTCTATGGTTTGACCGAAACCAACATGCAGCTTGAAGGGCTGGATCGTCATCTACGTTTAATTGACAGCTATAAGAAATTGCATGCAGCGCGTGCCAAGTTTGTGGCTCAGCAATAATCCATAGAAGAATGACTAAAATTTTTCGTCATTTGTTTTAAATCTTAAAGATGGCTTACTCGGTTTCGAGTAGGCCATTTTTATCTGTGACCCTATATGCAATCTTTTCTATTTTTCTATTTTTCTATTTTTCTATTTAAAAATTTATTAATCCCAGCTCCCGAGGGAACTGGGATTACCTAAAAAATTAAAGTGAAGTGTTAGTACTAACTGCTTCAAGATTGGGTATGTGAATGTGAGAAATAAATATATTTTTCTTCTTCACAGGAATTACCTTACATATTCGGGTAATTCGGACCACCACCACCTTCCGGTGTTACCCAGGTGATGTTCTGGGACGGATCCTTGATATCACAGGTCTTGCAGTGCACACAGTTGGCTGCATTGATCTGGAAGCCTTTTGAACCATCATTATTCTCCATGATCTCATAAACACCCGCCGGGCAGTAACGCTGCGCAGGCTCATCCCATGTCGGTAGATTTACTTCTACCGGAATTGAAGCATCGGTCAGTTTCAAATGTGCTGGCTGGTTCTCTTCATGCACGGTATTCGATACAAACACCGAAGACAGACGGTCAAAGGTCAGCTTACCATCCGGTTTTGGATAGTTCGGCTTGAAGCTTTCAGCTGCCTGGGTTTTTAACGCAGCATGGTCCTGAACCAGATCATGCAGGGTGAACGGCACTTTAAATATGTTCTGGTCGATGAAATTGAATGCACCTCCCATCCATTGACCGAACTTGTGCATGGCAGGACCGAAGTTACGTGAGTTATACAGCTCTTCTTTCAGCCAGCTGTTGTTGAACTTGTCGGTATACGCGGTCAGTTCTTTGACAAAGAAATCTTCGCCTTCCACTACACGTGCCACCGCCAGATCACCGCCTTTTTCTACACCGGCAGCAATCGCTTCAAACACCGCTTCACCGCAGAGCATGCCGGATTTCATTGCAGTGTGTGAGCCCTTGATCTTGGCAAAGTTCAGGAAGCCGGCATCATCACCAATCAAAGAACCACCCGGGAAGGTGAATTTTGGTAATGAGTTAAAACCACCTTTGGTCACAGCACGCGCACCATAAGAAATACGCTTACCACCTTCCAGATACTGCTTGATCAATGGATGGGTTTTCCAGCGCTGCATTTCCATGAAGGGATACATATGCGGGTTGGTGTAAGACAGATCTACGATCATGCCCAGAGTCACCTGGTTATTCTCAGCATGGTATAACCACCAGCCACCTGAAGAACCAGTTTCATTTAGTGGCCAGCCGGCACCGTGCATCACCAGACCCGGTTTATGCTTGGCAGGATCGATTTCCCAAAGCTCTTTAATGCCGATACCGTAATGTTGCGGATCCGCGTCCTTGTCCAGGTTGAACTTTTGGATCAGACGTTTACCTAAATGACCACGGCAACCTTCTGCAAAAATCGTATATTTGGCATGCAGTTCATAACCCGGGGTAAAGTTATGTGTTGGTTCGCCATCTTTACCAATACCCATGTCACCGGTTTGAATGCCTTTGACTGTGCCATCTTCATGATAAAGAATTTCAGAGGCGGCAAAGCCCGGGAAGATTGACACTTCGAGTTCTTCAGCTTTCTGGCCTAACCAGCGCACCACGTTGCCGAGCGAGATGACATAGTTGCCATCATTGTGCATGGTTTTAGGCACCATCCAGTGTGGTGCTTCCTGTGGTTTTTCATCTGACAGCAGGAAGAAGGTTTTATCTTCAGTCACCGGAACATTCAGCGGGGCACCCTGTTCTTTCCAGTCTGGGAACAGCTCGTTCATGGCACGCGGTTCAAGCACAGCACCAGACAGAATATGTGCACCGACTTCGGAGCCTTTTTCTACGACACAAACGGACAGATCGTTTAAGTTGTTTTCAATTGCAAGTTGACGAATTTTGATCGCAGCAGAAAGACCCGCAGGGCCTGCGCCTACGATGACGACGTCAAACTCCATCGATTCTCTTATTATATCTTCCATAATGTAAAATCCAATTTCGCTATACGATATTTATAGCATTATCTAAATCGGTTATGAAGTTTATTTTTGATCTTTTTATTTGAAATAGGACTTTATCTATTTCACAGCATTAAAAAAGGTTTGCGGCAAATTCTGGGTAAAGTAAGAAGATGTGTAGACTGAGTATTCAATAAAAAGAGCGACTTAATGTCGCTCTGATGATTAATTTTTTATATGTTATTGAGATTCATCGCAATATTATTCACCATGTGAATCAGACGTGGTCCAATTTCATTTTCCAGTTTTTCTTGGTTTAACAGATAACTTGGAGCACCACAGTTAAATGTTAAAATTCCATGTTTGGGATGAACTAGTGGAACTGCCACGGAATTCACATCTTTTGCCCAGTCACCTAGAGACAGACAGTAGCCATAATCCTGATAATCACGGATTGCACGTTCCAGATTACGCTTGATGGTTAGCCACTGATCTTCGTTTCTTTTCTTGATCGCGTCAAATAAATATTCGCGTTCCTTTACATCCATCGCTGCCAGACAGGCGCGTCCCATGGCACTGCTATGAATCGGTAAAGTCGAACCGACAGGGCGGCGCATGGTCAGCGTCGATTCTGTATGTACCACTTCCAGATAAATCATGCTCAAACGGTCACGGGTAGCCATTGCCACAGGGGCTTGGGAATAGCGTGACATTTCTTCCATAAACGGATAAGCCTGAGTCCGTGCAGAAATATTACTCAAAGCTGCATAGCCTAAAGCCAATACGCCAACATCCAATAGATATTTCGTGGTATTTGGCAGTTGTTTTAAATAACCTAAAGAAACCAGGGTGCTGGTAATACGCGCTACAGTCGGCTTGGGCAAGTTGGTTAATTGTGCAATTTCCTGATTACCAAGCAATTGATTGGTCGCTGAAAAGCAACGCAAGATTTCCAATCCACGCGCAATAGACGCAATAAATTGAGGATTATTTTCTCTATGAATATGTGAAATCGGATCTAAACGGATTTCATCAAAGTTGGGAATTTCACCAGTTTTATTTTTTGTCATGGTCAGGGCAATTAAAGTTAAATTAATGAATATGATAGCAACATAATTTCACGATACAAAATAAAACACTTCTACAAAAGATAAAATATAGGAAAAAGTGCCGAAATTATTTGTGGTCGAAAAGAATCCTGTTACCCAACTTTGAAGACAATATAAAATCATCTAGTTTTTGAGGTTTAATACGTAGCCAACACATTTAAAAAGTTTCGATTTCTCCGAAAGAGTCAGTGATCGATAAATATTACAGCAAGAAAAAAGGTTTAATTATCTATTCAAAAAAAACTGATAAATAAAACAATCATCCATCAAAATATTTCGTATCGTGAAATTAAATCTTAAACATAAATTAACTGGAATACCAGAAAAATTTCATTTTTTAGTTAAAATATAAAATTTTTAATAATTTCACTTGCTCAAAATGATTTTATATGATTATTTATTTCGTAATACGAAACAAAAATAAGGGTAAAGGAATTTACCTAAATTATATCCATGGAGATTCATATGATTCGTGATCCGGAAATGCTAGACCAACTTCTGTCAACGATTCGCGATTTTGTAAAAAATGAACTGGTGCCTCTTGAGCATGAAGTAGAAGAGAACAACGCCATTCCTGAACATATTGTGGAACAGATGAAAGAGCTGGGCTTGTTTGGCCTGACGATTCCTGAAGAATATGGTGGTTTAGGCATTACCATGGAAGAAGAAATTCTGGTCGCGATGGAATTAGGTCATACATCGGCTGCCTTTCGCTCTTTAATTGGTACTAACAACGGCATTGGCTCAAGTGGCATTGTAATTGATGGTACAGAAGAGCAAAAACAGAAATATTTACCGCGTTATGCCACGGGCGAAATTATTGGTTCATTCTGTTTGACCGAACCGGATTCAGGCTCAGACGCTGCTGCTTTAAAAACCAGCGCTGTCAAAGACGGCGATTATTATATTTTAAACGGAACTAAACGCTTCATCACCAATGCGCCACGCGCCACGACATTTACCGTGATGGCACGTACCAATCAAGAGATTAAAGGTGCTAGCGGTATTTCAGCATTTTTAGTTGAAGCAGGCACACCTGGTTTAAGCCTAGGTAAAATTGACAAGAAAATGGGTCAGCATGGTTCTTATACCTGTGATGTAATTTTTGATAACTGTAAAGTGCATAAAGATCAGCTGATTGGCGGTGTAGAAGGAATTGGCTTTAAAACAGCTATGCGTGTGCTGGATAAGGGCCGTCTGCACATTGCCGGTTATAGCGTGGGCATGGCAGAGCGTATGCTGGAAGACGCACTTAACTATGCAGTGGAACGCAAACAGTTTGGTCAGCCCATTGCGAATTTCCAGCTGATCCAGGGTATGTTGGCAGACTCTAAAGCCGAGATTTATGCAGCCAAATGTATGGTGCTGGATGCTGCGCGTCTGCGTGATGCTGGTCAAAATGTTACGACTGAAGCCTCTTGTGCAAAAATGTTTGCCACTGAAATGTGTGGTCGAGTAGCTGATCGCTGTTTGCAGATTCATGGCGGAGCGGGTTATATCAGTGAATATTCAATTGAACGTTTTTACCGTGATGTGCGTTTGTTCCGTTTATATGAAGGAACCACACAAATCCAGCAAATTATTATTGCGCGTGAAATGATTAAACAGGCAACCGCCTAATCTCATAATTTTAAAATAAGGAAATATTAAAATGACGACAAAAATTAGATTTGATTGGCAAGACCCGTTTTTAATCGAACAGCAACTGACGTCAGAAGAGCGCATGATCCGCGATGCAGCGGCAGCGTACTGTCAAGACAAACTGATGCCGCGTGTACTGGAACAGTTCCGCCATGAAAAAACTGATCCGGCCATTTTCCGTGAGATGGGTGAACTTGGTCTGCTAGGCCCAACCATTCCAGAACAGTATGGTGGTGCAGGTTTAAATTATGTCAGTTATGGTCTGATTGCCCGTGAAGTTGAACGTGTCGATTCAGGTTATCGCTCAATGGCCAGCGTACAAAGTTCTCTGGTGATGGTACCCATTAATGAATTTGGTTCTGAAGAGCAAAAGCAAAAGTATTTACCAAAATTAGCAACCGGTGAATATATTGGTTGCTTCGGCTTGACCGAGCCAGATCATGGTTCTGATCCGGGTAGCATGATTACCCGTGCTAAAAAAGTCGAGGGTGGTTACCGCTTAACAGGCGCAAAAATGTGGATTACCAACAGCCCGATTGCCGATGTATTTGTAGTTTGGGCCAAAGAAGTATCTGCTGAAGGCAATGTCGGTGACATTCGTGGCTTTATTTTAGAAAAAGGCTGGGAAGGGCTTTCTGCTCCAGCAATTCACGGCAAAGTGGGTCTACGTGCCTCAATCACCGGTGAAATTGTGATGGATAATGTCTTTGTACCGGAAGAAAATGCATTTCCAGAAGTACGTGGCTTAAAAGGTCCATTTACCTGTCTGAACAGTGCCCGTTACGGGATTGCCTGGGGTGCGATGGGCGCAGCAGAATTCTGCTGGCATACCGCGCATCAATACACCATGGACCGTAAACAGTTTGGCCGACCACTCGCTGCGAATCAGCTGATCCAGAAGAAACTGGCAGATATGCAAACTGAAATTGCCCTTGGCTTACAGGTGGCTTTACGTTTTGGCCGCATGAAAGATGAGGGCATTGCTTCAGTTGAAGGTACGTCTTTAATTAAGCGTAATAACTGCGGCAAGGCACTGGATATTGCCCGTTTGGCCCGTGACATGATGGGTGGAAATGGCATTAGCGATGAATTCGGTGTGGCCCGTCATCTGGTTAATCTGGAAGTGGTAAATACCTATGAAGGTACCCATGATGTACATGCCCTGATTTTAGGTCGTGCACAAACCGGAATTGCAGCCTTTTGCAACTAAACCTGACATCAACCTCTAGCCAGCATTGCTGGCTAGATTGTTTTACGGGTTTAAGAATTGTGCTTAATCACATCTTTCAATGTATTGCTACGTGATTTCTGCAGAGAAAATTTATCAAGAACTTTGAAAATCATCTTCATACCACTTTGTTCAAGTGTGGTAATGATCAGTAAATATTCTATATTTCACCTAAATAATTAAGTGAAATATGCGTTTTAAAAAGGCACAGGAGTGCCGAAAAGTAGAAAGAGCATTATGGATACGATCAGTTCACAACAACACCCAGTGGAAGGTGGAAACGAACCCAAGCAAAGAGTCTGGATTCTGGCCTTTATTTTCTCATTTTTAGCATTACTGGTTGATGGTGCTGATATTGCGTTATTAGCCTACAGTCTGACCAGTCTGAAACAAGAGTTTTCATTAAGTAATATGCAGGCCGGTGCCTTAGGGAGCTGGACGCTTGCAGGCATGGCTATCGGCGGTTTTTTTGGTGGCTGGGCTTGTGACCGTTTTGGCCGGGTTCGTGTGATCGTCATTGCCATTGCATTATTTTCTTCATTAACCTTCTGGTTAGGATTCGTAGAAAGTTATGATCAGTTCAAATGGCTGCGCTTTACGTCTGCGATTGGACTAGGTGCTCTATATATTGCCTGTAACACACTCATGGCAGAGTATGTACCCACCAAATATCGCTCTACAGTATTGGCAACGCTTATGACTGGCTGGACTTTAGGCTCGGTGGTCGCAACTGTTCTGGCTGGATGGCTATTGCCTGAATTTGGCTGGCGATACCTCTATTATATTGCCATTATTCCAATTGTACTGGCCTTCGCGATGTACTTCTTGGTGCCTGAGCCGAAAGCCTGGTTAGATGCGCGTAAAGCACGCCTGGATGCAAAAGCCAGTGGTATTCTGCAGGAAAAACCAAAAAATACTTTTAAAATGATTTTTGAAGATGCACTTAGCCGCCGCATGTTTATCCTCTGGTCCTTCAGTACCGCATTTTTACAGTTTGGCTATTATGGAGTCAGCAACTGGCTACCGGCGTATTTAGAGACTGATCTGGGAATCAAGTTTAAAGAAATGACCATGTATATGATCGGGACTTTCCTGATCATGATGTGTACCAAAGTTATTGCCGGTTTTATCGCTGACCGGATTGGCCGTCGTGCGGTATTTGCTTTCGGCACTATGGGTACTGCAATTTTTATCCCTGTGATTGTCTTTGGTAATACGCCGGATAATATCCTCTGGCTGATGTTATTTTTCGGTTTTCTCTATGGTATTCCATACGGTATTAATGCGACTTACATGACAGAAAGCTTCTCCACCAAAGTGCGTGGAACAGCAGTGGGTGGGGCATATAACGTAGGCCGACTGGGTGCGGTGTTTGCACCTCTTACCATTGGCTATTTTGCTCAAGGAGGCTCAATTGGTACCGGCTTACTGATTATGGGCATTGCCTATTTTCTTTGCGGCCTGATACCCGCTTTCTTTATTAAAGACCGCTTATTTGATCCACAAAAGGCAGATTAATCTGCACTCGTAATATAGATAGAACATGCTAGGAAGCAATATGATGAATAAAATCACGCAGGATATCGAGACGGTACTTAAGCAAATTCCTGATGGTGCACACATTATGACCAGTGGTTTTGGCCTGGCAGGTCAGCCGGTAGAATTAATCGAAGCATTAATTGACTTTGGTCCTAGAGACTTAACCATTATTAACAACAATGCAGCTTCTGGAGATCGTGGTCTAACCAATCTGCTGTTGTCTGGACTGGTTAAAAAAATGATCTGTTCATTTCCACGGGCCAATAACTCAACCGTCTTTGAAGATCTGTATAAAGCCAGAAAAGTTGAGCTGGAACTGGTGCCACAAGGCAATCTGGCCTGCCGTATTCAGGCAGCCGGTGCAGGCTTAGGAGCTGTTTTTACTCCAACCGGTTTTGGTACCAAAATAGCTGAGGGTAAAGAAACCCGTAATATCAATGGAAAAGATTATGTGCTGGAATATCCGATACATGCTGATTATGCCTTGGTTTATGCCAATCAGGCAGATCAGTGGGGCAACTTGACCTACCGTAAGGCAGCACGGAATTTTGGTCCGATCATGGCCAAAGCAGCAAAAACCACCATTGCACAAGTCCATCAAGTTGTGGAACTGGGAGAACTTGATCCAGAGATCATTGTAACGCCAGGAATTTTTGTACAGCATGTGGTCAAGGTTGGAGATATTAAATAATGAATATTCAAAAACGTAGTCGTGAACAGATTGTAGCTAAAGTTGCACAAGACATTCCAACCGGCTCTTTTGTAAATTTGGGTATTGGTTTACCGACACGCGTAGCAGGTTATTTAAAACCTGAACAAGGAGTAATTCTACACTCGGAAAATGGCGTTTTAGGTTTTGCTGCATTGAGTGATCCTGAACAGGCAGATGATGATCTGATTAACGCCGGCAAAGAACTCGTAAGCATGTTGCAAGGTGGCAGTTTTATGAATTCTGCCGACTCTTTCGATATCATGCGAGGCGGGCATCTGGATATCTGTATCATGGGGGCTTTTCAGGTCGCTATTAATGGTGATCTGGCGAACTGGCATACCGGTAATGCTGATGCTGTACCTGCTGTAGGCGGTGCGATGGATCTGGCAGTGGGTGCTCGCTGTGTCTATGTTTGCATGGAACATGTGACCAAAAACGGTGAGGCAAAAATTGTTGAAGAACTGACTTATCCTTTAACAGGTAAACATTGTGTCAACCGTATTTATACTGATTTGTGTGTGATTGAATTAAAAGACCTACAAGCTCAGGTTATTGAAATAGTGGATGGCTTAAGCTTTGAAGAATTACAACAGCAGACAGGCTGTAAATTAGTGGACAGTCGTCAACAAGCAGCCTAAAAATAAGTCCGCAATATTCTGATTAAGTAAAAGTATAGTTTTAGATCACAGCTTCGGCTGTGATTTTTAAATTTTAGAATTATTATAAAATACACGTAATATTGACCGTATTTCCGTATTTCCGTATTTCCGTATTTCCGTATTTCCGTATTTCCGTATTTCCGTATTTCCGTATTTTAAAGATATAAATACAAACTTTTGCTAATGATTATTTTAATAATAAGTCTAAAATGTTAAGAAGCTAAGGAAGGTGATAGTCTGAATGAATAATAATTGTGATGATCAAGAAATTTTTCATATTTTTAATCTGATTGGTCGCCATACTGAACTTAAGCCTATCCTCGATGTCATTAGCCAGTGGCTTGAATCGCGCATTCCAGATGCGCTTGTCACCATTATGCTCTATCAGGATGACACCCAAACTTTAAATGTTATAAGTGGCAAACAGCACTTTTCAAAAGAGTACTGTAATGCTATTCAAGATTTGAAAATTGGGCCAAATCAAGGATCGTGTGGCGTAGCTGCTTTCTTACGTCAGTTGGTCATTAGTCCGAATTTAATGAAAGACCCAAACTGGCAGTCTTACCGTGCTTTGGTAAATGCAGAAAAATTGTCTAGCTGCTGGTCTATGCCGATTATTAATGCTTCAGATATTTTGTACGGAACGTTTGCCACTTATTATCGAACACCGAAAATACCGACTGAACATCATATTCAGCTTTTACAGCAAGCGGCAAAATTAGTTGCTCTGGCAATTGAGCTTGATCAAGAACGTCAAAAAAGACATGAGCTTAATGAAAAATACAGCTCATTTTATACCTATCATCCAGATATTATTTTTGAACTTGACCTACAGGGACATGTGCTTAATACCAATATTGCTTGCGAAGAAATTACAGGTTTTTCTAAAGCGCAAATCCATGGTCAGCACTATTGTGCCTTCATACCGCCCGAATTCCATGAACTTGCTAACGTTTCATTTTCAGAAGCGGCGCAAGGTAAATCTCAACATTATGAACTTCCAATTTATAATGTTGCAGGCGATATCTTATGGCTGGATCTGACCAATTTACCGATTATTCAAAATCAGAAAGTCACCGGTATTATTGGCATTGCCCGAGATATTACTGTATCGCGTGAAAACAAGGAGTCTCTACGATTATTAAAACGGGGGGTAGAGGCCAGTCCGAATAGTCTTTTTATTACCGATGTCTCTGAAGAAAGGCTAATGGTGTATGTAAATCCGGCTTTTCTAAAGCTCACCGGTTATACAGCAGCAGAAGTATTAGGACAAAGCTGTTTTTTCTTACAGGGTCCAGATACTGATCCGGATCAGATTGCATTACTCAAGCAAGCGGTCAAAGAACAAAAAGAAATTCAGGTGACTATAAAAAGTTACTGTAAAGATGGTAGCTGGTTCTGGAATCGTTTAACTATAGGTCCTATTTTTGACCAGACAGGAACCTGCACCCATTTTTTGGGGATTCAGGAAGATATTACCCAGCAACGTATTCACGAAGAATATATTCAGCATCAGCATACCCATGACCATTTAACCGGTTTACCGAACCAGTATGCATTCAAACAGATTCTGGAAAATATTTTTGAAGCACAGCACGAGAGCTCACAACCTTTAGTCTTGCTGTATATAGATCTGGATGATTTTAAAAATATCAATGACAGCTTAGGTCATCTGGTGGGTGACCAGATTCTCAAAATTGTAGGCGAGCGGCTGCAAAAATTTGTTCAAGGCAATAATGTGCTATGCCGCTTCGCTGAAGATGAATTTATTTTGCTGCTCTCAGGGACAGATGAGCATACTGAAGTCGAGGCGATCGCCGGAGAAATTCTTGATCTTCTTTCCATGCTGTTTATTGTTGATCAGTACAAAATACATTTAAGTGCCAGTATTGGTATTGTGGCAGATGACAGTTCGATCCATCATTCTTCTGAATTGATCTACCAGTCTGTTTTGGCGATGCAGGAAGCCAAAAGACAAGGTCGTAATATGTGGCAGTGGTATGAAAAAACCAGAATGCAGCCTGTCGCAGAAATAGACTATACCAATCTGCGTCTGGAACTCATGGAAGCGATCAATCAAGAAAATTTTGACCTGTTCTATCAGCCGCTGGTTCATCCTGAAACTGGACTGGTAACAGGTGTAGAAGCTTTAATCCGTTGGTGCCATCCACAGCAGGGTTATATTTCCCCAGCGATTTTTATTCCACTTGCAGAAAGAACTGGGCAAATTATTAGTGTAGGTCAATGGGTATTGGAAAAGGCCTGTTTAGATATTGCCGAGTGGAACAAGACACACAATAGCCAGATCACGGTATCGGTGAATATTTCTCCTTTGCAATTCCGTAGAGCAGGCTTTTTGCAGGTGCTTGAACATGCACTTGAACTCAGTCAATTACCGCCGGAATTACTTAAAATTGAAATCACGGAAGGTGTCATCATTAATGGTGCAGATCGAACCATAGAAATTTTGAAAGCAGTGCGTGCTTTAGGTGTACAGGTCGCCATTGATGACTTTGGCACAGGTTATTCGAGTCTCAGTTATCTGCGTCGCTTGCCGATTAATCAAATCAAGTTAGACCGTAGTTTTATTGAAGAGCTGACCCTCGATGGTCAGGATGCTGCAATTGTGCAATCGATTATTCATCTAGCCCATCAGCTGGATCTGGAAGTTGTCGCGGAAGGGGTCGAAACCGTAAGTCAAGCCAGTTTACTCTATCAACAGGGTTGTGATCTGCTACAAGGCTTCTTTTATGCAAAACCTGCACCTTTAACTGAATTGAAGCCTGTTTATCTCGCAATGGAAAATAGTAAATTGAATTAACTCTAAAAGTTAAGATATCAATATTTTCAACCGCTCTTCAGATAGAAAGGAAACGTTAAACAGGCTTAAAGAATTTTTCTATTTTATCAGCGTATCATCTCTATAATTTATGCTCGGTACAGAAAGCGGGATAAAAAAATAAGCTTTTAACCCCAAAGGTTTTTAACAGTATCTAAGGCTCAGGCTGAATATTGGCTAAATTTCTTTCTTGGTTTAAATCATAATAGTTAATCAAAAAGATCAACACGGCAAAAATAAAACCTAAAATGACGCAGGCAGACCAGCCATAGCTTTTCCATAAATGCAGCGATAAAAATGCACCCAGACCGGCACCTGAAAAATAACAGGTCATATAGATGGCATTAATCCGCGAGCGAGCCTGCATTGAAATTCGATAGACCAGATTCTGGTTCAAGACATGCAAACAGGAAATTCCAAAATAAGCCAGAATTAAGCCCAAGATATAAATCCATAAATAATTCTGGGCAAAGAATAAAGGAATCCAGGCCAGAATCAGTCCGCACGTAGCCAGATGCGCAATCCATTTTTCCCGATGCCTGCCAATCATTTTACCGGTCCACTGAGAGGACCAGATGCCGACCACCCCCACAATGCCCATGAGGCCAATCTGGAAATCATTAAAATGATAAGGTGCTTCAGCCAGAATAAAAGTCATGGTAGTAAAGATAATACTCAGCATGCCAAAACCCAAACCTCCGATCATACTACGCCGGATCAGCATGGGTTCTGTGCGTGCAAAGGTAAATAGTGAGCGATAAATTTGCAATATATTCATCTGCAACTGGCTCTTAGCGCTTGGTAACTGGAACCACATGGCCAGACTCAGCAGAAGAATTGCACAACCACTAAACAAGTACACCGCATGCCAGGACCATAAAGTAGAAATCAGTCCGGCCACGGTACGGGCAAACAGAATACCCACCAGAACACCACTCATGAGTAGGCCAACGACTTCGGCACTTTTATCACGCTGCGACAGGCTGGCGGCAAAAGGAATCAGAATCTGGGTGGTGATCGAACAAAAAGAGGCGAGCAGGGTAAAGCCATACAACATATGCAGATTGGTACTGGCTGAAAGCCCAATAAGCGCCAATCCGGTACAGAACATCAAACTGCAGATATACAACCGTTTTTCGAACAAGTCACCCAAAGGGACAAACAAAAATAATCCGGTGGCATAGCCAATCTGGGTCAGTACTACAGTCCAGCCAGACTGAGCCACACTGATCTGCAGATCCTCTGCAATAGAATAAATCAAGGGCTGGTTAAAATAGTTACAACCTGCGCAGAGTGCGCAGGTCATTGCCATCATGAACATGAAACGGCGTGAAATTTGCCCTTGGGCTGACATCCTTGTCTCCTGAGGCTTTAAAAACTATAGTTGGCAGAGAGGTTGATACGCGAAATATCTGCTTCCTTATTGTCAAAGGTTTCACGCTTGCCATGATGATATTCTGCACCCAAATTAATCTTTGGAACAGGAGAATAGATCACGTTAGCCACATAGTCGGTTAAGCGCTTATTGGTTTCCGGATTGGCTTTGGCATAATCGCTAGAATCATCAAAATCAACCACGCTGGCATTAATACTACTACGTAGTTTCGGCGTAAATTTATGCGTGAAGCCAATATTTATACTATTGAACTCATTCAATAAAAGTTCATTATTGATTGGATCGACTGAATAATCGCCACCCCAGGCAGCACCATCGGTTGTTGAACCTTGAGTCAAGAAAGCTGCAATACGCTGATCACCGACCATATGGAAATAGTTCCCCTGAATTGAGTTTTGATCATCTAAACGGTAACGTCCACCAACGCCCACACCCCAGCCAACTTTTTCAATATCACCTGTATCTGTTTGCGCTTGCTTTTGATTGACAAAGCCTTGAGCTAATAAATGAAGAGGGCCTGATTGATGAACATATTTAGTGCTTAAGGCAGGTAAGGCAGAAGAACGATCGCCACCGGCCATGTACTCCAGACCGACATTCCAGGTATTTTCCGGATCAAGTTTGAAAGCATAGCTCACCTGAGGTGTACGTAAGACTGATCCACCCAGGAACAAGCTGTAGTCGACAGCTTCAGTGCTAATCTCTGGTGTTGACATCAATGACCAGGCCTGACCAAACGTCCAGTTATAGTATTTTAAGTGTGCATGACGGATACGTAATCCACCATCGCCTTTACCATTGTTGGTCCAGAAGTCGGCTTCTAAACGAGCAGAAACATTCGGATTGCCTCCTAGATCTTTGGCCAGGAAACCAATCCGGCTGGCAGCCGCAGTAAAATCGGAACGTACAGAATCCGGTTCAGTAAAAGGTACTTTATTAATCTGGTTAATGGTACGGCCACGGGCTTCAGTAGTACTTTTGAAATCGACTGCACCATCAAAGCGGATCAAGCCATAAACATCGACATTATCTACCATTGAACTCAGCGTTTTAGAGTCTTGCGCTTTGGCTTGTTCCTGCTGGTTCTTTAATGCAAGTTGCGCGGCTTTTTGTTGTTCTAGTTCTGCCTGGATTTGCTTTAACTGTGACTCAAGAAATTGCATACGGTCTTCAGAAGCTTCTGCTGAAAATGCCTGTGCTGAAGCAATACCACATAATGTCGCTAAAACTAATTTTTTCATTTCTTAATCCCTAAAGAAATTTTTAATCCTGAATGAAAGGAGACCTTTCTATACTGACGTGTTGTAAATATTTGAAGTGAGGAAGGCAGCGATTTGACCTGCCTTCCGAAGTAGGGTTTATTCTGCTTTTTGCGGATCGTATAAACGGTCTTTAATAAACAGGGCAGGAATCAAACCGCATAGGAAATATGCTGCACCCATTACCAACAGACCTGTACCGATCGAACCATGCATCGCCAGATAACCAATCGTAATTGGCGCAAAGATTGCACCGATACGACCAATATTGAATGCACCGCCCACCGCTGTACCACGAACACCAGTCGGGAAACTTTCGGTTAGATAGGTTGCATTGATGGCATATGGAATACCGTACAGGAAGCCGAAGATTAGCATCAGTACGCCAATGTTATCGGCATTATGCATATACACCACGACAGGGATAAATAGCGCTGTTCCCATGGTGCCGAAAGCAAACACAATACGGCGACCAATTTTATCAGCAACATAACCTGCAATGATTTTGGCAAAAATCATGGTGATGAATGTACCCACCATATACAGTGCCATTTCTTTAAACTTAATGCCTAATTCAGCTTCAAGATAACTTGGCAACCAGTTACTTACACCGAAGTAACCAAATAACAGGAAACCGGAGCTGAAAGACCACAAGATGAACATCTTGCCATGAGTTTTATCTTTAAGAATGGTGATGTATGGATTACCTTTTTTGGTATCGTTATCCACAATCTGACCAGTTCTTTTCATTTCACGGACACGTTTCCATGATTCTGGCTCTGGCACCATAAAGTGCATCAGGATACCCAAAGCTAATGGAGCAATTGTGATCCAGTACAGCATACGCCAGCCGAACTCAGGAATAATCCAGCCTGAAATCATGGTAATCACCAATGAACCTAAAGTGAAACCAGTCATCAATGTTGCCAGTACAGTAGTACGGTATTTGGTCGGTACGTATTCTGACATCAGAGTATTACAGGCAATATATAAACAGCCTAAACCCAAGCAAGAAAGAGTACGTAAAATTGCAAATTCAGTATAAGACTGTGCAAAACCTGAGTAGGCGGATAAGATCGAGAAGGCGATGGTAGCCAGTACAATGACACGGACACGTCCAAATTTGTCGCATGCCCATCCACCAATAAAGCCTCCGATCCCCATACCTAAAAGAGAATAACTTCCCAAGGCACCCGCCTGTACAGAAGTCAGGCCCCATTCAGCTTTCAGACTGGTCAGACTGAAAGCCAGAATCCCGATATCTGCACCGTCACAGAGCAAAATCAGAAAAGCAAAGACAAAAGCCGTCATCCAAAGACGTTTTGGTGCCTGTTTAATGGTATCCGTGGAGGAGACATCGGTTTTATTGTCTCCTGTTACGATGGTATCGCTTGTCATTCTTATATCCTCTATATATTCAAAGTAGCATTTCCTCTGCTACCGCTAAATCCATTTTTCTTCCTCACGGAAACATAGTTTTCCTGATTTAACAGACTCGCTCTGCACACAACAGCCGCTGCATTTTTTATCAGGCTACATTCGATTTTTCACGCTTTACGCTAAATCAAAATCATCTCATTGCTGGAAAATTTGATTTCGTAAATTAATTTTAAGTTCTGCCTTATGGCGATTATTCATTGAAATGAATAATCAGATTGCATTTAAAATACTTAATTCCGTATTGCGAAATCAATTAATCATAAAACAACCAGATGAACAAGAGTTTTTACTCTATTTTTAGTAAAAAATAACTTTTTTGCATTCTGGAGTTAAAAATCCTTGATTTATAGCTTGAGAAACCTTAGTTTTATATAAAATAAAATTTCGCTATACAAAATAAATGGAGATTTTAATGGAACAGGTAGTTCAAGTAGAACAAGTTTCAGCACATGTAGCGATGGTTAAAATTCATCGACCAGAAGCGAAAAATGCCCTGAATACAGAAGTTCGCCAGAAACTTGCGGCGGCTTTTTTGCAACTGAATGACGATGAAAATGTTCGTGCCATTATTCTTACCGGTGGTGAAACAGATTTTGCAGCAGGAGCCGATCTTAAAGAACTGGCCAATGCAGAAACCATTCAAATGATGCAGCGTCGGACTGAACGTTACTGGCAGGCGATTGCACAGTGTTCAAAACCGGTGATTGCAGCAGTCAATGGTTATGCACTTGGCGGTGGCTGTGAACTGGCCATGCATGCGGACATTATTATTGCCGGGAAAAGTGCCCAGTTTGGTCAGCCTGAAGTAAAAGTGGGTGTTATGCCGGGTGCCGGTGGTACCCAGCGTTTATTCCGTGCAGTGGGCAAATTTCATGCCATGCGCATGATCATGACCGGTTGTCTGGTGCCTGCACCGGAAGCCTATCAAATTGGTCTGGTGTCCCAGGTGACTGAAGACAGTGAAACCCTTGCTACAGCTATCAAGATGGCGGAAGGCCTAGCGAAAATGCCGCCAATTGCTCTAGAGCAAATCAAGGAAGTGGCTTTATTGGCTGAAGATGTGCCGCTTAATGCCGGACTTACCCTGGAACGTAAGTCTTTCCAGATGCTGTTCTCATCCGAAGATCAAAAAGAAGGCATGCAGGCCTTTATTGAAAAACGTAAACCGAATTATCAGGGACGATAAGCATGAGTATTCAGATTCAGAAAATCGGCATTATTGGCGTGGGTACGATGGGTGCAGGTATTGCCCAGATCGCGATTCAGTCTGGTCATGATGTGGTACTGTTTGATGCCAAAGAAGGGGCAGCCGAACAGGCACAGGATAAACTGGCCAAAACATTAAATACCTTGGCAGATAAAGGTAAATTCAGCCATGAAAAAGCCGCTGAAGATATTGCTCATCTGTCGACTGCCCAGCAGCTAGAAGACCTGAAAGATTGTGACTTGATTGTTGAAGCGATTATTGAAAATCTGGAAATCAAGCAAAAACTGATGCAGCAACTGGAAGGAATGATAAAACCAGAGGCGATTCTGGCATCTAATACCTCTTCATTGTCGATCAGTGCAATCGCTGCCAACTGTGAGCAGCCAGAACGTGTTGCCGGTTATCACTTCTTTAATCCGGTCCCACTCATGAAAGTGGTCGAAGTGATTGAAGGCTTTAATACCCGTGCTGACATTATTGAAGCATTAACCCAGCTTTCTACAAAAATGGGTCATCGTCCGGTCAAAGCTAAAGATACTCCAGGGTTTATCATTAACCATGCCGGCCGTGCCTTTGGTAGCGAAGCCTATGCAATTCTGAATGAAAATGTCACACCATTTTATGATATTGACAGGATCTACCGTGACGGAATCGGTTTCAAGATGGGGCCGTTTGAATTAGGTGATCTGACCGGTATGGATGTCTCGCATCCGGTGAGTGAATCGATTTATCATCAGTATTATGAAGAAGCACGTTACCGTCCAAGCGTGATTACCCGTCAGCGTTTTATTGCCAAGCAGTTAGGTCGTAAAACCGGTAAAGGTTTCTATGATTACACTTCGGGTAGCAAAGAAGGTGATGTTGCTCCAGCATTGGTTGAAAAGTTAAGTCAATATCCATCAGTCTGGCTAGGCACCGAATATGATGAAGACCGTCAGGCACTTGAGCAATATCTGCAACAGTTCAATATCCAGATTGAGCAAACTGAGACACCTTCAGCAGAGGCTTTAATCCTGATTGCCACCTATGGTGAAGATGCAACATCAGCCGCTGTCCGTTATCAGGTGGCACCTCAGCAAGTGGTGTGCATCGATCTGCTATATGGTCTGCATAAACACCGTACCTTGATGCCAACTTTTGTGACCCAACCTGAGCTGGTAAAAGCAGCCCAATCAATTTTCAATCTGGATGGTGTGACCGCCAGCGTAATTCAGGAAAGCGTCGGCTTTGTGGCTCAACGTGCTTTGGCGATGATTGTGAATCTCGGCTGTGATATTGCCCAGCAAGGCGTTGCAACGGTGGAAGATATCAATATCGCGGTGAAATTAGGCCTTGGTTATCCATATGGCCCAATTGAATGGGGGGATGTGCTGGGTGCTGAAAAAATCCTGAAAATTCTGGATAGCATGACTGCGATTACCCGTGACCAGCGTTACCGTCCAAGTCCTTGGTTGCGTCGCCGTGTTCAGCTTGGTCTGCCTCTTGTTCATACAACACATTAATTAAAAAGTTAAAGGAATAACACTCATGTTAAATGCATATATTTATGATGGTTTACGTTCACCAATCGGTCGCCATGCCGGAAGTCTGGCAAGTGTACGTCCAGATGATCTAGCAGCTACAGTCATTAAAAACCTGCTGGAAAAAACCGGTATCCCGGCAGAAGACGTAGAAGATGTAATCTTTGGTAGTACCAACCAGGCCGGTGAAGACAGCCGTAATGTGGCACGTTTTGCAGCATTGTTAGCGGGTATGCCGGTAACAGTTCCGGGGCAGACGGTAAACCGCTTATGTGCATCAGGTCTCGGTGCTGTGATTGATTCGGCACGTGCCATCACTGCAGGCGAAGGCGAGTTGTACATTGCTGGTGGCGTAGAAAGTATGACCCGCGCGCCTTTTGTGATGGGCAAAGCAGAAAGTGCTTATTCACGTGATGCCAAAATTTATGACACCACGATTGGTACCCGTTTCCCGAACCGTAAATTTACGGATCAGTTTGGCGCGCACAGCATGCCTGAAACAGGTGATAACGTGGCTGAAGAATTCGGTATTAGCCGTGAACAGGCTGATACCTTTGCTGCTGCATCACAGGCAAAATATCAGGCAGCGAAAGAAGCAGGTTTCTTTGAAGGTGAAATTACCCCGATTGAAGTTTCTCAAGGACGCAAATTGCCGCCTAAACAAATTACTGAGGATGAGCATCCACGTGCTTCTTCAACATTTGAAGCTTTATCCAAGTTAAAACCGCTTTTCGAAGGTGGTGTAGTAACAGCGGGTAATGCATCAGGTATCAATGACGGCGCTGCAGCACTGATTATCGGCAGTGAAAAAGTGCAGGAACTGTATGGCTTAAAACCTCTCGCTCGTATCCTGTCTTCTGCAGCCGCTGGCATTGAGCCACGCATCATGGGAGCAGGCCCAATTGAAGCGATTAAAAAGGCAGTACAGCGTGCGGGTTTGACGCTAGACGATATGGATATCATCGAGATTAATGAAGCCTTTGCCAGTCAGGTATTATCTTGCCTGAAAGGTCTGGATGTCGCTTTGGATGATCCGCGTGTCAATCCAAATGGTGGTGCGATTGCCATTGGTCATCCACTGGGCTGTTCGGGTGCGCGTTTAGCTTTAACCGTTGCACGTCAGTTACAGCGTACCGGTAAAAAATATGCCGTGATCAGTCTGTGTATTGGTCTGGGTCAAGGCCTGGCGATGGTGATTGAAAACCCTGAAGCTGCAACATCTTAAGTCATCACCTAAATGCCATGTATATGTGATATGCATGGCATTTTTTTATTGGGATTTTTCTTTCAAAATAAAAATCCCTGCACATGCAGGGATTGATTACATCAGTGTAATGATTTACTTACGGGCAGTGACTAATAAAGTCGCTGAACCAAATGCATAAACTTTACCTTCTTTATCGATAATTCGGCCTTCTGAGGTCAGTACATTACGCCCGATCCGGATGACTTCACCAATAGCTGTATAAGTTTCGCCGCTTTTCATCGCTTTCAGCATTTTGACATTCAGGTCAATGGTCGAGAAACTGACACCTGCATCTACTGTCGTATGCACGGCAGCGCCAGTGGCACTATCTAGAACCGTTGCACAAAAGCCGCCATGAATTCCACCCTGTAAATTGTAATGGCGCTGATCAGGACGCACCTCATATTCCACATAGTTTTCGCGCACCAAGGTCAGACGCATGGGAATAATTTCACTCATGGCTGAGCTGGGAATTTCCCCATTCTTAATTGCGCTGAGATATTCAAGTCCGTTTAATTGTGATGTGGGCATATCCACTCCTTGTAACGATTTATTTCGCTTTATGAAATAATATTCTGTTTTTCTAGAATTATGATATAACAGATGATGATCGAAATGCTATATTTTTCCAGGATGGAACGATGACAATAAAAAATCTCGTCACAGATGCTGAATGGCAGGCACGTTGTGAACTCGCAGCGCTTTATCGCATTATTGCGCATTACCGAATGACGGATCTGATTGATACTCACATCAGTTTAAGAGTTCCCGATCAGCCTGACTGTTTTCTGATTAATCAGTATGGTGTCGCTTTTGAAAAAATGTGTGCCTCAACGCTGGTGAAGATTAATCATGAAGGGCAGGTCATAGAAAGCTACGAACAGGACAAGCCGGTGAATATGGCGGGCTTTGTCATCCATGCCGCGATTCATGAAGCACATGCTCATCTGAACTGTGTCATTCATACGCATACCGCAGATGGCATAGCAGTTTCTGCACAGAAACACGGACTTCTTCCCATTTCCCAGCATGCGCTGAAATTTTATCAGCAGGTGGCCTATCACGAATATGAAGGCGTGGCACTGTCAACAGATGAACAGGAACGCCTGATTCAGGACCTAGGCGGCCATCGCGCCATGATTTTACGCAATCACGGACTTTTAACGGCTGGCGAAACGATTGCACGGGCTTTTCATGAAATCTATTTTCTGGAGCGTGCCTGTCAGGCGCAGGTGAAGGCCTTAAGTGGCGGTGCCGAACTGCATTATCCAAGTGAAGATGTACGAATTAAAACTGCCAAGCAGTTCGCCAGTCCTTTAGTTGAACCGATTTTACAGCGTGCCTGGCAGGCTGCGTTATCCCTGATTGAGCATCAATATACGGAGTATGCATCATGATTGTGATATCCAGTACTATGCCGAATATTGAAGCCATTCTGGTGAAGTCTTTTCAGAAATATGCGCCTGAGGGCAGTTTTTGTACGCTGGACAGCCCGGAAGCTGAACAGGCGACCACAGCAGCTTCGTGGTTTCCAGATCTGGAAAAACTCCGGCAACTTCCAGAACTTGGTCTGATTCATTCGATTGCTGCAGGAGTCGAACATTTAAATTTAAACGAGATTAGAGCTGACCAGTCAGTCTGCCGGGTACTGGATCCACATCATCAAAAGGGCATGTTTGATTATCTGCTTTGGGGTGTGCTGTATTTTCAGCGTTATTTTGACCGCATGATCCAGCAGCAAAAGCAGCAGCTATGGAAACAGTATCGTCAAAGTTATAGTCATCATATCCAGATCGGGATTATGGGCCTTGGCCATATGGGCGGTTATGTGGCAAAACGTTTTGCCGACATGGACTATCAGGTGTCTGGATGGTCCAATTCCCCAAAAGAGATTGCTCAGGTCAAAAGCTATGTAGGCCAAGAACAGCTTTCCGAGTTCCTGGCCCACAGCCAGATTTTGATTAATTTAATGCCTTTAACTGCAGACAATACTGGCATCTTATCTGAACAGATATTTAAAAAATTACCCGACCAAGCTGCTCTTATTCAGGTAGGTCGTGGGCAGCATTTAATCGAGCAGGACCTACTCAATGCACTGGATTCCGGCCACTTACGTGGTGCAATTATCGACGTATTTGAACAGGAGCCATTAGCTGCTGAACATCCATTCTGGCAGCATGAAAAGATCGTAGTTACACCACATGTCGCCTCACATGCGCCCATGTCTGTGGTGGTGGAACAGATTCTGGAAAATGACCGACGCTTAAATCTCGGGCTGGATTTATGTCATCAGGTAGATGTCAATAAGGGCTATTAATTGTAGGGATACAGGCAAAAAAATAAGGAAATTGATGATGTGGGAAACGATTCAAATTCAGGTTCAGCAAGGCGTCGCAACCTTAAGCTTTAACCGTCCGGATTCACTCAACAGTTTTAACCGGCAAATGCATGAGGAAGTGCAGCAGGTGCTGAAAAACTGGAATACAGATCCGGATATTCGGGTGATTGTGATTCGCGGTAATGGCCGGGCGTTTTCAGCGGGACAGGATTTAAAAGAACGTGCTGGACAGCTCGGCAATGTGCCTTTGCCACCGCAAGGCTCGCTGGCCAAATACTATAATCCCTTGATTAACCTGATTCGCCAGAGTCCCAAACCGGTGATTGCGGCAGTGAATGGTGTGGCTGCCGGTGCAGGTGCCAATATCGCACTGGCCTGTGATCTGGTCATTGCCAAGGAAAGTGCCCGATTTATTCAGGCTTTTTCTAAAATTGGCTTGATTCCTGATGCAGGTGGCACCTGGATGTTGCCACGTTTAATCGGTTATGCACGTGCCACGGCACTCACTTTTCTGGGCGAACCGGTGCATGCCAAAGAGGCCGCTGAAATGGGCATGATCTGGAAAATGCTTCCAGATACAGAATTTGATGCTTATATCGACGACATTGCACAGCGATTAGCTCAACAGCCGACTTATGCGCTGGCTTTAACCAAACAGGCCTTGCAACGCAGTGCTGAAAATAACATGGACCAGCAACTGGAGCTGGAGCAAAACCTGCAATATCTGGCTCTGAGCAGTCAGGACTATAAAGAAGGTGTCCAGGCTTTTGTCGAAAAACGCCCTGCACAATTTACCGGATGCTAAGGAGAGCATTTATGAAAATTCAGACCCGTATTACCGAGCTTTTAGGCATTCGTTATCCAATTATCCAGGGCGGCATGATGTGGGTCGGTACCGCAGAAATGGCCAGTGCTGTTTCTAATGCTGGTGGCTTGGGAACATTAACGGCATTGACTCAACCGACGCCTGAAGCCTTGGTCAAGGAAATTGCACGCTGCCGAGAAATGACCGATCAGCCTTTTGCGGTCAATCTGACTTTATTGCCCGCTGTAAATCCACCGCCATATGCAGAATACCGACAGGCGATCATTGAAAGCGGTATCAAGATCGTAGAAACAGCAGGTAACAAGCCTCATGAACATATTGAGGCGTTTAAGCAGCATGGCATTATTGTCATTCATAAATGTACTTCCGTTCGTCATGCGCTTTCAGCACAAAGAATCGGTGCGAATGTTATTTCGATTGATGGTTTTGAATGTGCGGGCCATCCGGGTGAAGACGATATTCCTGGCCTGATTTTAATTCCTGCCGCGGCTGATCAGCTTACTGTGCCGATTGTGGCCAGTGGCGGTTTTGCTGATGGCCGTGGTCTGGTCGCAGCTTTGGCTTTAGGTGCTGAAGGCATCAATATGGGTACACGCTTTTGTGCCACTCAGGAAGCGCCGATCCATCCAAACATCAAGCAGTTCTATGTCGATAATGATGAAAGGGCGACACATCTGCTATATCGACAGTTCAGGAATACTGC
Source organism: Acinetobacter sp. YH12105 (assembly GCF_013419095.1). NCBI lineage: Bacteria > Pseudomonadati > Pseudomonadota > Gammaproteobacteria > Moraxellales > Moraxellaceae > Acinetobacter > Acinetobacter sp. YH12105. The sequence continues at coordinate 173,022 of NZ_VPAU01000002.1, forward strand.
CCGTGTTGCCAAAAATGCAGTATCTGATCTTGTGGTGAAAATGAGTGAAGATCCAGATATGGAATTTGAACAGATTCGCCCCTATGTCAGCGGTTTAAAAGGCAAGCTCGCTTTAGAAAATGGCGATATTGATGCTGGTGTACTGACTGCAGGTCAAGTGATGGGATTGATTCATGACATTCCGACTTGTCAGGCGCTGATCGAAAATATCATGCAGGAGGCAGAGCAGATCATTCATCAGCGTTTAGCTCAATTTTTTCCACGTTAATTAGCCTTAGTGCAGTCGCTGTATAGAAAAGCCATTCCACCATGAATGGCTTTTTTCATCCTGTATATTTTTTATTTTTAAATGGGAAATTTCATCGAATGACTAGATTTTATTCTTTAAATTATATTATAGTGGATTTAAAACATAATTTCGTATTATGAAATTAATTGTCATAAATATACAAATTAGAACTCATACAAGGGAATTACGATGAGAAATTATATTGCGCCATTAAAAGACATGAAGTTTGTCCTGAAAGACCTGTTAAACGTTGAACAGAAATATCAGGGCTATGCAAAATTCGCTGACAAGGTTTCTATGGATATTATGGAGCAATATCTGGAAGTCGCTGCGGACTTTTGCCAAAATGAACTTCTACCGATTAATGCGACAGGCGACCAGCAGGGCTGCCGTTTGCAGGATGGCATCGTAACCACTCCAGATGGGTTTAAAGCAGCTTATGACAAATATGTAGAACTCGGCTTTACTTCTTTAACTGGTGATGAACAATATGGCGGTCAGGGCTTCCCAACCTTATACCGTATTGCCATTTCTGAAATTATCACTGCAACTAACTGGTCGTGGGGGATGTACCCAGGCCTGTCCCATGGTGCCATGCGTACTTTAGAGCACCACGGTAGTGATGAACAGAAACAGAAGTTTCTGGTACCTTTAATTGTAGGTCGCTGGACTGGAACCATGTGCTTGACTGAATCTCATGCCGGTTCTGACCTAGGTTTAATCCGTACCAAAGCAGTGCCAAATGAAGACGGCAGTTACAGCCTCAGTGGTGAGAAAATCTTTATCTCAGCCGGTGAACATGATCTGGCTGAAAATATCGTGCATATCGTACTGGCACGTTTGCCAGATGCACCTGCGGGAACCAAGGGTATTTCGCTGTTTATTGTGCCGAAATACAATCTGGATGAAGCTGGCAATGTAGCTTCCCGTAATGGTGTGGTGTGTAGCGCCATTGAACACAAGATGGGCATTCACGGCAATGCGACCTGTGTGCTGAATTTTGATAATGCCAAAGGTTTCCTGATTGGGCCTGAAAATCGCGGCCTGAACTGCATGTTTACCTTTATGAACTCGGCACGTATCGGTACAGCCATTCAAGGCTTGGCAGCAGCAGAATCTTCTTATCAGGGGGCATTGGCTTATGCCAAAGACCGTCTGGCGATGCGTTCACTTGAAGGTGCAAAAGCGCCAGGCCAGCCTGCAGATCCGATTATCGTACATCCGGCAGTACGTAACATGCTTCTGACTCAAAAGGTGTTTGCAGAAGGTTCACGTGCACTTGCATATTATCTGGCGACCTATGCCGATATTGCTGAAGCCACTGACAGCCCGGAAGAAAAGAAAGCAGCTGAAGACCGTCTGGCATTATTAACCCCAATTGCCAAAGCATTAATGACTGAAACTGGCATAGAAGCGGCTAAACATGGTATGCAGATTTTCGGTGGTCACGGTTATATAGCTGAACATGGCATGGAACAGATTGCCCGTGATGCACGTATTGCCAGCCTCTATGAAGGAACCACTGAAATTCAGTCTATCGATTTACTGGCGCGTAAAGTTCTAGGTTCAAAACTGGGTCTGCTGACCGCATTAACCGATGAAATCCAAGCTTATGTGAAAGAGCACCAACAACATGTCCAGTTCAGCCAGCAAGTTGCACAAGTCAGCCAGTTGACTGAACAATGGCTGGAATTAACCAGAACCATTCAGGAGCAAGCTCAACAGTCTGCCAATGAAATTGGGGCAGCATCAGTTGACTACCTATATTTCTCTGGTTATGTCGTGTCCGCTTATCTGTGGCTGAAAATGGCAATTACTGCGCAGCAGAAAATTGAAGAAGGCAATACTGATCCGTTCTATGCAGCCAAGATCAAAACGGCACAATTCTTCTTTGCACGTATTTTGCCAAGAACTTCAACCCACTTTGCCAATATTCAGGCGGGTGGTGAAAGCCTGTTTTTACTTGAACCTGAAGAGTTCAAATTTGATTAAACCTTTTGACCCACGATACTCGTGTCGTGGGTCTTTTTTTAATAATTTTTGCATCTTCACTCCATTCAAATATTGAGATTTATTTTCGGGTGTTGAATAAACCATAAAACAACAAGATCAGGAGTCTATATGGATTTAGACATGATTACTCGACAGTTTCCTTATGCTGACCTGCAGCTTACTTTTCATGAAGTCGGACAGCGTTCTGCATTTCCCACCATTATTCTGATTCATGGCACCGGTGGAAATACCGACAAGCATTTCAGCTATATTTTTCCTATGCTGGGTATTCATCAGCGGGTTTTATCCATTGATTTGCATACCCCCGATAAAGCTGATCTAAAGGTGACTGATTTTAGCCAGCAGGTTGAAGCGCTGATTCAACATGTAGTTGCAGAAGATGAAACCATTACAGTGGTAGGCTATTCACTCGGTGCCGTGATTGCTGCACAAGTGGCAGCCAGTTTAAAACAGCGCATAGCGCGTTTGATCCTGTTAGCCGGTTGGGCCAAGACCAGCTCGGTGCAACAACTGCGTACGGTTATCTGGCAGCAATTATTTACTGAACAATCTGCGGCCTTGCCTCATTTTGTCAATTATTGCCTGTATAGCGATGATTATCTGTCTGCACGAAGCGAACAGCAGGTGTTGGATCTGGCACGTTTTGTTAAACCATCCCAGGATGCAGCCAAACAGCGTGAACTGAATTATCGCATTGATATTACATCGATCTTGCCTGAGATTCGTGCAGAGACGTTGATTGTGGCTTGCCGTGAAGACCGCATGGTGCCTGTAGCGCAAGCAAAACTGCTGTTTGCTTCAATTTTGAACAGTCGCTATATCGAAATTTCTTCAGGACATGCACTCAATATCGAAGCGCCAGCCGAAGTGGTGCAACTGGTAAACCAGTTTAGCCAGCATCCAGAACAGTATACTGCGAACCAAAAAATCCAGCCTTATATGCCTTAAAGGAGATAAATAATGCAAGCTCAAGGACAGCGCAGCAAGATTCTAATTGTAGGCAGTGGTTTTGGTGGATTAGGCATGGCAATCCGCCTTAAGCAGCAGGGCATCCACGATTTCAAAATCATTGAACGTGCAGCAGAAGTGGGCGGCACCTGGCGTGACAATACCTATCCCGGGGTCGCCTGTGATGTACCTTCCCATTTATATTCTTTCTCTTTTATTAAAAATCCGGACTGGTCTCGGGTCTTTCCGCAAGGAGCAGAAATCCAGCGTTATTTAATTCAATGCTGTGATCAGGAAAAGATCCGGCCACATATCGATTTTCATACCCAACTGGAAAAGGCCAGCTGGAATGCACGAGAGCGCATCTGGGAAATTCAAACCGCTACAGGTTTGTATCAGGCTGAGATCTTAATTACCGCAACCGGGCATCTGGCAGATGAGCATCTCCCACAAATTCCTGGGCTGGAAGAATTTGAAGGCCAGGTGATGCATTCTGCGCGCTGGAATCACGAAGTGAATCTGGAAAATCAGCGTGTCGTTGTGGTGGGTTCAGGGGCTTCGGCCATCCAGCTTGTACCGGAAATTGCCAAAACAGCAAAAAGTCTGACAGTATTGCAACGCAGTGCACCGTATATCTTGCCGCGACCAGACCGACCTTATTCTGAGTCAGAAAAACAGCTTTTCCGCAAAGATCCGGACAGTATGTCAGCACTCAGACACTCGTTGTTCTGGGGCAATGAATACAATTTTTCCCAGCGTCGTAATCTGAAAAGCCAGATCGAGCGGGTCAAGAAAAATTGTCTGCAATTTTTAAAACATCAGATTTCAGACCCTGAGTTACAGCATAAACTCACTCCGCATTATGAGCCGGGTTGCAAGCGCTTATTGCTCTCTAATGATTATTATCCAACCTTTTTAAAAGCGCATGTCACGCTTGAAGACTCGGCCTTGGCAGAAGTAAGCCAAGATGGCGTAATAAGCAAATCCGGCCATGAATTTCCTGCAGATATCATTGTATTTGCCACTGGGTTTGAAGCAGCACGTCCACCTTATGCGGCAAAGGTCGTCGGTAAACATGGCCTAAGTCTGGAACAACAATGGTCTAGCGGCATGCAGGGCTATCAGTCAATGACCGTACATAATTTTCCAAACCTGTTCATCCTGAATGGACCCAATACCGGCAGTGGTCATAATTCAGCGCTTTATTTTCTGGAAACCCAATTTGATCTGGTGCTGGATGCCTTGCAATTTTTTGAGCTGAATCAGATTCAGGTTTTCGAGGCTGATCAGCATGCTGAAAATAGTTATATGCAGGAGCTGCAGCAACTGTCTCAAGGCAGTGTCTGGCTATCGGAAAGCTGTAAAAGCTGGTATCTGGATCCGGTCAGCCGCAAGTTGACTCTGGTCTGGCCAGATTATGCGCATTCATTCAGAAATAAAAATCAGCATTTTATTCGTAGCGGTTATCACTACCAGTATCTGGAGCAAATGCAGCAAAAACTGGTGTAAAAGCCTGCTAGGAAAATTGAAACCTTAGAGTTTTAACAATACGAAATAAATTTAAAGCAAAGATAGGAGTGCTGTAATGAAAAATCAGCCATGGATGGAAGAATATAAAAAGTGGAATATCAATCCGGAATTTACCCGGCCAGATCCCGAGAAAACCCTGAGCATGACGATTGCTGATAATTTAGTTAAATTTCAGGATAAAACTGCATTTATCTATCGGAATCGCAAGTTCAGCTATAAAGACATCGACGTATATAGCCAGAAATTCGCCACCTATTTGCAGGAGTTGGGGCTGGCAGCTGGTGGCCGTATTGCAGTAATGTTGCCGAATATTATTCAGTACCCGATTGCGACCTTTGCCATTATTCGTGCCGGTTATGTGCTGGTCAATGTCAATCCGATGTACACTCAGCGCGAGCTGTATCATCAGCTACAGGATTCAGGGGCAGAAGCCTTGATTATTCTGGGACAGACTTTGGAGCAATTAACAGCACTAGATGAATGTCCTGCACTCAAATATGTGATTTCAACGCATCCGATGGATTTTATTCAGGATCAGCCCGTGACAGTTTCTCGTCAGGCTGCAGAATATCCAGATAAACGGTTTTTTGACTTTAAACAGGCGATTGATCAAGTCGAAACGATCGATTTTAAGACGCCTGTACAGCATCAGAAAGATACGGTCATTCTGCAATATACCGGTGGAACAACGGGTGTATCCAAAGGTGCTGAACTGAGCCATCGCAATATTCTTTTTAATATCGCGCAGAACAGTACGGTCTTTATCAGTCATTTCGGAGATCGCTATGCTACCGAAGATGAATATGTGTTCTGTGCCTTACCGCTGTATCACATTTATGGTTTTACTATCTGCCTGTTCAGTTATGGTTTGAGTCGCGGTTTCGCCAATGTCCTGATTCCGAACCCGAGAGATCTGGATGCTTTGCTGGATCAATATCAGAAACACCCACCGACTGTTTTTCCGGGCGTGAATACCATGTTTAACGCGCTGGGACATCATCCTCGATTTCGTGAGCTGGATCATTCACGTCTTAAAACCACCACAGGTGGTGGATCGTCTATTTTAAAAAGCACTGCCGAGTTATGGCATGAAATCACAGGCTGCCAGATTTATGAAGGTTATGGACTTTCTGAAACATCACCTACTGCGACCTTTAATCCACCGCTGAGCCGACGCTTTAGTGGCACCATTGGTTTGCCACTGGCAGGAACTGAAATCCTGATTTTAAACGATGAGGCCAAGCCGGTTGAGTTTCAGCAGGCTGGAGAAATCGCCATTCGAGGACCTCAGGTGATGAAAGGTTACTGGCAGCAACCGGAAGCAACGGCTCAGGCATTTACGAAAGACGGCTTCTTTCTGACAGGCGATATCGGCTGTATGGATGAGCAGGGTTATATCACCATTCTAGACCGTAAAAAGGACATGATTCTGGTTTCCGGTTTTAATGTCTATCCGAATGAGCTGGAAGGCGTACTGTCCAAACATCCCAAAATACTGGAATGTGCCGTGATCGGGATTGAGGATGAAAAATCCGGACAGGTACCCAAGGCATTTATTGTGAAACAGGACGCCAACCTGACTCAGGACGAGGTCATGGCTTTCCTGAAACAGCAACTGACCAGTTATAAAATGCCAAAATATATAGAATTCGTATCTGAATTGCCAAAGTCTGCGGTCGGCAAAATTTTGCGTCGTGAACTGCCTCGAACTGTTCAGCCCAATACCAAAGCCTGTTAAAAAAGAATAGAAAATCTGGCTAATTACGGTGAAAATAAAAAAGGAATCATAAAGATTCCTTTTTTATTGCTTGCTAGCTTATCGCTGCTGGATGACTTTTTTGCTTTTCAGCTCATCTATTTCATCCGGGCTTAAAAACTGGCTTAAGACTACATCGGTATCTTCACCTAAACAGGGTGGCGCTTTTTTATACTCTACCGGGGTCTTGGAAAGTTTAATCGGTGAGCCAATCGAGGTGTAATCTTCACGTAAAGTGTGTGGCATCTGGATAACCATCTCACGTGCCAATACCTGTTCTTCTTTCAGAGTCTGCTTCAGGTTATTAATCATACCAACCGGAACTTTGACTGCATGAATCAGATCCACCCAGGTTTGTGCGGGTTGCTTATAGAAATGTGCCTGTAGCACTGTGGTCAGCTCTTCACGATGCATCACCCGTCCTGAATTTTTTAGGAAACGAGGATCTTCGGCGACCTCAGCCAAGCCCACTGCCTGACACAAGGCCTTGAATTGCAGGTCATTGCCACAGGCGATAATAAACTCACCTTGCTGTGCCTTAAACACCTGATAAGGCACAATATTGGCATGCGCATTTCCAAAGCGGCCCGGCACTTTGTCTGAAGTCAGATAATTCATTGCCAGAACGGAGAGGGAAGCCACCTGGGTATCCAGCAGTGCCATATCGATATGCTGGCCTTCACCGGTTTTTTCCCGCGACAATAATGCCGCCTGAATGGCAATTGCAGAATATAAACCGGTGGTCAGGTCAGCAAAAGCCAGACCGGCTTTTTGCGGGCCGCCTCCCGGCAAGTCATCGCGTTCACCGGTGACGCTCATCATGCCACCCATGCCCTGAATAATAAAATCATAACCTGGTTCGTGTGCACGTGGGCCGTTCTGGCCAAAGCCGGTAATTGAACAGTACACCAGACGCGGATTTAACTGACTCAGACTTTCATAATCCAGACCATATTTTTTTAGAGAACCCGCTTTATAATTCTCGATGACCACATCACTTTGCTGGGCAATTTTTTTAATGATCTCTTGACCTTCAGGCGTAGACAGATCCACGGCAACTGAATGTTTACCGCGGTTGGCAGAAAGATAATATGCCGATTCATGCGTATCTTCCTGCTTGTCATTTTTTAGCCAGGGCGGGCCCCAGATTCGCGTGTCATCCCCGTGATTAGGTTTTTCAATTTTAATCACTTCGGCGCCTAAATCGGCCAAAATTTGACTGCACCACGGGCCGGCTAAAATACGGCTTAAATCCAGTACGCGAAAGCCTGTTAAAGCACCCATCCTTACACTCCCTGTTTTATTGTATTCAATATCATCTAATTTCTAATCCTCATATCAAAATATCTTAAAATGATTTAATAATCAAATTAGCGATAACTAATTTCGTATAACAAAACTTAATATCAAATATTGTTGAAAATTCAACTTATCTTAATTACCTTGATTGGGCTCGACAGGAACAGCAAAAATAAAAGGAGATCTGAAAATCTCTCAGAGAAACCAAGAAAAACAGGAGCTAAAAATTGTCAGGATTGCATTTGTAGCAACCCGTCTATGTGCAAGATGGCAATTAAAACATCAATACGAAATAAGCAATAACAAGGATATTTACAATGACGGATCTCGCAACAGAATTAGGAAAAATCAAGCCCACGACCAAAAGAACCCAGCAAATTGCCTTTATATTTGCTTTTCTGGCCTTACTGGTCGATGGCGCAGACATGTTATTGCTGTCATTTAGCTTGAACAGTCTCAAAGCTGAGTTTGGCTTAAGCAATTTACAGGCAGGAGCACTGGGAAGTTTCACTTTGGCCGGGATGGCCATTGGCGGATTTATGGGCGGTTGGGCCTGTGACCATTTAGGCCGGGTACGCACCGTGGTCATTTCCATCCTGATTTTTTCTACATTGACTGCGGCACTGGGTTTTACCCAGAATTTTGAACAGTTCGCGCTATTACGCTTTCTGTCTGCATTCGGAATTGGCGCTTTATATATTGCAGCCAATACATTGATGGCAGAATATGTACCTACTGAATATCGGACAACAGTCTTGGGAACCTTACAGGCAGGCTGGACAGTCGGTTATATTGTGGCGACCTTGCTTGCTGGCTGGATTATTCCAGACTACGGCTGGCGGATGCTGTTCTTTGTCGCGATTATTCCAGCCGCCATGGCATTTTTTATCCAGAAACTGGTGCCAGAACCAGAGTCTTGGCAGCGGGCCAGACTGCAACGTTTATATGCGCCTGCAGATGTAACGGCAAATCGACCTGTTAAAAAAAGTACCACCAAGGAAATTTTTGCCGATCCTAGAAACCGCAGAATGTTTATCCTGTGGATTTTAACCGCTGGCTTTTTACAGTTTGGTTATTACGGCGTCAACAACTGGATGCCGGCCTATCTAGAATCTGAATTACATATGGATTTTAAATCGATGGCAGGTTATATGATTGGGACTTATGTCGCCATGATTTTCGGCAAGGTTCTGGCTGGCTTTACAGCAGACCGTTTAGGACGCCGTTTTGTCTTTGCCTTTGGTGCTATTGGCACAGCGATCTTCCTGCCGGTGATTGTACTGTTTAATAGCCTTGACAATATTGCCTATCTGCTGATTTTCTTTGGTTTCCTGTACGGTATTCCTTATGCGATTAATGCCACCTACATGACCGAAAGCTTTGCAACCTCGATTCGTGGTACTGCGGTTGGTGGTGCTTATAATGCCGGGCGTATTGGCGCCATGTTTGCACCTGCAATTATTGGGGCGGCTGCAAGTGGTGGCTCTATCGGTTTGGGCTTCCTGATTATGGGCGGTGCATATTTCTTATGTGGTGCTGTATCCGGGATCTTTATCAAGGACCGTCAATATGATCCGCAAAAAGCATAACTATTCATAAAGTCTGTAAAAATGAGCCTGCTCGGGCTCATTTTTATATGAATCAAAGTGAAGCATCGTGCTTCTCATTTTTTATTCTGCATTCATTTCTTTTGGCAAATGAATATTTTTCAGGCCGTCATTGACTTTATTAAGAAGGTGAATCAGAGTAATGGCATCATCAAAAGTCAGCTTGTTCAAAGCCTGTCCATAAAAATCAAAAAAATCATTCTGCAAACTATCCCAGGTTTTAAAGCCTTCGCTGGTCAGCGCGACATTTTTAGCACGTCTGTCTTGCTCACTGATAATCCGTTCAACCAGACCATCACGTTCCAGACGTTTTAAAACTGCGTCCAGATTTTGCCGGCTTACACCGAGGTATTCGGTCAAATCAGAAAATGACATCCCTGATTTTACCCGCGGCCGAGACAAGGCTCCCAGTACAGCCCAATGCACTGGAGAAATTCCCAGTTCATTCGAGCATTTGCGATCCAGCGTATTCCCCACCTGAAACAGCCTGAAAAAAAGTCTATTGTGGGCAGAGTATAAGGATTGATCATATTTTTTTGACACAGTATCACTCATTTGATAAGCCACCCAGCTCAACACGTTTAAATAAAAAAGAGTATAGCTTAGAGCTCACTCGCATAAATCGAATTCCAGATTGCAGCGCGCATGTAGAACCCAAGTACACTGGCACCATATTAACTTGAGAAATCATGATTTTTTTCTCTTTATTCAGTCAGCTTGATTGAATGAAGCAACATAAAAAGTTTTTTCGATTCAGGTTGCATTATTCTGAAAATGAGCCTGTGATTGATAGTGCAAATCTAAGAGTAAAGCTGATATGTGTCAATATCTTTAATTTGTTAAAATTATAAGTTATTGATAATAAGTTATAAAATAAATATATAAACTTATTTTATGTAAATATATTGACATAAAAATATTCTAATTCTATTTTAGTGATAACAGGCGATATATGAACAATAGTTAATCAGAATCAGATAAAAATATACCAGGGAGAGTTAAATGAAAGGGTTGAAGGATAAAGTCGTAATTGTGACCGGTGGCGCAGGTGGCATCGGTTCAGCAACCTGCCGCCGTCTGGCGGAAGAAGGTGCGAAAGTTGCGATCTTTGACATGAATATTGCAGCAGCAGAAAAACTGGCCGCAGAAATTAACCAGCAGAATGGCCAGGCCCTGGCTGTGCAGTGTGACATTACTCAAAATACTGTTGTGGAGCAGGCTGTACAGCAAGTAGAAGCCGAGCTTGGGCCGATTGATGGACTGGTCAATAATGCCGGTTGGGATATTTTCAAACCTTTTATCAAAACGAATCCGCAAGAATGGGAAAAACTGATTCAGATCAATCTGGTCGGTATGCTGAATATGCACTTTGCCGTTCTGAAAGGTATGGTCGAGCGCAATTCTGGCAGTATTGTCAACATTGCCTCTGATGCTGCCCGAGTCGGTTCTTCAGGTGAAGCGGTTTATGCTGCATGTAAGGGCGGACTGCTTTCATTCTCAAAAACACTGGCCCGTGAACATTCTCGTCATAACATCAAAATTAATGTGATTTGTCCCGGACCAACCGATACAGCCTTACTGGCAGGTGTCACCGAGGGTGCATCGAATCCAGAAAAATTACGTGAGGCTTTCACTCGTGCTATTCCACTCGGTCGTTTAGGTCAACCTGAAGATTTAGCCTCTTCGATTGCCTTCTTTTTAAGTGATGATGCCAGTTTTATTACTGGACAAGTACTCAGTGTTTCGGGTGGTTTAACCATGAGTGGTTAAGCAAAAACTGCTAGAAAATATGGAAAATAAAGTCAGACAGAGAAATACAGGAAGTTATAACAATGATTTTTGAAGATATCTTATACGAAGTAAAAAATGGTGTGGCATGGATTACGATTAACCGTCCAGAAAAAATGAATGCCTTTCGTGGTACGACCTGTGATGAATTAATCAAAGCCTTAAACAAGGCCGGCTATGACCGTGAAGTCGGTGCGATTGTACTGACTGGCGCCGGTGATCGTGCTTTCTGTACCGGCGGGGATCAATCCGCGCATGATGGAAATTATGATGGCCGTGGCACCATTGGTTTGCCAATGGAAGAATTACATACCGCAATGCGTGATGTGCCTAAACCGGTGATCGCTCGTGTACAAGGTTATGCCATTGGTGGTGGAAATGTATTAGCCACCATTTGCGATCTGACCATTTGTTCGGAAAAAGCCATTTTTGGTCAGGTGGGCCCGAAAATGGGCTCAGTAGATCCAGGTTATGGCACAGCTTATCTGGCTCGTGTTGTGGGTGAGAAAAAAGCCCGTGAAATCTGGTATATGTGCCGCCGTTATAGTGGACAGGAAGCAGTTGAAATGGGGCTGGCAAATAAATGTGTTCCTGCCGATCAACTCGATGCCGAAGTACAGGCCTGGGCCGAAGAAATCTGTCAGCGCAGTCCGACCGCAATCGCGATTGCCAAACGTAGCTTCAATATGGATACGGCACATCAGGCAGGAATTGCCGGCATGGGGATGTATGCATTAAAACTTTATTATGATACGGAAGAATCGCGCGAAGGCGTCAATGCCCTGAAGGAAAAACGTCAGCCTGAATTTCGTAAATTTTATAAATAAGGAAAATGACTGATGACTAAAAATCCTTATATCACGGAAGAGCTCGAATTTTTAGCAGAAACCGTTGAAAAATTTGCACAAAAATATATTGCCCCCGGCTTTTTAGAACGTGATCAGAGCCGAATCTTTGATCGTGATCTGGTCAAGAAAATGGGTGAAATGGGTTTTATTGCGCCGGAACTGCCTGAACAGTATGGCGGTCAAGGCATGGGACGTCTGGCTGCAGGGGTCATTCATGAAGCGGTGGCCAAGGCAGATCTAAGTTTTTCTTATATCAATCTGCTCGCTTCGCTAAATGGCCAGATTCTGGCTGAACATGGACAACCGGAAGTGGTAGAGCCCTGGCTGAAAAAACTCACTGCGGGTGAAGCGATTTTTTCAATTGCATTGACCGAACCGCGTGGGGGTTCAGATGCCGCCAACCTACGTTTAAAAATTGAACGTGACGGCGATGAATATATCATTAACGGCGAAAAAACCTCGATTTCGGCTGCCGATCAGGCCGATGCATCGGTGGTATTTGGCCGTACTGGTGCCAATGAAGACGGCGCACATGGCGTGACAGCACTTCTAGTTCCAATGGATTTACCGGGCATTAGCACCACGCGTTTTGATTGTCATGGGCAACGTGCCATTGGTCGCGGTTCAATCTTCTTTGATAATGTTCGTGTACCGGTCAATCATCGTCTCGGTGATGAAAACAAAGGCTTTGTGCAGGTCATGCAAGGCTTTGACTTTTCACGTGCCTTGATTGGTTTGCAGGTTTTGGCCGTGGCTCGTGTCAGTCTGGATGAAGCCTGGGAATATGCAGCGCAACGTGAAGCCTTTGGCCAGCCTTTAAGCGCTTTTCAGGGGGTGTCACACCCATTGGCCGAGTATGAAACTCAGGTAGAAGCCGCACGTTTACTCTGTCTGCAAACCTTATGGCTAAAAGACAATCATCTGCCACACACCTCCGAGGCTGGAATGTGTAAATGGTGGGGACCGAAGCTAGCCTATGATGTGATTCATCAATGTTTACTGACCTTTGGTCATGCCGGATATGATCGTGGGGTCATGGAGCAGCGCATGCGCGATGTACTGGGTTTCCAGATTGGCGATGGTACTGCACAAATTATGAAAACTATTATTGCGCGTAAAAAAGCAGGTCGAAAGGCCGTCCCGGCTTAGTGCATTATTCAGTAAAGACTCAGCCCATATAATTAAAATTAGGAGTGAACGAATGGAATTCGATGCGGTTCTTATAGCTTCCAGAAAAGAGAAGATGCTGAAAGATGGCTACTGGTTAAACAAAACCATTATTGATTCTCTGCGTCAGGCCATCGACAAGAATCCAGATAAAACTGCGCTGGTCAGTTTTAAGATGGAACACAAAACCGAGCAGGTGTTTAGCTACAAGGATCTCTGGGAGATGACCAATAAAATTGCTTTAGGCTTAAAGCAATTGGGTGTTACTCAAAATGATGTTGTCTCGTGCCAGTTACCGAACTGGTGGGAGTTTACCTTGCTGTATCTGGCCTGTAGCCGCATCGGTGCTGTACTGAATCCTTTGATGCCGATTTTCCGGGAGCGTGAACTGGAATTCATGCTGAAACATGGCGAAGCCAAAGTATTTATCGTGCCGAAAAACTTCCGTAATTTTGATCATGAACAGCTGGCAAATCACTTAAAGACTAAAATTGAGACCTTGCAACATGTGGTAGTGGTCAATGGTCTTGAAGAGAATAATTTTGACCGGGTACTGGTCAATCATGGGCTTGAGCAGGACCCTGCAGCAATTGCAGGCCTGGATCAGCTTGAAGCTCAACCCGATGATATTACCCAGCTGATTTTTACTTCTGGCACCACAGGTGAGCCGAAAGGGGTAATGCATACTGCCAATACCTTATTTTCAAATATCGTTCCCTATGCCGAACGTCTGCATTTAAATGAAAATGATGTAGTACTCATGGCTTCACCCATGGCGCATCAAACCGGCTTTATGTATGGCCTGATGATGCCGATTGAACTGAATGCCAAAGTGGTGTTGCAAGATGTCTGGGATGTGTCACAGGCAGTGGATTTAATTCACCAGCATCAGGTCAGTTTTACCATGGCCTCTACACCATTCCTGAATGATCTGTCCACTACGGTTGCAGAACAGCACGATCAGGTGGGCAGCCTGAAAACTTTCTTATGCGCAGGTGCACCAATTCCAGGTTCATTGGTCCAAAAAGCACGGGAAACTTTGGGGGTCAAAGTGATTTCCGCTTGGGGCATGACCGAGTGCGGCGCAATTACCACCACACGACCTGAAGATGATGATGAGCGTTCCTTTAATACGGATGGAATTGCTTTGCCTGGTGTAGAGATTAAAATCGTCAATAAAGCGGGAGAAATTAAACCGCTGAATGAGCCGGGACGCTTAATGATTCGTGCCTGTTCAAGTTTTGGCGGTTATTTAAAACGTGCCCATTTAAATGATACCGATGCAGATGACTGGTTTGATACCGGAGATATTGCCTATCAGGATGAACGAGGCTATATCCGGATATGGGGACGTAAAAAAGATGTAATCATTCGCGGTGGAGAAAATATTCCGGTGGCGGAAATTGAATCTCTGCTGTATAAACACCCGAATATTGCCGTCGTGGCGCTGGTGGCTTATGCCGATGAACGACTTGGTGAAAGAGCCTGTGCGATTATCAAGCTTAAAGATCCAAGTCAGCCATTAGAACTGAATGATATCGTCAACTTTTTAAAAACCCATAATCTCGCGATGCAATATATTCCAGAACGCCTGGAGATTTGGGAAGATATTCCAATGACGCCGTCTGGAAAAATCCAGAAGTTTAAACTTCGTGAACTGCTGGCCAGTCATCTTGCCTCAGCCAATTGATCGTTAAAGATAAACTCCTGAAATATATTCAGGAGTTTTTGCTATAGATTGAAATGGGAAGCCAAACCTTAAATTGATTTATCGCGTTATTTTAATAACTTCAATAAAGCTTCAGCTGTCGCAGCCGAAGAGGCAGGATTTTGTCCGGTAATGAGCAGACCATCTTCTTGGACATAAGCCTGCCAATCATCAGCTTTGGAATATTGGCCAGCTTTTTCTTTGAGCATGTCTTCAACTAAAAATGGCACAATAGCGGTCAGGCCCACGCCGTCTTCTTCGCTATTACTAAAGCCAGTAACTGTCTTGCCTTCTATAATCGAACGACCTTCAGCATCTTTAACATCACGAAGTACGCCCGGCGCATGACAAACCAATGCCACAGGTTTATTGGCCTGCAAAGTCTGCTCAATCAAGGAAATAGAGTTCTGGTCTTCGGCTAGATCCCATAATGGACCATGACCACCGGGATAGAACACGGCATCAAAATCCTGATTTAAGACTTCACTTAATTTATATGTATTGGCAAGCTGCTGCATGGCCACTTCATCTGCTTCAAAACGTTTGGTGGTTTCAGTCTGTGCATCCGGTTCGTTACTTTTTGGGTCTAAGGGCGGCTGGCCACCCGCAGGAGAAGCCAGAATTAGCTCTGCACCTGCGTCAACAAAGCTATAGTAAGGTGCAGCCAGCTCTTCCAGCCAAAATCCGGTTTTCTTGCCGGTATCGCCAAGCGTGTCATGTGAAGTCAGAACGATCAGAATTTTCATGTTATTTTCCTGTATCTCATTAAATATTGCGAATGGCTGCTTGTTAATTTAACAAGTCGCGGGCATCAGGAATGTTGTGATACGTTCATTTGCTGTATCGATACGTTTGTGTTTGAGTTGAATTAACTTAAGGCTGTATTTATGAAGCGAACAGTTTTTTAAGCGCAATTATCTGCCCATTAACAGGTCTTGCTGAAGGTCCGCCTGTTTACGCAGAAAATCCCAGACCAGTTTAATTTTCGGTTCGTGTTGCAGATCAACCAGCGTCAGCATCCAGAAAGTGTGGGTAAAACTGACCTGATCGCCCAGAACCTGTTGCAGTTCACTTTTATCATGGGCCAAAAATTTCGGTAAAATAGCTAGCCCGGCACCGGCACTGACCGCAATTTGCTGGGCCAGAATACTGTTACTGCGAAAACAGGCAGTCAATTGCAGCGGTAAACGTTCCAGCGAATACAGGGCCGAGCTATAGACCAGATCATCAATATAATCGACAAAACGGTGCTGCTTGAGGTCTTCCAGTTTTTTAATTTGCGGATTTTTCTGTAAATAATGCTGACTGCCATACAGTTTTAGACAGTAATTCGACAGACGGGTAATGATATAGGGGCCCGATTTGGGCCGGTCAATCGCAATTACAATATCGGCTTCACGATGCGAAAGTTTGATCGCTTTCGGCACCGGAATCAGGTCAATGGTCAGTAAAGGGTAGTGCTGGGAGAACTCGGCAAGTAAGCGCGCTAAAAATGCCGTACCAAAACCTTCTGGTGCACCAATCCGCACCCGGCCTTGCAAGGGATCGTTGCGTTTGTCAATCTGGATAAAGGATTGTTCCATCAGTTCCACACGCGGCACCAAGGCCAGACCTTCCGAGGTCAGCTCATACCCTGTCGCTTCGCGTTTAAACAGTTGCGTGCCGAGGGTATTTTCCAGCGCCTGAATCCGCCGTGCCACGGTACTGTGTTCCACCCCAATCAAGCGTGCTGCATTGGTGAGCGTTTTGGCACGTGCCAAAACCAAAAAGAAACGTAAATGATCCCAATCTACTTTCATCTTCTATTTAACATCCTGTTAAATCCCTGTGCATATTTGCACATCTATCGTGCATCAATTTCTATTGGTGGTCAAAGTGTTCTTTGTTAGTCTGCTGAAACAGCGTAAAAATAATACGTTTAAAACAGCCAGTAAAGGCAGACACAACGACAATAACAAACCAGCACGGAGCGACCATGAACGCCATTCATCATCCACAGCAAAGTACCGGATTCACCACAGCCAAACTCCTGATTAATGGTGAATTTGTCGAATCAAAAACCAGTCATTGGCAAGATATTATCAATCCTGCCACTCAGGAAGTATTGGGTCAGGTACCTTTTGCGACTGTAGAAGAAGTCAATGCCGCGATTGCTGCCGCACAAAATGCCTTTGCCAGCTGGCGCCATACCCCGATTCAGGCCCGTATGCGGATTATGCTAAAACTGCAGGATCTGATTCGTACCAATTTAAAAAGTATTGCCCAAGTCTTAACGGCGGAACAGGGTAAAACCCTGGCAGATGCCGAAGGTGACATTCAGCGTGGCTTAGAAGTGGTGGAGCATGCCTGTTCTATTGGTTCACTACAAATGGGTGAATATGTTGAAGGTGTGGCACGCGGTGTCGATACCTATACCTTGCAGCAACCACTCGGTGTCTGTGCGGGAATTACGCCGTTTAACTTTCCGGCGATGATTCCACTGTGGATGTTCCCGATGGCGATTGTCTGCGGTAATACCTTTGTCTTAAAGCCTTCGGAACAGGATCCGCTATCGACCATGATGCTGGTGGAACTGGCAATTGAGGCAGGCGTACCTGCTGGTGTGCTGAATGTAGTGCATGGCGGTAAAGAAGTAGTCGATCTGCTGTGTACCCATCGTGACATCAAAGCCATTTCTTTTGTCGGCTCGACCGCGGTCGGTACGCATGTCTACAATCTGGCCGGCCAGCACGGTAAACGTGTACAGTCGATGATGGGCGCGAAAAACCATGTCGTGGTGATGCCGGATGCCAGTAAAGAACAAACCCTGAATGCGTTGGTGGGTGCAGCATTTGGTGCAGCCGGTCAGCGTTGTATGGCGCTTTCGGTGGCCGTGATGGTCGGGGACACCAAGCACTGGGTCGATGAACTGGTTAATAAAACCAAAACTTTGAAAGTTAATGCAGGCCATGAACCGAATACTGATGTTGGGCCAGTGATTTCGACCCGTGCCAAAGCGCGTGTCATCGATCTGATTAATAGTGGTGTTGAACAAGGCGCTGAACTGCTGCTGGATGGTCGTGATGTGAATGTTCAGGGTTATGAAAAAGGCAATTTTGTCGGACCAACGATTTTTAATCAGGTCACGACCGATATGCGCATTTATCAGGAAGAAGTATTTGGTCCGGTACTGGCGATCATACATGTTGATACTTTAGAACAAGCCATTGCACTGATTAATGCCAATCCATTCGGTAACGGCGTTGGACTCTTTACTCAAAATGGCAATACTGCACGCACATTCCAGCACCAGATTGATATCGGTCAGGTCGGCATTAACATTCCAATTCCTGTACCTGTGCCGTTCTTCAGCTTTACCGGTTCGCGTGGTTCAAAACTGGGGGATTTAGGTCCTTATGGCAAGCAGGCAGTGCAGTTCTATACCCAGACCAAAACCATTACCAGCCGCTGGTTTGAAGATGATCAGGAAACCACAGGCGTCAATACCACGATTAGCCTGCGCTAAGGAGCATCAGCATGAAGATTACATTTATTGGTTTGGGCAACATGGGCGGCTCGATGGCGCAGAACCTGCTCAAGGCAGGGCATCAGGTTTTTGGTTATGACTTGAGTGAAGTCGCTTTACAGCATTTTGCCGAAGCGGGCGGTATCGTTTGTGACAGTCCACAAGCTGCCGCAAAACAGGCAGATATTGTGGTCAGCATGTTGCCTGCAGCCAAGCATGTACGTGAAGTTTATCTTGGTGAGCACGGTATTCTGAACGTGCTTCAAGCGGGCAGTTTGTGTATCGACAGCAGTACCATTGACCCGCAAACCATTCAGGAGGTTGCTGCAGCAGCGCAGGCCAGACAAATTCGTGTCTGTGATGCGCCAGTCTCTGGCGGGACTTTGGGCGCCAAAGACGGAACTTTGACCTTTATGGTGGGTGCAGACGATGCCACCTTTGAGGCCGTAAAACCGGTCCTCAACTGTATGGGCAAAAATCTGGTGCATTGTGGCGCTGTAGGAACAGGACAGGTCGCAAAAATCTGCAATAACCTGATTCTGGGTATTTCCATGACCGCCGTTGCAGAAGGCATGGCACTTGGAGCCAAACTGGGAATTGATCCGCAAGCACTAGCCGGGGTAATCAATAGTTCCACCGGACGTTGCTGGAGTTCTGAAATCTATAATCCTTGGCCGGATATCTGTGCCAATGCACCGTCATCACGGGGTTATACCGATGGTTTTGCAGCACAGCTGATGCTTAAAGATTTGGGCCTGGCTGTCGATGCAGCGCAACAGGTGGACCAACCGGTGGTTCTGGGTAGCATGGTGCAGAAACTCTATCAACAACTGTGTCAGGAAGGCGATGCTCATCTGGACTTCTCCAGTATTATGCATCAATACACCACGCCAAATGCTTAATACTTAAAATATCCAGATGGAGCAAGGATTCGCTTCATCAACAATACCTTGTCAGTAATAACGATAAATTCAGGCTGAGGTTTAACATGTTAGATTATCAAAAAACAATTGAAAATTTTGATTTAGATGCAGTGGCAAAGCAGTATCTGTCCGGTTCGATGCAGGCGCTGAACGCCTGTTATGAATGTTGCGACCGCCATGCTGACTCCGATGCAATTGCTTTACACTGGTACGGTAAAGATGGCCGCAAAGAACAGTATAGTTTTCGCGAACTCAAGAAATATTCCAGCCAGTTTGCCAACTTTTTAAAATCTCAAGGCATTGGCAAAGGCGACCGCGTTTCCGGATTATTACCGCGGACTCCAGAGCTGATCATTACCATTTTAGCGACCTGGCGGATTGGTGCAGTGTATCAACCTTTATTTACTGCCTTTGGTCCCAAAGCCATTGAACATCGCATTCAGCTGGCGCAAAGCAAGCTGGTAGTGACTGATCTGGCGAATCGGGAGAAACTATCCGATCTTAGCGCTTGTCCCACGATCGTCACTGTACATGTCGAAACCGAGGCAGAGCGTTATCCACAAGACCTCAGTTTTTGGACGGTGTTAAACCGCCAGGCTGAAGGTTGTGAACTGGAAATGCTCAGTATCGATGAGCCATTTTTATTGATGTTTACCTCTGGAACCACTGGACCGGCCAAGCCCTTAAAAGTTCCACTTAAAGCCCTGATTGCTTTTGCTGGCTATATGCACAATGCCATCGGTCTAACCGAAGATGATGCTTTCTGGAATATTGCTGATCCGGGCTGGGCTTATGGTTTGTACTATGGAATTACCGGCCCGTTATTGCTCGGACACTCGACCCTGTTTTATGAGGGTGGTTTCAATGCCGAAAGTGTCTGCGACATTGTCAAGCAATATGGCATTACCAATCTGGCCGGTGCGCCGACCGCTTACCGCATGATGATGGCAGCAGATGCTGAACAGATGGCACAGCTACGGGGCAAGTTGCGCGTGGTCAGCAGTGCTGGAGAACCTTTAAACCCGGAAGTGATCCGCTGGTTTAAAGAGGTGCTGGATGTGCCAATTTATGACCATTATGGCCAGACTGAAGTCGGGATGGTGGTGTGTAATCATCATGCGCTACAACATCCGGTCCGTTCAGGTTCGGCAGGCTTTGCCAGCCCGGGTTACCGGATTGCAGTCGTCGATGAACAAGGTCATGAATTAACGGCTGACGTTCCGGGCGTCCTGGCAGTGGATATCAGTCAATCACCCATGATGTGGTTCTCGGGTTATGAAGAAAGCCGTAAATCGCCCTTTGTTGGACATTACTATTTAACCGGTGATACCGCGGAAATTCATGCTGATGGCAGTATGAGCTTTGTTGGACGTAGTGATGATGTCATTACCACCTCAGGCTATCGCGTGGGGCCATTTGATGTGGAAAGTGCCTTGCTGGAACATGATGCCGTGATTGAAGCAGCAGTCATTGGCGTGCCTGATCCTGAACGTACCGAAGTGATTAAAGCCTTTGTGATTCTGGCGAATAACTTTGCAGCTTCATCTCATCTGGAAGAAGAACTAGGCCAGTTTGTGAAAAAGCGTTTGTCTGCGCATGCCTATCCGCGCCTGATTGAATTCGTCACAGAATTGCCAAAAACCCCGAGTGGCAAGATTCAGCGTTTCTTACTGCGTAATCAGGAAATCAACAAGCAGCAGGTAAAGACCGCATAACTAGCCAAAGCCAGCAGATTGAATAAAAATATTAAATAAAGAGATTGAAGGAAGCATCCATGCAATTTACGGAAGAGCAACAACTGATTCAGGATATGGCCAAAAGCTTCGCTCAGGAACAGGTTAAACCTTTTGCCGGCGAGTGGGATCAAAAAGGCATATTTCCTAAACAGACCTTGTCTCAAATGGGTGAGCTAGGTTTTTTAGGCATGCTGATTCCAGAAGAGTGGGGCGGTTCAGGTACAGGTACGCTGGCTTATGTACTGGCCCTCGAAGAAGTGGCAGCGGCAGATGGTGCAACGTCCGCCATCATGAGCGTACACAACTCGGTGGGTTGTGTGCCGATTCTCAAGTTTGGAACGGAACAGCAAAAGCAGCAGTTTCTAAAACCTTTGGCTCAAGGGCAAATGATTGGTGCCTTCGCCCTGACCGAACCGCATACCGGATCGGATGCTGCAGCGATTAAAACCCGGGCCGTGAAAGATGGCGATCACTACATTATCAATGGCGCCAAACAGTTTATTACCTCGGGTCATAATGCCGGGATGATTATTGTCTTTGCCGTGACCGATCCAACTGCGGGAAAAAAAGGCATGAGTGCATTTTTAGTGCCGCGCGACACGCCCGGTTATGAAGTGATTCGGGTCGAAGAAAAACTCGGTCTGCATGCTTCGGATACCTGTCAGATTGCTTTAACCGATGTCCGCGTTCATGAAAGTTTAAGACTCGGTGCAGAAGGTGAAGGCTTAAAAATTGCCTTGGCCAATCTGGAAGGTGGACGGATCGGCATTGCCGCACAAGCAGTGGGTCTGGCCCGCGCTGCATTGGAAGAAGCGACTGTTTATGCACATGATCGCGTGGCCTTTGGCAAACCGATTTTTGAACAGCAGGCGATTTCGTTCAGGCTGGCCAGCATGGCCACCGAAATTGAAGCGGCGCGACAACTGGTCCATTTTGCTGCACGTAAAAAGGAAGCAGGTGAAAGCTGTTTAACCGAAGCCTCTATGGCCAAACTCTTTGCTTCGGAAATGGCAGAACGTGTCTGTTCCAAAGCGCTGCAGATTTTTGGCGGTTACGGTTATCTGAAAGACTTTCCGATTGAACGCATTTATCGCGATGCGCGTATTTGTCAGATTTATGAAGGCACCAGCGATATTCAGCGTCTGGTAATTGCACGTAGTTTATAATTTTAAAGGGATTTTTATCATGCAATGGCAAACTATTTTACTCGAACAGCGTAACGGGGTCGGGCTGATTACTTTAAATCGTCCACAAGCCTTAAATGCCTTGAATAATCAATTGATCGTTGAAGTGAATCAGGCGCTGGATCAGCTGGAAAAAGACCCGCAGATTGGCTGTATTGTCATCACTGGTTCGGAAAAAGCCTTTGCTGCAGGTGCAGATATCAAAGAAATGGCAGATTTAAACTTTCCGCAAATTTATCTGGATGATTTTTTCAGTCTGGCCGACCGGATTGCCCAGCGCCGTAAGCCCTTAATTGCTGCGGTGAGTGGCTATGCCTTGGGCGGTGGTTGTGAATTGGCCTTAATGTGCGATTTTATTTACTGCGCTGATAATGCAAAATTCGGTTTGCCTGAAGTCACCTTAGGGGTATTGCCCGGCATTGGCGGAACCCAACGTTTAACCTTGGCGATAGGTAAAGCCAAAGCCATGGAAATGTGCCTGACTGCACGTCACATGGGCGCGCAAGAAGCCGAGCAAAGTGGGTTAGTGGCACGTGTCTTTGCCAAAGAAGAGTTGCTAGAACAAACCCTGCAAGCTGCCGAAAAAATTGCTGAAAAGTCGCTTACGGCCGTGATGATGATTAAAGAATCAATTAATCGGGCTTTTGAAGTCAGTCTGGCCGAAGGTCTACGCTTTGAACGACGGATATTCCATTCCATTTTTGCCGGTGCTGATCAAAAGGAAGGCATGCAGGCTTTTGTCGAAAAACGCCCAGCCAAATTCACCCATCAATAAAACAAAAATAGGAAAATAAAATGAGTGATGAAAATAATTTAGCGATTCGGGTACAAGGACGTTTAGGCATTATCAGCCTGGACCGCACCAGTCATTTAAATGCCTTAACCCTGCGGATGATTCAAGGGATTCAGTCACAACTAGATCAGTGGCGCCATGATCCAGCGGTGCAAGCGATTCTGATCAATTCTAACAGTCCCAAGGCATTCTGTGCCGGAGGAGACATCCGTTATCTGTATGACAGCTATCAGGCAGGCAATACCCAATATCAGGATTTTTTTGCCACTGAATATAGCATGCTGAGCACACTGCGCAATTTTCCAAAGGCTGTCATCGTGATGATGGATGGTTATGTTCTGGGCGGCGGCTTTGGTCTGGCTCAAGCCTGTCATATTAAAGTGAGCAGTGAAAAATCACGCTTTGCCATGCCAGAAACCGCGATTGGATTTTTCCCGGATGTGGGAGCCACCCACTTTCTCTCCCGACTGGATGATGTAGGCATTTATATGGCGTTGACAGGGGAGCAGATCAGCAGCAGTGATGCGCTATATCTGGATCTGGTCGATTATCATGTACCGAGTGAAAATTTTGCTGAACTGGAAACCGCATTGATTGCTGCACCGGTATTAAATCAGATTGAAATCCAGAAAATCATCAGTGCGTACATTACCCATCCGGTAGAAAGCGAGTTGCAAAAACGTGCAGATCTGATTAGTCAGCATTTTGGCCATCCAAACCTCGATGAGATCGAACAGAGTTTGGCACATGCAAGTAGTGCTACCGATCAGGAGTGGGCCAATAAAATGCTGGTCATCTTGCAGCAACGTCCAGTCATGGCCAAGCAAACGAGTCTGAAGTTACAGCAGGCAGGACAAAATTTATCGCTGGAAAAATGTATGCAACTGGAGCGAGATCTGCAGGATGTCTGGTTGGAGCAAGGCGACTTTATTGAAGGTGTACGTGCACTGATTATTGATAAAGATAAAAATCCACAATGGCAAACCGATAATTCGAAATTTGAAAAAACGCTGGAAAAACTCTGGCCGGTTTGGACTCAACAGCGCGTAGAAAATACATATTAAAGATTCAGATTAAAAACCCTCTCATACGCAGTAATGAGAGGGTTTTTCGCCGAGCTTTCAACATAGTATTTTACCCTAACTTCCTATTATTAATGGGATTTTTTCCTTTTCTTGCCACCGCCATCTTGCTTGTTGACAGTAGACCAGGCAATACGTTCGGCTTCCTCCTCAGAATGACCGCGTTCTTTTTCGCTTTCTTCAATATGTTCGGCCTGCCGTTTTTGTTTATAGGTATAGGCTGATTTGTCACCTCTAGGCATATTGCTGTCCTCATCAAGGTTGGCTGAAATTACTATAACAATGACCTGTTTCTATGGCGGTAAATATCTGTCATGTATTTGTTGAAATTATTTTATAAAACCAGCATCTTTTAAGTGATAGAAAACCTGAAGAATAAATGAATGAAGATAACGGTTCTCACTGACTGTTATCTTCAAATTCTAATTAACCGTTAATGATACTGCCTCCATTAACATGAATGACTTGACCGGAAATATAACTGGCTTCTTCACTCGCTAGAAATAAATACGCTGGTGCGACTTCACTAGGCTGGCCCATCCGACCCATGGGTGTCTGTTTACCGAACTCTTTGAGCTGTTCTTCATCAAAACTGCTTGGAATGAGGGGAGTCCAGATGGGGCCGGGTGCTACGCCGTTGACCCGGATCCCGGTTTTATTTTTTAACAAACTGGTGGAAAGACTGCGGGTAAATGTGGTGATGGCACCTTTGGTACTTGAGTAATCAATCAGTTCATCATGTCCATGATAACTGGTAATACTGGTGGTATTAATAATGCTGTCACCTTCTTGCATGTGCGGAATCACAGCCTGAGTCAAGTGAAACATCGACAGAATATTCACATTAAAGGTCTTAAAAAGTTGCTCAGGAGAAATATCGCTAATACTTTTTTGCGGATATTGAACCCCGGCATTATTGACCAGAATATTAATGGTTTTAAATTCCTGAAGCGTCTGCTCAACCATTTTCTTGATTTCATCTTGATCTTGTAAATCACACTTGATCAGTAAACAACGCCGTCCTGCATCCTCTACCATCTTTCTGGTATCTTGAGCATCCTGATCTTCATCCAGATAACAAATCACAATATCAGCACCTTCACGGGCAAACAAGACCGAGACTGACCGACCTATACCGCTATCGCCACCTGTGATCAGGGCGATTTTACTTTTAAGTTTATCGCTACCTTTATAATTCGGTTTGATGACTTCCGGTGCAGGATCCATTTTGGTTTGCACACCAGGTTGATGATCTTGAGTTTCAGTTGAAGCAGGGGTTTCAGGATAGTTATTCATGTTTTCCCTTTTTCTGTACAAAGTTTAGAAATATCTTAGAGGCTTTCTAGCTTTATGCATTCGGTCTCAACATTTAATAACAGAATGCATTCGAGATTTATCAATTATTCATAGAGCTGTGATTGACATGATTTTAAGTAAAACTAGATACCGCCATTGTCTAAATCTTAATAGAACAGAATACCGCCTATGGTTTACAGCATTCTATCTCTCACATTTTGAGCAACCATTTCTATCAGAGTTTTTATGTCCTTTTAGGATATGGCTCTAGATTTAATTAAGCATCTAAAATTATTGAATAAATTAATAATTATGATATTCATCAAAATTTATCTGATTAATAAATAGCAGAAAAATGCTTTAGATAAGGATAGGCCTTTACCAAGTTTGGCAGGGTCAATAAATATATTAGCAAGAAGATACACCAGTAAAATTACATGAAGGTGTTGAAGCAGCCAAACTAACATGATCACACTAAATGTAATAGCTAACGTAATAGCGTATGAGAAATTTCATTTGAAAAAAAGGAAATATGAGATTTACCTCATTAAGATTTTGAGGCATATCTCTATAAAGAAATGAGCTGTTGACATTAAAAAGTAATGAAGCTGAAAATTTCAAAATTAACTTTTATGAACAGTAGAAGATAGATGAACTTAAAGTATCATGTACTCAATTTAACATAATATACATTATACGAAATCAGTCTGTAAGCCACAAATAGATATGATGCTCAAGCAACCTAGGCTTTAAAGCACTTCAAATTCAATCCTGCGATTTTTCTTACGACCTTCAGCTGTTAAATTATTAGCTATAGGTTGAGTTGACCCTAAACCATCAACACTTAAATTTTCAGCTGCTATATTTTTACTGATTAAATAATTCTTTACGGCTTCTGCGCGCTGTTGACTCAGTACTATATTTTTGTTGGCATCACCGGAACTATCAGTATGTCCAATAATCCGTACCTTCTTTCCGCTCACCTTATTTAAAGCTATGACCATTTCATCCAGAATCTTTGCACCGGACGCTGCCAGTACCGCACTACCAGATTCAAACTCAACAATGCGATTCTTTAATACCGCATCAATAATCTGCTGTTCTGCCTGATTTACAGTGAGCTGTGCATTTAAATGATAATTTGCTGGTATTAAACCTTGAAACTTTTTAGTAGTGATATCCATTTCATGAAGATTCAAAACCTTACCAATCAACTGAATATTAGACCCTTTGACCGTTAATTTACCTTGTTTTACCTTTTTAAGATCATCATTAATCACATTATTTACCGCATTCGACCATCCAATTGGTGCTGTCACTTGACGGATCTGAATGCGATTTATCACATTTTTCTGGCCATAAGTTGCATAGAGTTTATTCAAAATTTCCTGTTGTGTACTGTCATTCGGTACAACACCTTCAACAATAATGGATTGGGCCTGTACGCCGCCGCCTAAACATATAGATAATAAAATTATGATTTTATTTATATAATTCAATTTTAAGCAGGTTTTTTTTATTTTCATTTCAGGTTTCTACCCCATGTGTTTTTTATAGTTTAATATCGTGAGTTAAGCTCATCTGACATTCATTTATTTATTTATTTTGGATTAAAAAGATCATGGCGTCGTCGCTCCTGTTTTTCCTACCGGAAGCATAGATGTTTGATTTATTTGTCCAGACACCGCAGTACGCTGTGCAGCGACCACACGTACCGATTTATTCGAGACGATCTGATCTACCAGTTGCAAATTGCTATAATTTGGCTGACCTCCGATAGAACTTGAATTATTACCACTCACCAGCCGGAAATGGGTCTTCACAAATAGTTCAGGATGATCTTCGCTGCGCCACACCATTTCAAAAATATTGCCTTTTTGAGTACGTTGTGCATTATCAATCATGCGGTTGATGCCATATTCACCTGGTTCATCAAATATGGTATGGGTCTTCCCTTCCAGATCGATTACTGTGATTCGAGCGCCCGGAATGGTGCCAGGATTTGGCCAGATAAAATTCACCCATTGTTGAACACCATTTTCAAATAGCATTCTTTGTCCATCAATATCAATGGTATACGCTAGTAAGTGAGACTGTTCTAAGGGATAAAACTGAAAATTAGATTGATTGAGGTTCACGGTTTTTGAATTGGTATGGTTTAACTCTCCAGTCGCCAGACCATGTACCGGTGCGACATAATTCTGAAAACTTGCAATAAAGGCAGGATTTAGACTAATGCCTAAATCTTGCCAGGTTTTTGAAGTCAGACTATAGCCGCGACGGATCACCAGAGGATCCAGATGCTCTTTGACAAAACGTGCAATACTGCCATTTTCACCAAAAATCTGATTAATTTCCTGAGAGCTTGCCTGCAAACTGGCCTGACTGCTAAACGGATATTTTTGTGCCAAATTTCCACTAAATGGTTGATAGGCCTGTATCTGCCATAATTTATTCATTTCAGCCTGGGCCGGAATCATCAGGCTTTCAAAGGAACGTGTCAGCGGCACACTCAATAATTTTTTAATCAGCTGTTGATCCAGCTCATTGCTTCCCACCGACATTTTTTCATCGACAAATTTCTGTGTGATATTAAAGATAGAGTTCTGCTCATCAATGGTTTGTTTGACTAAGATCATGCTGGCAGGACCAATATCGCCAGAACTTTTTAAATCATTGAAACGGCTTCGAACCTTGGCCATGGACTGCATATACTCATCTAGCAGCGACCGGTTCTGCAGATCGTCTCGCGAGCGTACAATCTGATAAAACAACTGAAAATCTTTAGAAATCACGCCATGAGATAAATGTGATGCAGAATTCTGTGCCAGTTTCACATCATCACGTTGCAATACTTTACGTTTAAACCAGGCAATAAAACCTTTTTGTGGAACTGCCAATTCAGCTTGCACCACAGGATTATCCCAGCTGGTTTCTTGTGCTACACGTTGAATGACCTTGCGGATGGGTGAGTTTTCTGGCTCACCCAGAATATCAATCTGACGGGTATGCTGATTAAAATCGGTTGTCTTGGCATAATGAATTGCATTTAAAAATTTACGCCATTCACTGATATATTCTTTTTTATACATTTCAGTCAGCTGGCGTCGAATTTGTTCCGGACTCCCACTGAAACTCAGGTCATCTGATTGGATGGTATTCAATACCCAGTCTTTGCTTTCGGTTGAGCTTTGAGCTGCCGTATCTATGGCATGTTGTACATAATCATTCCAGGCTTGATAGCTATAAAAACCGGGTAAGGCATAACTTCCCAACATTATTGTTTGAGCACTTTCCCCTACCATCTGCTTGATGGTTAAGGCTGGAAAACGTACCGAAGCCCGCATTTTAATTTCGTTATACACACGGTCACGTGCGGATACGCCTGTCGTCAGTGCTGACAAAACCTGACGGGTCTGTTCCACCAGAACAGTATCAGGATTAAGCAGAGGAAATGAACTTGAACCTGTCAAAGTCATGGCATAGCTGAGTAATTGTTCGGCCTTTTGCAACATTTCGGTACGTGGCTGTTGCCCCTGATGCTGATCAAGCCAGTTTCGCCAGAACCGTGTCAGCTGGTCACTCAAATGACTTGAATCTATATATTGGCGGTTGCTCAACATCAAATAAGTCTTAAGCGCATTATAGGCATCTTGTGGATTTTGGTCTGATGGCGCTAAGGCCAGTTGTTGAACTTGTGCAACCGGCTGAACTTGTACATTGATATGATTTTCTTTTAAAGTCGCCGAATGCTGTTTTACCCGTTGTAGATATTCTGCAATACTCTGCTGGGTAGGCTGCAAGATTAATTGCTCAATTCCTTTCAAATATTCAGCTTGCAGTTTTTCCCGGATCTGATGCCCTTGATACAGACCAAAACGATACTTGAATGGAAGCCTTTGATCAAATTGATCCAACTGTTGTAAATGCGCTTGCAGGATTAATAATGCATCCGTTTGTGTGGCCAGTTCAGTTCCTGACTGTTGCTGCATCAGCACCACCTTATTCAGGTCAGCCTGAACCTCAGCCATTAACTGCTGGTTATTCCGATAAGACCATATCCACATACTCAGTACAATTGATACTGTGAGTAAAGCCCCGGTAAAAGCCATAAAGCGCTGACGTTTTCGTGCCGGATTAATATGCTGCTTTACCAGATGCTTATCTTTAAGGATGACCTCAGAAAATAGGCTTTTCAGGAAATAACCTTGATTCTGGGATGTTGATGGAGTGGATAGCGCAATTTCATCATCACTGCGAATCAGATGAAAATCCTTAGCAATCTGTTTTGTCATTGGACTTTCAATCTGGCCTTCCTGTAAGGCACTGGTAAAATAAAAGCCACGAAAAACCGGTTTAAATTGGTAAGGATTTTCCTGAAACAAGGTTGCAATAAAGGTCTTGAATACTGGTTTAAGACTCTTAAATTCCAAAGGAAAGGTCATCACGCTGGGTGATATCTGCTGCGAATGACGACGGGTTAAGTGGGTCGTACTTACATTTTTGAGTCCGTCATATAAAATACTGAAATGCTTTTCAAACAACTGAACAGCATTTTCACTGGAAGCTGGTTCATAGGCCAAGGTGGCACCCCAAACCTGATCAAATTCCTGCTCATGATAACAATCAAAAAACTCCGTGAATCCGGCAATCAGATCCATCTTGGAAAATACCAGATAAACCGGAGCAAATACCTCTAGACGTTCAGTCAGATCCTGTATACGCGCCCGTAGACTTTTGGCCAGTTGCATAGACTTCTCCGGACTTTGGTTGACCAGTTCGGCCACACTGACCATCACAATCAATCCATTCACTGGGGCTTTAGCACGATTTTTCTTGAGAATATTCAAAAATCCCAGCCATTCCGGATGGTCTTCAGGATAGACCGAATACCGCCCAGCGGTATCCAGCAACACACCCTGTGTTGAAAAAAACCAGTTACAGTTTCGAGTTCCATTGAGCCCGGCAGATCGCATTTTCTGATGGGTTGCTTCAAATGGAAAGCGTAGACCTGAATGATAAATGGCAGAACTTTTCCCTGCTTCAGGATGACCAATCACCATATACCAAGGCAGTTCATAGAGTGCAGCATTAGCCTTGCAATCGACCAGTTTAGATTTACGAATCAGCTGGATGGACTCTTTGACCTGTTGACTGATCAACTGAAGTTCTACTTTATTATTCTTGCTTTCAGCCTCGGTATTTTGAGCTAAGGCCGTTGCAATTTTTTCGTCCTGTTTAGCAGACCGATAACGCTGGATAAATGCATAAATCCCCCAACCTATTAAAATAGCAGCATAGACCAACAGTAAAATCCAGAAGACTCGATCAGCGACCGTATTCTTCATGGAAATAATGACCACTAAAAAAGATAAGGCCATCATCGCTTTAGGATTACCAATGTACTGCCAGACATAGCCCAAGACGGTATAAAATAGTGTATTCACGGTTATCTCTTATTTTAATTTTTATAAATAATTAAGCGACTAATGTGCTTTGATTGAGTTGATCATTTTTTGTATTGGTAAAATATAAATAGGTAGATTCTTGTTGTAGGCCATAGGTTATTGTAATGACATTGTCTACTAGATGTGCTGACAACATCGCAGCAAAAACGGTGGCTAAATGCTGCGTATGCCCCAAATAAATTTTAGGATAAACAACATGATCTGGTTCGAAGTCAATATTTTCGAAACTTTTTTGTATTTTCTTCATTTTTTTGGAATGCGTGACTTCATCCAATAAAACTAAAAAAGGTTGAGGCCATTCTAGCTGAGTAGAGAGATCAACTTGATGCTGAGCCAGATATTCCTGCAAATGCGTGACATGCTTAGCTACTTGCAGGCTTTGCAACGGGATCATTCCTTCAATTTCTAACTCAGGCGCAGCTAGACACCAGCTGGCAGCATATTCTGACGCAATATAGTGTTCATTTTGCCAAAGTTGATCATTGAGATAGTCCTGATCAATTTCAGAATCTGCCACGATAATAAGACTGGCCTCATGGGATTGCCCTGCGCTTTCTTGTATTAAATTCAACCAGTTGGAATAAGCACGATCAGCTGGCAAGAAATGCAACTGGAGATGAATCTGAGCAGGAATTATTGAATATTGCTGCTCAATCTGGCTTAAGAGTTGTTCCTGATATATTTCATTCCAATCATCAATCAAATGATCGGCTAACAAAATATGAAGATTCAGTCGATTTAAGCGAACGACTGGTACGGTAATAAGAGGTGTAATATGACTCTCATCTTCTTGGTAATTTTCGTGTGTCCATCCCGGATGCATTCGATATTGATAAGCCAGCTCCTGATCATAAAATAATGCAGAATGTTTTAACTGTCTGGATATTAAGCTCAGGCTTTCCTGATGCTGCTCCAGTTGATTTTGAATGAGGTGTTGAATCCGCCGTCCACCTAAGCTTGTCATTATTCCTTGCTCAGTCTGGTCTTTTTCGAGCAATGAATCTATGGCATGAATACGATATGCCAATAGCGGCAGACCAAAATAATTCAGCAATTTGGGGTCTAATTCTGGACTACTAAACTGCATCATTTTCTCTAAAATTTCTGCATTTTTACCAAAACTGTGCCAAGCCGCAGCTGAAAAAATATTAAGGGGGTAATCTTCAATCGGCTTTAAGGTTTCTTTTGTATTTTCAGAATCTTGCTGCCGTATTTGAGCCA
This sequence comes from Acinetobacter sp. YH12105, assembly GCF_013419095.1. NCBI lineage: Bacteria > Pseudomonadati > Pseudomonadota > Gammaproteobacteria > Moraxellales > Moraxellaceae > Acinetobacter > Acinetobacter sp. YH12105. The sequence goes on from NZ_VPAU01000002.1 coordinate 205,183, forward strand.
ATGAATTTGCTTGATCCTGCTGCTTTTGTTTTCTTTGCTGATACTTTTTTAGCGCTTTATAGATCAAATAAGGTGTAAATAACAGCAGGCAAAGTAGTAAAGGTAAAATACCGAAATACAATGTCAACTCTATATTGGATGGATCGTACTGAATGTCTCTCCAGTAATAAATGACAAGACCACTCGTAAGCACAAATAAGCCTACAAAAGTCTGAATGACAGGCTTGATCATGACAGGCTTCCTATCAGGCTATAACAAGTTTGCGTATTATGTGTCGCCTGATTGGCCAGCAATACCGCCCCTTTTGCCAAACCCATAGGATTCGCTTGTCCGAGCTGGACTGAACATAATTCATCTTTTTCTAGAATCAGCCGGAGATCTACCAATAAGGTTGGGCTACACCAGATTTGAAGAATCTTTTTTAATTTGACACTATGGATCCCTTCAGATAAAAAATTCAGATAGTCTTCACGTTTTAATGGGCCGATTTCAATTTCAATTTTTTCATCAATTTGCTCAAGTCTTTCGCCACAAAAACTATTGATTCCCAGCCGAACCGGTCGTGATTCTCCCAAACAGCTTCTTTGCTGTTCATTAAGCTGAAAGGTTTCTGGAATGAACTCATTGATCTGAAAGTTAAACTTAAAGATACAGGACAGGACGCTGTTTAAGGCATAATGTGTATTATTTTGACCCTGCATCAAACCTGAAAATTCAGCAAAATAATCATCTATATTCTGCTGTTCATGCTGCTGACTCATATAGCCACTCAAAGCATGTAGCAGGTTCAGATAATGATTTTCCTGCTCAATTTCATAGCGTAAGGCTAAGTGATAATTCAGACAGGCATCGACATATTGTGCAGTAAGCTTATGATTGAATAATCCCAGAAAATGCAAGCTTTCTTCTCGTTGTGCCCGTGTGCCCTGTTTAATTTTATCCGTATAGATATAAGGCAATTCTCCCAGAATACCAGTTAGCCCAACAATTAAATTGGTCATCTGCACTTTCTTATCTTGAGTTTGTAGGGATTCAATTTCAGAGACTGGAAAATTAAGATTCAGTGAACTGATAAATTGAAAGGCTTTACTCCATTCCTGCTCGTTTTTCTGTTCAGGCGCATGCCTTAATAATCGCGTGGCTTGAATAAATTCAAAGCTGGTCGGTTGCTGATAAAGCCGGTCAACTACAGAAGCCTTTTGCCACCAATCTGCTGTACGCATTGGTATAACTCCTGTTTTGATTTTGAATCAATAACGTGCATGTCTACATAACTATTCATCTGAACCTTTAAATTAAAGAGATGATTTAAAACCTGCACAAATATATAGAGACTAGCTCCCCGAAATATTTCGGTATCAATTTGAATTTCAACTTTGACACCACGTACAAATAGTGGAAACGGTTTATGCTCACGCAGTTTCTGCGTCAGGGAAAATTGTACAGTCTGAATTGAGTTAATAATGAGGCGATTTTCTTTGGATTGTGGCAAGTTATAAAGTTCAAGTAATTCTTTAATATAGCTGACCGCATCCCCTTGCATTAAAGATAGATTATTTAATGATAAGTGCGAAATAATCCGCCACTGTTCCTGCAGTTTTTGATCAAAATAATAGGGTAAATTAGGTCTTTTGACTAAGGTCGCCTTCCGCATCAAGCTACTGTCATTTAAAGATAAGGTGTTTTGATCTTTATGGTAACTTTCATAAGGCAGATCCCGATTACAGCATAGTAACTGGATACTGACAAAGTCTGATGAAATTTGATGCGGTTCTAAAGATTTTGAAATAATGGAATATTTTAGTCCTGTACGGTTATTATTGTCCTCAGGGAGTAGATGATAATAAAACTGCCCATCTGCCTGATGATAATGACTCATAGCAAAAAAAGGTAAGACTGAAAAAATCATCTGATTTTTTTCATTTTTTTCTCGTAATATATTCATCTCAGTGATTGCATAGACCTGAAAATATTCAGGATGATGGATATCACTTATGAGTGAATACTCAAGGCGTTGATGATCAATTTTCTGTGGTTCAGCCTGTTTAGGGAATAAATTCACTATGGGAGTTGCAAATAATTTAAAATTGGCGCTATTTAATTCTGAATAGTTTCGGATCATTGCCTGATCATTCAGATTCATTTTAAAGTGAATCTTTAATTCAAATTCTGTAGTTTCTATATTCAGGTTTTTTAGAAAATTCAGATTCAAATCAAGAAAATTAAATTTCTCTGGAAAGCAAAAATACTCAATTAATAAACGATAAGCATGGTGAGTATGCTGATCGATTGGTAATACACTTTCTGTCTCAGTAAAACCCTGCAACTCAAATGGATTTTCAATATCAATCTTTTGGGTCTGTGTGTTTATAGAAAAACGGGTCTCGGGTTTAAAAATACAATCCAGTACTTGCAAGGGGAGATTGGAAATTGCATCAAGATAAATCGGCAGTTTTTGTTGGTCTAGCAGTCGTTGCTGCTGGTTAAAAATCTCGAAACCAAAGATTAGAGTTGCGTTCTGATTTAAATGAATATGTGCCGAAGCATGTGTTTTAAAACTGAGCGATTTTAATCCGATGGGTAATAGTTCAACCTGTTTTACCGTACGATATTCGCATTGTACTCCACGGGTACTTTTTGATTTTAGTACAGTTTTTTTAGGAATCTGCTGGCTACTTTTAAGCTGTCGGATTTTATTGCAATCCTCAAAACTGACCACTGAACATGCTGGAAAAGGTTTCAGATACTGCGGAAACATCACCTCAAAAATAGAGCGAGTGAATACCTCGTAGCTGTCATGTAACTTTTTATCAATGCGGGCGGAAATGAGTGAAAATGCCTGAATCAATCGTTCAATATGCGGGTCATCAATTTGCTCCTGATTGAGAGCAAGACGTTGAGCAATTTTCGGATATTTTTTGGCAAATTCTCGTGATTGTTGTCCAAATTCCTGTAATTGTTTTTCATAATACGGTAATAATTCTTCAATCACAGCACACCTGCTGATGTTCTAGGCAAAATCACGTATTGTTGTGTTGTGGGGTTGAGAAAAGCATCAAAAATCACCGGCTCATAGAGTGGATAAATATTTAAATAAGCTTGGATACTCAAACACAAGCTCCCCATATTCTGCTCATCGACCAGCATCTCTACATTAACTTGTTTTAAACGTAGTTCATGAACATGAATAGACTGCTCAATAGAACGGCAGATTTTGTCCCGATCCAGTGGATTCGCCGTTGAAAGACCGACAAAATCTATAATGCCAAATTGAAGAATGGAACCTTTGACCTGATCATAGCGATCAACCCTGCCCTCCAGATTAGCCATGCGGCTATTTAATAGATCTTCCAGATCAGTAGCGACTGATTCTCTTAAGGCCTGCAAAGAAAGCCCTTGTACACTCATTAGGTTCTGAGGCAAGAGACGGTCAAATAATGTTGTTCTAAATCCGTAAGGATGGAGCTGATCCAAATTCATATTGTTATTTTCTAATTTTATTTATTATTTTAAATATTCTGAGAGAGGCTGATCAGGATCAGCCTCTAAAGGAGCAAATTATGCTGCATAAGATGCAGTGTTATTTGCCAATGACCATTTCTTGGTCACTGCACCTTTTTGCGTGCCATTAATATCCTGTTGATTATAAGTCCATTCAACTGCTGCATATTTCAGACCAAAAGCTTCTGTTGGAACACCTTCTTGATTCACTACTGGAGTCACTTGTGAAACCAACACATGTTTTAATTTAATTTGTAGATATTTAATGCGTTTATCGCCATTCGCTCGATAAAAATCGATTTGTACTTCATCAAAGGTATAACCTGCTGAACATGCTTCCCAAAGTTTTGGGCTGGTTGCATCCAGATCTTTCATAAAAATCATGTCAGAATGTTCAACCCGTTCTGCAGTATGACCACCTACACTGGAAGAGGTTGCCGATTTTGGCTGGCGAATATTGTGAGACCAAGAGTTCACTTCTAACCAGCTTTTATGTTCTGAATCACGAGATTCACCATCGACTTTATATTTGCCTCGAAATTGGACGTAAATATCTTTCATTTTTAATAATTTTCCTATTGTTATAAACGTTATTATAATTTTGCCAACAGCTTTAATTGCTTGACTGCGGCAGCTCAGTGACCAGTCGCAAAGAGACAGACAACTCGTCTAGCTGAAAGTGTGGTCTCAAAAAGACCACAGACTTGTAGTGTCCAGGTTTTGCCGGATTTTCTACAACTTTGATAGAAGCCTCACGTAGTGGATACTGTGCTTTGGCTTCCTGTGAAGCGCCGTCATCCAAGAGTACATATTGAGACAGCCAATCATTTAGAAATGCTTCGACATTTCCTGCTGATGCAAAGCTTCCCACCTTGTCACGCATCATGGCTTTTAAATAATGGGCGATACGTGAAACTGCCATAATATATTGAATTTGACTTGATAATGCAGAATTGGCATTGGCCAGGTCATTTGCATATTTCTTTGGTTTTTGTGTAGATTGAGCGCCGAAAAAGGCAGCATAATCCGTATTTTTACAATGTACCAACGGAATAAATCCAAGATCACTGAGTTCTTTTTCACGACGATCTGTAATGGCAATTTCCGTCGGACATTTAAAAATGACTTCCCCATCATTGGTTTTAAATGTATGTACTGGTAGACCTTCGACCAGACCGCCACCTTCAACACCACGAATTGCCGCACACCAGCCATGCATGTCAAAGGCATTGGTTAACCGTGTACCCAGGGCATAAGCAGCATTCATCCAGAGGTATTCATTGTGATTTTTACCGGAAACATCTTCCACGTAGTTAAAGCCTGCTGTCGCAGTACCTTCTTTCGGATGATAAGGTAAACGGCCTAATACTCGCGGAATGGTCAATGCCATATAACGGGCATCGTCACTTTCTCTGAATGAACGCCATTGTACATATTCAGCTGTTTCAAAGATTTTGGACACATCGCGTGGACGATCGATGTCGGTAAAAGCTTCCAGTCCAAACATTGAAGGACTTGCCGCAGAGATAAATGGTGCATGTGCGGCGGCTGCCACATGTGAAATCTGCTCTAGCAGATACAGGTCTGACGGTGTGCGATCAAATTCAAAATCGCCAATTAAAGTGGCATAAGGCGCTCCACCAAAAGAACCATATTCTTCTTCATATATTTTTTTAAATAATGTACTTTGATCAAAGTCAGTTGCACTCTGAAAATCTTTAACCAGTTCTTTTTTAGTGGTATTCAGCATGCGAATCTTGATTAAAGAATGTGATGGCGTTTCCTGACAAAAATAGTATAGTCCACGCCAAGTAGATTCGATTTTTTGAAACTGTTCGTGATGCATAACCTTACTGAGCTGAGTCGAAATTAAGGCATCAATTTCTGCAATACGTTTATCTAAAGCCAGTGTCATATTTTCAGAGACTATAATCGTACCGGCCATAACCTCCTTGGCCAATTCACCAATCAGGCTTTTAGCACGTTCATGTTCCTCTTCGGTACGGGCAATTCGACTACGTTCAACGATAGAATCCAGAACCGAGTATTCCTGAATAGATACATCTGGGACAATTGCAGCATTAGAATGATTCACTGTCTGCCTCCACACTCATTTTCTGAATTTGGTTGGTATTTTTTAAAACTTCATCCAGCAAATCTTCCAGGCGTTCATTATTGGAAATCTTATTGCGCAAATCAGTTAAACGTTCTCTTGCTTCAACCAGTTTTCGCAAAGGTTCAACCTGTTGTACTACCTGTTCCGGCAGGAAATCATCCATAGCATGGAACATCAGATCTACCGAAATTTTGCCGCCCTCTTCGGTTAAACTATTGTCCACCTGAAAACTGGCATGGGGTGCTAAGGACTGCATTACCTCATCAATATTTTCGAGGTCTACATTGATAAATTTTTTATCTTTAAGCTTGCTGCTTTTCAGTTCAGAGGCTGCTGAAAAGTCTCCCAATACTCCGACCACAAATGGCAATTCTTTGACTTCACGGCCATCCCCGACTTCGACATCGTAGGTCAATTGCACACGCGGCGGCCGAATGCGTTGTAATTTTTTTTGTACACTTTCACGCTTAGCCATCATGATTTTCCTTGTTAATTATTTTTTAATGATCCAAATGGATTGGTAGTGAGGCCATGGGTTTGAGTGCTTATATTTTCTGGTTTCTTATTGTTCATGGCTGCTGTATTCACTTTCGTATTATTACTCGATGTTTTATTTTTCTTTAGATTAACATTTTGTTTTAGCGTAGTATTTGCCTTGGTTTTTATCTGTTTTGATTTCGAATTCAACGCTGTATGGGATGAAGATTCAGAAAATTTCGGTGCGGGTTGTGCCAGATAAATATGTTCAGTCAGTGATTTGGCTTGCGGATAGGTAAATTCGTTTAAAGCACGAACTTCTGTACTACGCATCTGCTCTAAACTTCCGGCAGAGATTCCAATACCGGCCAAAAAACCAAGATCAGTTAAATCCTGATGATGGTAATTCTGCTGATGTAATTGCTCGATTAAATTCAATGCCTTCAGGTTATATCCTAGTTCGACATAGCGCTTGGCGATTTGGGTATTGAGTTGATGCTGTAGCTGAATATTTTTCTTCACCGATTTGTCGCACAGCTGCTGATATAAACCGATCAGTGCTAAATCAGTAACATCCTTTGCCTGTGGATAGGCCTTGATACATGATCGATTTAATTCTGCAGCGTGGGTTTGAGCAAAACATAGCTGTGCCATTCCTGAGATGAGCAATACGATAAAACTTAAATTGTTTTTCAAAGTGAGCCTCATTTTTTGTTGTTTTTTATTTTTGAATATTAAAAAATGATTTTTCTATTCTTATAATTTTAAAATCGTGATGTGGATTTAACAAAAAATGATCACAAAAAGTCAATACGAAAATGAGTTTTAGTTAAAAATTTTATGTAATTTGCTAAAATTGCTAAATTCCGATCAATGAATGCAGACTTTTTATTGGATTTGAGTAGAATATGCCAAAAATAGTGCGTCAAAATATTTTGATAGCTTATAGATAAACTTAAATAAATAAAAATTAAACTTAATAATAAGAATCATATAGCTATAAATTCCCAAAATATCAGGCTATATATTGAAAAGAGAAAAATATGAGTAATTTAAAAATTTTGATTACAAAATTATCCGAACATGCGCGCCTCTGCCTTGAAAAATCGGCGAACTCCTGCATTAAAAATCAAAATTATGAAATCGAAATTGAGCATTTTTTCTTAGAATTGCTACAACAAAATGAATTAAATGATATAAAGTTCTTGCTGAAAAAATATAAAATTGATGAAGATAATCTGATTAATGAGCTTCGTCTGAGTATTCAACAACTGAATAAAGGGAATTCTCGCACTCCTATCTTTGCTAAATCGATTATTCGTGTATTAGAACAAGCCTGGCTTTTGGCTTCAGCAGAAAAAAATCCGATGATCCGGAGTGGACATTTACTGGTTGCTTTGCTTACTGCACCGGATCTATATCAAGTTGCGATTCGTGCCTCTGCATTATTTGAGCTATTTCCAATTGATAGCATGAAGCACCAATTTTTAGAGCACTGTAAACAAAGTATTGAAAGCCCAGATCATATTCATTGCAGCAACATACAAGAAAATTCACCCGCTCAACAGCCAGAATTTAATAAAACCCCAGCACTCGATCAATACACAATAAATTTAACTGAAAAAGCGCGCCTAGGCCAGATTGATCCAGTGATTGGTCGTGAATTCGAAATCCGCTTGATGCTAGATATCCTGATGCGCCGTCGTCAAAACAATCCTATTCTTACTGGCGAGCCAGGAGTAGGAAAGACTGCCGTTGTAGAAGGACTGGCACTTAAAATTACCACCCATCAAGTGCCTGATCCACTTAAAAATGTAGAGCTGCATATGTTGGATCTTGGATTATTACAAGCGGGTGCCAGTGTCAAAGGTGAATTTGAAAATCGACTCAAACAAATCATTCAGGAAGTTCAGTCTTGTCGTTATCCTATTATCTTATTTATTGATGAAGCCCATACCCTGATTGGTGCGGGAGGTCAAGCTGGTCAGAATGATGCAGCCAATCTGTTAAAACCGGCTTTGGCACGTGGTGAACTACGCACCATTGCAGCAACGACTTGGGCTGAGTACAAACAATATTTTGAAAAAGATGCTGCACTTAGTCGGCGTTTTCAGGTCGTGAAAGTAGAAGAACCGACTGAAGAAGTGGCTATCAATATGTTACGGGCCATGATTCCGGTCATGACTCAGCATTTTCAGCTGCACATTGATGATGAAGCCATTATTGCTGCGGTACGTAATTCGCATCGTTATATCAGTGGGCGGCAATTACCAGATAAAGCCATTAGTGTTTTGGATACGGCAGCAGCACGGGTGGCTTTGAGCCAAAATTCGCAACCGGTCAAGTTAGATCAGTTACAGGCACAGTTACATAATTCTCAACTAGAATATGGCCTTTTACACAAAGAGCATCAAGATCATCTTATGCATCAAGAGCGTTTAATTAAATTATCAGAAAAAATTTCCAACTTAGAACAGGAAATTTCACAGCTAAAATGCCAATGGCAGCAAGAACTAGAGTTAATTCAGCAAATCAAATCTTTACAAGCTCAACCCGAACAGAGTGAGAAGCAGAATCAAATAAAAACATTACGCAGACATTTAGCCCAGATTCAGGCTCAGGATCCATTGGTCTTTGAAGGTGTGAACACGCTTATCATTAATCAAATCATTTCAGACTGGACTGGAATTCCGGTAGGAAAAATGATGAATAATGAGATCCAGCAAGTATTAACGCTCCAAGATAAATTATCACAACGTGTCATGGGCCAGGATGATGCATTACAACAGCTGGTACAAGGCATTAAAACGTCTAAAGCTCAACTGGATGATCCGAACAAACCGCAAGCTGTGTTTTTGTTAGTTGGCCCAAGTGGTGTAGGGAAAACTGAAACTGCCCTCGCCTTGGCGCAGGAATTATATGGTGGTGAGTCACATCTGATTACGGTGAATATGTCGGAATATCAGGAAGCTCATACTGTATCTTCCTTAAAGGGTGCGCCTCCAGGTTATGTCGGCTACGGTCAAGGAGGCGTATTGACGGAAGCTGTGCGCCGTAATCCATATAGCGTAGTTTTACTGGATGAAATCGAAAAAGCGCATACTGATGTGCAGGAGTTATTTTATCAGGTCTTTGACAAAGGAATGCTGGAAGATGGCGAAGGCCGACTAATCGATTTTAAAAACACTACGATTCTGCTGACGTCGAATGTGGGTTCCAGTGCCATGATGCAGGCTTGTTTAAATCAACCTAGGGAAAACTGGCCAGATGCCAATACTTTGATAAATCAATTAAAACCAAGCTTATATCAGCAATTTAAACCGGCCTTTCTAGGACGTATGCAGATCGTGCCTTATTATCCTTTGCACGATGAACTGTTAATCCGGATTATTCAGCATAAACTAGCAAAGATTATCCAACGCATCCAGCAGCAATATGCCATGCAAGTTACTTATAATGAAGACGTGCTTGAACTACTACTCAGCCGCTGTACTGAAGTTGATAGCGGTGCACGTAATATTGATCATATTTTAAATGCTTCCATATTGCCTGCTTTGGCTACAGAAATACTCATGGCCATGAGTGAAGAAAAGCTGCCTAAATTAATTCATATTGATGTCCAGCAAGATGAAATCCTTTACAGTGTAGATCCAAAAATTAAAACAGTTAAAAAATTTCGTTTTAAAAGCAATACAGCTGATGTTGTATGATCAGATTAAATAATAAAAACAAATAAATATAAGAATGGGTATAGAAATGACACTGAAATTTGAATATTTATTGCAAGGAATTTCCATTGAACAGCCATGTGGTGTGGATTGTTCATTTTCAAATGATTTTCATGCGATTAAAAAAGCCAAAACTTGGGATGATCCCCTATTGGATCAAGGTGACTGGATCGCTGAACCCAAACAAGCGGATTGGCAATTTGTGAATGACAAAATAATTGAATTATTGTGCGAAAAAACCAAGGATATTCGATTATATACTTGGCTCATTCAGGCATGGAGTCATCTATATGGTTTTGAAGGTATTGCTCGAGGATTAGAACTAAGCCAACAAAGTCTGGGGCGCTACTGGTTAGAGATACATCCTGTTATTGAAGAGGATAATTTTGATCAGCGTTTGGGTTTGTTGCAAGGTTTGATTGCACAATTCCCCATACTAATGAAACAGATTCCTTTGGTCAGCTCCGCACCTTTTTATAGTTTAAGTACATATGAAGCACTTTTACATCAGCGCAATATGCAACTAAAACAACAGGATTATTCTTCTGAAAATGATCCTGTTCAGGACTTGGAATATTTTGAGCAACTATTGCTAAATACTGACAAATCTATACTGAGCCGAAATAATCAATATCTTTTGGAGATTCAGACAGAGTGGCAGAAACTTAAAACCACTTTGGATCAACTGTTGGGTCTGGATGCACCAAGTTTTGCAGCCACAGACTCTCAGCTCGAAGCAATATTCACCAGTATCAAGCGAATCTATAAAATCGAAACATTTGAGCAACCTTCCGAAATAATATTAGATCAGGTGAACTCACCACAACCTCATACTTCGGAAGCAGTTGTGATGAATATCTCGCATGCAAATTCAAATCTGCAAAAATTTCAGCCCCACGCCCAAAACCATTTGGCCAATCGTCAACAGGCAATGCAGTTATTACAAGAGATTGCTCAGTATTTTCAGATCAATGAACCACATAGCCCAGTGAGCTATATGCTACAAAAAACAATTAAATGGAGTCAGCTGCCCTTACATGAATGGCTGGCTCAAGTCATCAAAAATGAGAATCCTGTAGAGCATGTCCATGAATTACTGGGTGTACATACCAATAATGAATCAAAGAATGAATGGTAAATATTAAAATGTTCAGAGCAGAAAAAGTACTTTGGGGCGAAGGTCTATTTTTAAGACCGCAACATTTTCAATTACAAGATGCTTATCATGAGCAACGTTTGAGTCATATGATTCGTGCGACATTTCCTTTTGCTCATGGAATTCAGTCCATCCAATTTGATGAAGCACAGTTCAATATGCACATACTGGCATTAAGTAAAATTGAAATGATTTGGCAGGATGGTGAAATTTATCAGGCACCAGCACAGGATTTATTACCGGAACCCGTGCAACTGGATGCTTTAAACCTGCATGGAGAGATGCAGGTTTATTTGGCTTTACCGATGCTACAACCGAATAAACAAAATGTAAGTCATGCCGAAAGTACTCAGGCTGGCCGCTATCACTCGCAGTTAATTTCAACCCACGACTTATTTACCGATGCAACGACTGCAGAAATCACCCTGTTACGCCGTCGTGCTGAATTTAAGCTATTTGAACTCGGACAAATACCTCAACAGCATCTGGATGGCTATTTATATATCCCGGTTGCTCAAATCAAGAGACAAAGTTCAGGAAATTTTATTCTCAATCATAAGTTTATTCCTCCCATTCTACATATCCAGGCATGTGAGTATCTGCTAGACAATTTAAAGCGAAGCTTAAATATCATTCGAGCCAAAATTAAGACGATTCAATCCAATAACCGTGAAAATGAACAGAAATTGATTGAATTTCGCTCGGGAGATATTGTCTCTTTCTGGCTGGTAAATGCCTTAAATACAGCCCATGCAAGCTTGAACCATATTTTGCAGTATCCGCAAATTCATCCGGAGCGACTATATGCGGAACTGCTACGACTTACTGGATCTTTACTCACCTTCTCGACTGCTTATGAGATTGATCAACTGCCACAGTATCAACACCATCAACTTTACGACAGCTTTAATCAGCTGGATATTATTCTCAGAGATTTACTCGATACGATTATCTCGAATCGCTATATCAGTATCAGTTTAAAAGAAACACGTCCATCCTATTGGATTGGGAGTCTAGAAACAGACAAAATCAGCCGAAATACCAGGTTATATCTGGCTGTATCGAGTAGCGTAATGCCAGCGCATAATCTGATTGCGCATGTTCCGGTCCGTTTCAAGGTCGGCAGTACCATCGATGTTGAACAACGCGTAATTGCAGCTTTGCCTGCTGTGCCATTGCAGCATCTTATGCAGGTTCCTACAGCAATTCCGGTGCGATCCGGTGTTCATTATTTTGAGATCGAACCAAATAATGAACTGTATCAGCGCATGCTGGATTCAGAAGCAATTTGTGTTTATATCCCGAATGGGTTTCAGGATATTGCGATTGAACTCATTGCGGTTATGAATGGATGAATATTCAAATGAATACAATCACAAATAATCCTTCTTCACTGTTTGAAGAGGATCAGAACGGAATCGGCGATATAGCAAGACAATCTATCGAAACCAATATCTCATACGGGGCAAGTTTGCTAGATTTATTGCATGATGGTTTTTATATCGTTTTTCTTGTAAAAAATAACTACATACCTGCTGATATAGAATTATTCCGTGAGAAAGTTTTGCAAATGCTCAGCCAATTTGAAAGCCAGGCACGTAAGGTACAATTTTTAGCTGAAGATATTCAAGATGCCAAATATGCCTATTGTGCTTTACTGGACGAAACGATTGTCACACAACAGGATGAGCGCTTTTTTGATTTGCAGAATTTCTGGCTGTTGAGCCCGTTGCAATTAAGTCTGTTTGGTTCACAACTGGCTGGCTATCAGTTCTTTGAATATCTGGAAAACATCCGTCATAAAGACAAGGATCGACTGGCAGTATTAGAGGTTTATCATTACTGTCTATTATTAGGCTTTCAGGGAAAATACCGGATTGAATCGATTGAACATTTGAATAGTTTGGTGGCTCGAGTCGGAGATCAGATTGATTATCTCAAAGCTAATAAAACGGCCTTCTCTCCTTTTTCCGCACTTCCCGATCAAATCAGACATATAATTCATCGAGAATTACCATTTTTCTGGATTCTAATTTTCCTGTTTTTATTTGCAGTATTCAGCTTTGTCGCTTTTAAATATGTTTTATCGACAGAACAAACAACTATTTTTGCTCAATATCAGAATCTGATTAGCGCTCCTGCTGAGCAAGCTTATATTACGATTCATTTACCCTAATTAAATTTTTCAGATCAATACCATGAAAGCTCATAAAAATAAAAACTTAAAAGTATTTACTTCAGAAAAATTGAATGCAATCTTTGCGAAGAATTGCGCCGTTGTGCAATTTATATCGCCTAAGAAAAGATTGGGTTGGAATCTGAACTAGATCAAGTATTTCACTTATGATTTTTATCATATTGAGTAGCTTCACCCTAATGAGTTTGGTAATGTTCGCCCTGCTGTCCTATGAATTTAGACGAAGGATACAGGCTGTTTTTCTCAGATTCATTCCGCAAAGTAAACAGCAATTGACTCAAGCAATACATTTTTCACGTAAATTTTATCGGGCGGCCTCGCCTGAACATCTGCATTCTCATTGGTATGTTCAGCAGTGGTGGATTTTGATTACCGGATTAATATTATTTGGCAGTATTTTGCTACTCGCTTTTACCCAGCCCTTAACTGCCAGAAAATTTGAATCTGAATATTTAAGGAAAGTTGATCCACAAATTTATGCTCTTTTGGATGGGCAAATGTTGACAGCTCCGCCTGAAGTTGCTGACCGCCTCATTATAGAAGCCCTTCAACAAGAGCATTTTCCAGATCATCCGGCTATTTCAGCACAAAGCTTTAATTCAAATCTTGAAGATATTCATAGATCAGCAATGCCTACGCATTCAGATATCAGTACAGCAGACCGTAAATGGCATAAGATGAATCCACGATTTAAGCAACGTTTACTGATGGTATTTAAAATCATGAAAGAACAGCATGATTATGAGCTGGTTTTACTTGAAGGCTATCGGAGTCCGGAACGGCAAAATTCGTTGGCAGCCGATAGTAATATTACCAAGGCTAAAGGCTTTCAGAGTTATCATCAATTTGGATTGGCTGCAGATATTGCCTTTAAACGGCATGGCAAAGTAGTCATTACAGAACGTGATCCTTGGGCCATGCGCGGTTATGAATTATATGGTCAGGTCGCTGAATCGGTGGGTTTGACCTGGGGCGGCCGCTGGAAATCCATTAAAGATTTCGGACATACTGAATATCGTATGCCCGGTTTAAAGAAAACTGCTGAGATGGCGCATCAACTGATCCATGAAGGTCAATTACAGGTACATACATTACATCCGTAAATATTACTTAATTAAGGAATGCTTGCATGTATTTAATGACTTCATCTGGTTTTTCACCATGTAGCCAATGACCGGTATTTTCAATAACTTCAATTTTTGCCTGAGAAAACTGTTCATTAATTGCTGCAAAATGTTCTGGTTTTGAGATATAAAAAGAATCACCACCACGCAGAAATAAGGCTGGCCGATTAATTTTTTCGACCTTTTCCCAAGCCATAATATCTGGATAATGATCAAATAAAGCCTGAACATTAAACAGCCACTGCCCTTTATTAAAGGATTTTAATAAAAATTGAATCACCATTTCTTCATGAATATATTTACGCATAATTTTTGCTGCTTCCAGTCGTGAAGCAACATTTTCTTGCTGTACTGCAAATAAGGCTTGAAAAATTTCAGCATGATGATTTTCATGATATTGGATCGGTGTAATATCAAGGACGACGAGTTTTTCAGTCTGTTCACGAGCTAAATCTGCCAGTTTCATAGCAATTTTCCCACCCATGGAATGTCCAACAACGACAAACTTATGAACATTTAAACTGGATAAAGTTTCCAATACATCTTCTGCCATGAGCTGATAGTTAATATCAGAGCTATGACCAGAAAGACCATGATTACGCACATCAATTTGGATCACGGTTCTCTGTTCAGAAAAATGTCGAGCTAATATTCCTAAATTACTCAAACTACCAAATAAACCATGAATAAAGATCATTGGAGATACTGTTGAAGTTTCATGATGGTGTAATTGATAGTTAAGGACCATTTGAGAATTCCGTGATTTCTTGATTTAAATGTTAATAGTGGGTTCATATTGAAAATTAATCAATTGCCAAATTTTTAAAATAAAAAATTTGCTTAGGCTATTTATAGCAGATTGATCAATTTTGCTTAGGCTAAATTCATCATCAGATTAAAAGTGTTCAAAGCTTAATTATTAATTTGAATTAAAGAAAAATGCCCCATCAATATAAAAGACGATCTAATACATTTTTAAAATAGCCTTGGGATTAAGAGAAATCGCACCCATATTTTATTTTTAATTTCAGAATAAGGATGATACTAGAACAAATAGATTACCATCCCACTACTTTTTAAAGTTAGCCCATTATTTTGTATAACAGAAATTTGTACATACATTCCTTTTTTCGTTTTAGAACATGTAATAAATTAACAGGGATATTTGCCGCTAAAATATATAAAATACTTAGGCTATTTTATAAATACAACAGGATTAGTTTTGTAGCATAAATATAAGATATAACTTCACTACCCTGCTTGGAGTACCATTCATTTATGTATGAAGACAAAATTCACGCTATTCGTTATGAAGTCATTTCTATAATGCTTATGTGTGACATGATCAAGCAACAATATTATGCAGTATTAAAAGATCTCTCGACAAAGCTTAGAAAAATATTAAAGTTTAATTGTTAAATTATAGTTATCAATTTTCTTATTTCCCGGATATATCCCCGGGATAATGAGTAACAATCATGTTTATACTTTAGTTTAACTTTACAAAAAACCCTACAGATAGATGCATCTTATTTAAGATGATATTTTTTGGTCAAAATCCAGCCAAGATTAAAATAATAATATTCTCTTTATTTTCATTAATGCGTGATGAGAAGAAGTACCACTCGCCCTATTCAACATCCCTATTTTTACAGAATAAGGTGGTGGTCATTCCTGATTTACTCAGGCTCTGATCCTGTCGATCAAGAAAACTTTTGGCGACCATAGCCATCATGGGCGCCATATCCAGACTGTTATTTTCTTCAGAAACTTTTTGAATGTCCTGATAGGCTTTCAGTCGATTACAAAAAGCCTGACGTTGGGTTTTGGCATCGGCCTTTGGATCATCTTCATCTAAAATGTGCTTGGTTTCATTGACGATTTTAGTCTGTTCTGAAATAAACTGGTCATACGCACTTTGTGAAAGTGGTTCTGCAAAGACCATGCTATTCAGTAAGAATAACAATCCTGCACAAATGAAAGATGATTTTTTTAGCATTTAGATTTCTTCTTTCCAGACATCTTCATAATCATCGGCATCAATCATGAAACGAAAACCTGTTTCCAGAGCCAGATATGGTAATACTTCTGGTGCGATGTCCTGTAATTCACGTACGGTCATCGTTTCAAAAGCATCTTCACTTGAAGGTTCTCCGCCATAAATATACCAGCTGATATTTTCCGCTGTCTCAGGCTTTTTACGAATACCAACTATCGGATCCTGCTTTAAGGTATGTACGGCCACAGCAACAACATCATCACCCGTGACTTCAACATAAGCTGAGCCTACTTCTTCACAAAGTAACTTTTGCTCTGCGATTAGTTCTTGTAAAGGTGATAGATTTTGCGTGTTTTTCGACATTCGATATTACTCATTTATTTGCATTAGCACGCTATTTTAACTGAATTTTAGCAATGCTGATGAGGATTTCGTCGAGATATTATAAAATATCTGCGCTTAAAATTATTTAAGCGCAGATATGAATTTCAGGCTTATTTGAAAATTTTAAAACGCTCTTCGTCCGCAAGATAATCTTTGGCATGTGTTTCGCCTTCGATTGAACCAAAGACCAGCTGTGCGCGAAGCTTCCAGTTGGCTGGAATGTCCCACTCAGCATGCACCTGCTCATCTACGATCGGATTATAATGCTGTAAAGATGCACCTAGGCCTTCAGTATGTAATGCTGTCCATGTGGCAAATTGCGCAATCGCAGTAGAATGCTCTGCCCAGATGGGGAAGTTATCCGCATAAGACGGGAATTGCTCCTGCAACGCTTGTACCACTGTTTGATCTTCAAAAAACAGTACCGTACCTACACCAGCAGCGAAGCTGGCCATTTTAGCAGTGGTTTTTGCTGCACTTGCTTCGTCTTTTGCATAACTTTTTAATTTATCTGCAACGATGCCCCAAAACTTTTCATGTTCTGTGTTGAATAAAATGACGGCGCGTGAAGACTGAGAATTAAAAGCAGATGGACTTTGTTTAATTGCAGTTTGAATTAAATCAGTTAAACGTTCAGGAGATTGTTCAATATTCTTGCCAATGGCATAAATAGTACGGCGTTTAGTAATTAAATCTAAAAACTGATTCGACATTTTTAAAAATCCTGGGATATATCTTCGGGAAAATTGGAACCTTTAGCTATTTTTGTGAAGCATAGCTAATCAATTAAACTTTTAGCTTATCTAAAAATAAAACTTATATACATTAAAAAATAATAGACAGAATTACCAGGCTATTTGCTTGATATTTTTATATATTTTTTAGCTAAAACTAATTCTTTTCACCTATTTTTTAAACAAAGGTTAAAATTACTGCCCAATCAAAATACTTTAGGATAAATAGTGGGCTATCTTGCTTTGTTCTCGGGCGAAATTCTAGGAATCATTATTTTTATAAGGTTTATTTTTTGAAGATCCCTGTTAAAGAGAATCTAATAATATAGCTTAGGCTATTTCCAAGCATCTCCGATCATGAAGGAAAGCTTAGGCTACAGATAAAATTAATCCCCCAAGAATGGAGGACTAATTTTTATCAATGAAAACTATAAATTTAAATTAAAATTTTGCATTCAAAATTTGAGCTGATACTTTACTTTTCCACAGCTCACGTAGTGTCGGTAAATAGAATTTCTCACCTAGTTCAACCAGTTCTGCATCGATCAGTGCATGCATTTCCTGCATAAACAGATAGTCCAGTTCAACTGTGCTCAGTTTTGCCTGCTGCTTTTGATAGTCCTTACGTTTTTGCTGGGCTTGTTTAACCAAACGATCCGCAAATGCTTTATCTTTAAACTGGCTAATCGCCTTTAAACGCAGTTCAATAATGCCCCAACCGGTTAACAACATTTGGAAAGTCTCAAAGTCATCGCTGGTCGATTCCCAAGACATTTCTTCCAGATTTTCATCATCTGGAAGCACCGGCAAAAGAAGTTCCATGACACTTGGAAAAATCTTTTTAAAATTCAGAATAAATTTAACAGGATGCTCACCTGGATAATCCTTGAATTGCACCTTTCTTTGAACATCTGTTAAATAAATATCAAGCATAAAACAATCATCAGTGGTTAATCTCATCGAGTTCTATTGTACGCAACTCTGCCTGAGATAAAAACCACTGCTGACGATTCCATGATAAAACAGGCTGAAAGATTGAAAATAAAAGCCTTAAACGCTTTATTTTGTATTCGGTGAGACCATCTGTTCAGGACGCACCACCTCATCAAACTGTTCAGCTGTGACTAAACCAAGTTCGACAGCCACCTGCTTTAAGGTTTTAGCTTCTTTATAGGCAGTTTTGGCAACCTTGGCTGCATTCTCGTAACCAATCACCGGGTTTAATGCAGTGACCAGCATTAATGAGTCATGCAAGAAATGATCAATCTTGTCACGGTTCGGCTCAATACCTACGGCGCAGTGATCATTGAAACTATTACAGGCATCACCCAAGAGCTGGATGGATTGCAGTAAGTTATAGGCAATCACAGGCATAAACACATTCAGCTCAAAGTTACCCGATGCACCTGCCACATTAATCGTGGTGTCATTTCCAAGCACTTGCGCCACCACCATGGTCATGGCTTCACTTTGCGTCGGATTGACCTTACCCGGCATAATGCTTGAACCTGGCTCATTTTCAGGAATACGCAGTTCACCAAATCCACAACGAGGCCCACTGGCTAACCAACGAATATCGTTGGCAATTTTATTTAGGCTGACTGCAAGGGTTTTTAATGCGCCTGAAGCAAATACCGCAGCATCACGGCCGGCCAAAGCTTCAAATTTATTTGGAGCAGTGACAAATGGTAGACCTGTCAGCTTCTCCAGTGTCTCTGCGGCCTGAACTGCATAATCAGGATGGGCATTTAGACCTGTACCCACAGCCGTCCCGCCCAATGGCAATTCATACAAACCCAGTAAAGCTTGCTGTAAGCGAATCAAGCCATGATCAAGTTGGGATACATAACCACTAAATTCCTGACCTAGGGTTAAAGGTGTCGCATCCTGTAAATGCGTCCGGCCAATTTTGACAATATCGGCAAAGGCTAAAGATTTTGCATGCAAGGTATCACGTAGACGGGTAAGCGCTGGGATAAGAAGTTGATTAATCTGCAAACTCGCTGCGACATGAATCGCAGTCGGGAAAGAGTCATTGGTCGATTGGGCACGGTTGACATGATCATTTGGATGAACCGGTTTTTGCGCACCTAAATGATTGCCCAATTTTTGATTGGCAATATTGGCTATCACCTCATTACAGTTCATATTACTTTGCGTGCCTGAACCGGTTTGCCAGACCACCAGTGGAAACTGGCTATCCCACTGCCCGCTAATCACCTCATCTGCTGCATCCACAATATAGCCCGACAGCTCTTGAGGAATCTGATCCAGTTTAGCATTGGTCAAGGCTGCAGCTTTTTTTACCAGTCCCATTGCACCAATCATTGCCCGTGGCAAGCGTTCATTGCCGATCTTGAAGTTTTGCAAGCTACGCTGGGTCTGAGCGCCCCATAAAGCCTCACTCGGTACGGCCACTTCGCCCATGGTGTCATGTTCAATACGTGTTTGCATGTTCAACCTCAATTTTTTACATATCGCTGATTTTAAAAGCATCTATCACGATACTTTGCTAGATTAATTAAAAGTAATCGATTATATTAAATATATAAATGATAATTATTATCAAATATTTTTTACTTATCTCATTTACTGTCCTCTCAGTATATTTTGATAAAATAGCCATTCATCCTCAAGCATCTTTTTCAGTGAACGCTGCGGTTGCCAATGCAAAATCTGCTGTGCCTTTTCAATATTCGCGCCTAGCTGGTCAAGCTCTGCATGAGGATAAGGCAAGGCATCGACTGTTCTAATTACAGACTGGGTCACTTCTGCCAGTTGATCCAACAAATCCTGTATCGAAATGAGCGTTCCAGCAATATTGAAGGCTTCACATTTTAATTCCTGTTGTTGCCATAGCCACTGCAAGGATTTAATCACCGCATCACAACTGTCTGCCACATGCAGAAAACTCCGCTCTACTGTGCCATCCGCAGTATAAGCCTGACGGCGTAATTCCAGATATTCACGCTGCTGCGCAGCGACCTGCATTGCCAAAGGCACAATATTTTTCGGTAAAGGTGGCACCGCCTCGCCTAGGACACCATGCTCGAAGGCGCCGCTAATATTAGATAGTCTTAAGATAGCAATGCGCCACTCGTTATCTGTTTTGACAGTATCCCGAATAATTTCCTCAACCATCTGTTGCGATTTAATATAGGGATTGGGATAAGTATAGTTAAAAGGTAGATCTTCATTGAGATCCGTACCGGATTGTCCATAGACTGCCAGACTGGATAAATGCACCAGATGCCGTACGCCGGTACGTTGCATGGCGCGCATTAAGCTCATAATACAGCTGACATTATCATTATAATATTCAAGGGGTTTTAATACTGATTCTTCTAGCGACTTAAAACTGGCAGCATGTACTACAGCCTGAATCGAATGCTGTTCAAATACTTTATTTAATGCAGGCGTATTGCGAATATCAATTTTGATAAAAGGCACATACATCCCGGAGATATATTCAAGTCGCTCCAGCGTCTGTAAGTTAGCATTGGCCAAATTATCGACCACAATGACCTCTAATCCTTGTGCTAACAGACTTAAAGCAATATGTGAGCCTAAAAAGCCTAATCCACCCGTCACTAAAATCATTGTATACTACCTACTTTCTGATGAAGCCCAGATCAAGCTGTTGCTATTGATCAAGCCTGTAGTGAATTTCGATGAGCACCTTAATTCTTGTTACCTCCGCACCAACTTCTATTTATGCCTGGCATGCCCTTGGTTTGGCGCAGGCATTACACAACAAAAACCAAGAATTCCGCGTATTCTTTTATCAGGACGGCGTGTCGGTCGCAAATGCACTGCAATGGGTGCCCGACGATCAACGTCATCTTACACATGCCTGGCAAGCACTCAATATTCGCCTACCGGTCTGTGTAAGTGCAGCACTGGCGCGAGGGATTACAGATCAGGACAATGCTCAACGTCACAATATTCAGCAGCATAATCTGGCGGATGCCTTTGAATTGGTCGGTTTAGGTGAACTTGCCGATGCTGTTCAATCCTCACAACGTCTGATTCAATTCTAGATGTTCCATTTTTTAGAATGTGTTGCTTTTCCAAGGAATCTTGTGTGAAATCTGTACTTGTTATATTAACCCAAGCCAATCTGACCAGCCTGCAAGTGCATGAAAGCCTGTCTGCGACCATGGTTTTGGCGACATTTGGTGCGGAAGTGAAAGTTCTGCTACAAGGTGCAGGCCTTAGTCTTCTACGCTCAGAACTGCAATTTGATCAGTTACAACATGCCTTTAAACTGGCCTCGAATATGGTCGACAGTTTTGAGTTTTATGACCTCACTCCAATTCTGATTGAACAGAAAAACCAGAACTCGCCCTTTGTGGCTCAGAGCGAACAAGAGATTGAATTTATTGAGCTAAGCCCAGCATTTATTCAAGGCTTTGATCATGTGCTGTATTGGTAAGGAATAAAGGATATATAAAATGTCAAATCACACACTTTATCTGATCCAATCGAACTATGCGGCAACGGCGCAGATTCTGGAACAACTCGCTCAAATTTATACCCCAGTTGATCAGATCATACTGATGGGTGAAGCCGTATTACAGCTGGAGCATTCATTTCTACAAAATTTGCCGCAAATTTACATGCTGGAAAATGATGCAGAGCTTTTGACACAGCCTTTGCCGGATCAAGTCAAGCTTGTCAATTTTGCCGATTTTGCAGATCTTTGCCTCGGGTTTAATCGCTGTATTTCAATGAAATAATCAATGAGTTAAATATGAATTTAGAACTAGATCAAGATGGTCATCTGATCGATTACACCATTTGGAGTGAAGAAGTCGCGCAAGTCCTGGCCAATAACCTGGAACTGAACTTAACCCCGTGGCATTTTGAAATTCTGCAAGCAGTGCGTCAGTTCTATCAGCAGTTTGGCCATTCACCGGCCACACGTCCCTTAATTAAATTCCTAATGAAAACGGTTAGTGCTGACATTAACAATGCCATGCTTCAGGAAAAGTTTAATACGGGTCTGGTCGCGCGGCATTTAAGCCGTTTGGCCGGCGTACCCAAGCCTGCGAATTGTTTATAAAAGTACGCTGTATTCAATACTTACGCTGTATTCAATACTTATATCTAAACGCCTGAATTCTCATTTGGGCTTTTTTATGAAAGCAATTTTCACATCTAAAATAATAAAAGATCTTCGTGGCTTGAATTCGTCAACTTCGGATTTGTTCTAAGGTTCGCAAAGCCCGATGCAATTCATGATCCATTTCTGGCAGAACTTTCAGCAGAAACTCAATTTGTGCTTTCGCCTCGTCTCGAGTCACCAGTTTAGCTTCTACCAGCGTCTGCTGTAGACTAACCAGCAAACTGACCTGTCTAGGATCTGGTTGTTGCCCCTGACCTAAAGCACTGAGGATTTGAGCAAAGTCTAGATATAACTGTTGCTGCTTTAACAATAGGCTTTGCTTTGTAGCTACATTATTTGGTTCAGCCTGTGTATTTTGGCTATTGCTCTTAAAACTCAGAGACATATAGCTGGGTGATTTTTCAAGTCGGGCAACCTGATCACGATGGGCTTGGGCTTGATTGGAAAAATCAGTCCGATAGATGTCTTGTCGTATCTGGTAAGCAATAGCCACCAAAATGCCGAACAAGAGTAATCCGATGATGAGATATAAAAGAACGGTCTTATCTTTCATCTTGATCTCCTCAACCCAATAAAGACAGCTCTTATCAAAACGCTGCCTGTATCGTTGCTCGACTACGGCGTTGACCAGTCTACTGGTGCATAGCCGATCCGGACACGTTGTGGATGATTCCCAACTGGTACACTGAGCACTTTATCCCCTGTGGCAAAATCAATCACGGTCACCACATCGGTTTCACTTTCGGAAATCACACAGCTTTTACCATCTGGACTACGCGTTGCCCAATAGGGTTTGCCGGCAGGAATCAATTTGCCCGCAGTCAGCGTCTTGCGATTTACAATTGTGGCATAGTCATCCATGGTTCCTGCAACACAGAGCTTTTCACCATCAGCACTGATTGACAAACCATGATGACGCGAATCATTGACCCATTTTGTCCGGTCTTTCGGGATACTATCACTGCCAGGGAGCTGTCCGATCCGGCTAATCTTGTTCTGATTCAGATCGTACTCAATCAGACCATTAAAAAATGAAACCTGGGCATAAAGTTTCGTTTCATCCTTGCTAAATACCATTGGGCGAACTGAATTGGATAAATCCTTGCGACCAAATGCATCGAGTGCAGGTCTGAAATCAATTTTTCTCAGCACTTGATAGGTATTGGCATCCGCGATGCTAATGTAGCGTTTTCCTTTGGTGAAATCCTGCCACTGTGCATCCATTGACGTTTCAACATTGCCAATCGCGGAGTTCAGGATTTTGTTACCATCATCGAAGTAGATATTTTCATGCGGTTTATCACCCGTAGCAAAACGCCCTAACTCTTTGCCAGTGTGAATATCCAGGACATGTACCACATTGCCTGAAGATGCTGACACCGCCACGCGTTGACCATCTGGCGAAACCGCCATGTGATCGGCGCGAAAACCTTCAACCGGTGTACGCCAGTTCATCTTGCCTGTTTTGATATTAATAGAGACCACATCGGCGAAACTTGGACGCGATGCCACGATGGACTGACCATCTGGCGTCGAGTACATATCATCTACCAACTGATCATTACCTTCACCCGCTGTGGCCTGAATATAGGTATAGGCAATCAGCTTGATAGGATTGAGATGAATTTCTTTGAGACGCTCTTTACGGTCAGGAATCATGTTAATGACGCCAATTTTGCCAAAATCACCCGATGGACGAATCACAGTCACTGTGCCATCCCAGTTGTTTCCGACAAAAAAAACCTGCTGTGAATTGGCAGGTGCAGCTGAAGGCGCAGAAGCGGCCTGTACACTCGGAAACGCAGACAGCATCGCCATTGCAGATAAGGTCAGACAGAATTGTGGCCATTTTTTATTTTGAACTTTCATCCTTTATGCTCCGCATAATCATTTTTATTATTTTTAATTCTTTATTGCGCACATTTCCGCTGTGCTTATTCGTGATCTAATATACAAAGGTATAAAATGATTTGCTGATTTTTCCGACCAAAAAAAGATCACTTCAAACGCTATTCATTTAAATCTTCAGGGGAATTTGACCTTATACATCCAGCACATCGACAAACTGTGCATTCAGCACTTTGGCAAGATCAGCCGGTTTCAGTCCGATATCCAAGCCTCTTTTACCGCCACTCACATATATTTTATTGAGCTTTTCTGCCGATACATCAATGACTGTTTTTAAACGCTTCTTTTGTCCGATTGGACTGATTCCACCGACCAGATAACCGGTTAAACGTTCGGCATGTTTCGGATCTGCCATTTGTAGTTTCTTGCAACCACAAGCTGCCGCTACTTTTTTTAGATTAAGCTGATGATTGACTGGTAACACGGCAACGAAATACTGTTTTTCATCCGTTACCAATAGCGTTTTAAAGACTTCTTCGACTTGTAATCCTAATTTTTCTGCAGCCTCTAAACCAAAGCTTTTCGCATTGGCATCATGTTCATATTCATGAATACTATATTCAATTTTTTGAGTTTTTAAGAGTTTACATGCAGGTGTCATAATACTTCTGGCTCAAGTCTGATCACCTTAGTATATAAATATTCGCTCAAGAAGTTAATGTTTTTGCCCCATACCTCTGCTCCATATGCATGACTACAAGCTGTTTCTGAGATTTTTTGCAAAGAAAGTGGCGTGCAAAATACCAACAAAGATATGTGTTTTTGCCACTATCTAGATATCAGATGCGCCTGTGCCTAGCGATTTAGAATGCTTTGAAATGAACATATTCGTCATTTCATCAAGATAGCGACAATCTAAATTTTTCCAAACCCTTCGCTATAAATCTCTTTAAATTCGATGTCTGTTTCTTAGTCAGCTTTATAAATTTAGAAACAGAACATAAAACTGATCTCTAAATTGAAGTAACTCATTTTTATCTGGTATTTTGTAATAAAATGCATATAAAAACACAGACTAAAATATTAAAATAAGCTTATTAACATATTGTCTTATCTTGCCTTTTTAAGTATTTCTCCATCTTTTCAAGATGAGATTTTGACATTAAGGGAAGCACGGTTAAAGGCAAAGTTAGGCTAGTCATCCTCTCACGCAAGTCAAGGATCTCTCGATTGAATGTCCTAATCGTTTTGGCCAGACATGAATTTTTGCAAGATTAAAATATGATCAAACAGCAGAGCTGATCCTTAACATGAAGATACAGTTACATAAAGGATATTAACTGTTTTTGCCAATTGGGTTTACAATGAAAACGATCTGAATACCCTGCGAATTGTAATTTTTTAACATTGCCAAATCTCTGCAAAGTTTTCATTATAGCGCCACTGTTTAGGATATGCTTTCTACGTCAATTCAAAGAAATTATAAATAGTCATGTAGAAAATCATGCAATAATAAGCAGAGTTTGCAGCTATCTTGCAAACAAACCTCGATACTTTTTAATTGGAGCATGCTGGATGAGTTCGACCATTTTGGTTATTCATGGACCGAATTTAAATTTGCTTGGAAAGCGCGAACCAGAAGTTTATGGTCATCTTACGCTTGGCGATATTAATCAGCAACTGACTGCTCAGGCTCAACAGGCCACATTACAACTCGATACCTTCCAAAGCAACTGGGAAGGCGCAATCGTTGACCGAATTCATCAAGCCCAACTCGACGGCGTACAATATATCATTATCAATCCGGCAGCATTGACACATAGTTCTGTTGCGGTTCGCGATGCCCTGCTTGGTGTCGCCATTCCTTTTATTGAAGTCCATTTGTCAAACGTCCATGCACGCGAGGCATTTCGACATCATTCGTACTTGTCCGATAAAGCCATCGGCGTGATCTGTGGTCTGGGTGCAAAAGGCTATGCTGCTGCGCTCGACTATGTCATTGAAAAAATACAATCTTCTACAAAATCTTAATTAGGAATACTGTCTCATGGATATCCGTAAAATCAAGAAACTCATCGACTTGATGATTGAATCTGACTTACAGGCGATCGAAGTTAAAGAAGGCGATCAATCGATTGCATTAACTCGTCGTAATCCAGTGGTTGCAGCGGCTGTTCCTGCAATGCCTGCACCTGCAGCTGAAGTACCTGCGGCGAAGTCTCCGCGCGGTGCTGTTGAAACATCTCCAATGGTTGGGGTGTTTTACTCTGCACCAAGCCCAGGCGAAGCGACATTTGTCAAAGTGGGTCAAACCGTTTCTGCTGGTGATACCTTAGGTATTATCGAAGCAATGAAAATCATGAACCCAATTGAAGCAACTCAAAGTGGTGTGATCGAAGAAATTCTAGTGAAAAATGGTGAAGTGATTCAATTCGGCCAACCACTTTTCCGCTACCGCGCTTAATCACCCCGGGGATTTATAATGTTGCAAAAAGTTTTAATTGCAAACCGTGGTGAAATTGCTTTACGCATCACCCGGGCTTGCAGAACTTTAGGGATCAAAACCGTAGGTGTCTATTCTGACGCAGACAAAGACCTGATGCATTTGCGTTTCTGTGATGAAGCGGTTTGTATCGGTCCGGGTGCGAGCAGTGACAGCTACCTGAATATTCCTGCGATTATTACAGCTGCTGAAATTACTGGCGCAGATGCCATCCATCCTGGTTATGGTTTTCTCGCTGAAAATGCTGAATTTGCTGAAATCGTAGAAAATTCTGGTTTTATCTTTATCGGTCCACGTCCAGAACATATTCGTTTAATGGGGAACAAGGTTTCTGCCATTATTGCCATGAAAAAAGCGGGTGTACCAACTGTACCGGGCTGCGACCATGCCGTAACCATTCACAATGCACTCGCTGAAGCGAAAGAGATCGGTTTCCCGCTGATTGTCAAAGCTGCTTCTGGTGGTGGTGGTCGTGGTATGCGTATCGTCGAAAATGTCGACACCCTGCTGGAATCTGTTCAGGCTGCACAGCGTGATGCAGAAATGTGGTTTGGTGATGATACGGTCTATATGGAACGTTTCCTGCAAAAGCCACGTCATGTTGAAGTACAGGTACTGGCTGATGGTAATGGCCATGCGATTCATCTCTATGATCGTGACTGCTCGCTACAGCGTCGCCATCAAAAAGTACTGGAAGAAGCGCCAGCACCGAACTTACCAGAGCAAGCACGTGCCGATATTCTAGAAGCCTGTGTCAATGCCTGTAAACTGATGCAATATCGTGGTGCAGGTACATTCGAATTCCTGTTTGAAGATGATGGATTCTTCTTCATTGAAATGAATACGCGTGTTCAGGTTGAACATCCGGTAACTGAAATGGTAACCGGTATTGATATTATCGAACAGCAATTGCGTATTGCTGGTGGCTTAGGTCTCGATATTCAGCAAGAAGATGTCAAGGTTTTAGGACATGCGATTGAATGCCGTATTAACGCAGAAGATCCATCAACCTTCTTGCCTTCACCCGGCAAGATTGAGAGCTTCTATGCACCAGGCGGCGCAGGTATCCGCTTAGACTCGCACATCTACCCAGGCTATAGCATTCCGCCGTATTATGACTCGATGATCGCCAAACTGATTTCGCATGGCAAGGACCGTGAGACGTCTATTTCTCGCATGAGAAATGCCTTGGAAGAAATGATTTTGACTGGTGTTAAAACCAACATTCCTTTGCACAAAGATTTAATCCTTCAGGATAAAAACTTCTGCAAACAGGCGATGGACATTCATTATCTGGAAAAACATTTGTTGAAACAGCTAGAAGGTGCTGAAGACAAAGCTCAATAAGCTTTAAGCTTATAAAAAAACCGCTGAAATTCAGCGGTTTTTTTATGTTGATGACTCATTTATGGTAATACACGTCTGAGTACCGCAAAGCATTGCTCGGCCTTGTCATTGGCACAGAAATTAATCGTGTACGGATTTTGCCATTTCACAAAATACTGGGAAATTTCACCGGATTGATCAACCTGATTGCCTGAGCAGTCTTTTTCATTATTATCATATTTAACCTGAAGAATCAGTGCGGGAATCTGAACGGTCGGATCCTGTGCAGGCTGATAATCATATAATCCTGAAGTCCACTCTTCACCACTTTTAATTACGACATTATTATTGCTTTTAAAATTATAATATTCGATACATTTTTTATTATCCGGAATTTCCATCCCCCACAACCCCACAATTTCAGGCCGGGTTTTCACGGTAAATGTATTTGGGATTTCAGCAGCTTTAGCAGAAACTTCCGCTGGTTTTTTATTTTCTGTCGCCATTAGCCAAGGTGAGCTCATGAGTAAGATAAGGCTAAGACATATTTTTTTCATATTTACCGGCATCGTTTTAACAATTGATTCTAAGTTAGCATATTTTTTCAGAATCGTATCCCACTCTGGAGCAGTTTAAATCTGAGTCCATAAAGTTTTTATCATATTGTTTAAAAACATGGATTTCTTTTCCAGTTTATTTTGTATATATTTCGTATATAAGAATCTTAATAGTTCGTATTAATAACAGATTAATCAAACAATAAAATTATATTTTGGGTCAAACTTAGTTGCTGAACAAAGTGATCATTCACACTTAAAAATTTGAATAGGATTTTAAATTTGCAATTAGCTCGAATAACAGAACAACAATTAAATCATGAAACCTATGCTTATTTTGTCATTGTTTTCGCTGTTTTAGTCTGTTGTTTTATTGGGATCGCAACCAGACCGATTGAGTACCTGGCCTTATTGTGGCCGGCCAATGCTGCCTTGTTAGCCCTGTTCTTACGCTTTCCACATTTAAATAATATGGGCGGTTGGCTGGGTGCATTCAGTGCTTTTATGTTTGCAGATCTGGTCACAGGCAACAGTCTGCTGCAAAGCCTGTTTCTTACCCTGTCTAATCTGATCAGTACTATTGTCTCGATATTTTTTATTCGATATTTCAAGATTAATTACAAATACTATAATACCGGTTATACCTTCGTTCATTTATTTGGCATCTTCGCTTTTGCAGGCTGCCTGGCCAGTGCGGCTTTTGCAGTTATCACCTTGCCCAATCTACCCAATTCATTCATGACCAAAGAAAATTTATGGATTGATTTTGGTCTGTGGTGGACCGGTGAAATGGTGAATTATATTGTGTTTCTTCCTTTAATCTTGGCATTCCCAAGAATAAAAGACATGCAGTACTTATTTAAAAACCGTCGTCAAAAACGTAATTACTTCAGCTATTTTTTACCTGCATCTTCAGTCGTGGCCTGTGTCATCATTACCAATATTTTTGCAGGCCCGGGTGCAATGCTCTACCCTCTGGCTGCACTGATCTGGGCTGCATTGACCTATCGCCTGTTTACCATGACCATGATCAACGCTTTTGTGATTATCCTGACCTATTACAGCCTGACGCGGTTTTATGCCACAACGCATGACACCTTGGCAGATTCTACGATTTATATTTCGCTCCGGATCGGGCTGTTTATGCTGGCCTTATCGCCGCTTATTCTTTGTATTATTAGTCAAAACCGCAATGAGCTGTTTAAACGGGTTCTCTATCTGGCCAATCATGACAGTCTGACCCGCACCATGAACCGTCATTTTTTCTTTCAGAAAGGTGAATATTTACTGCAATATGCCAACAGAATGGAATTTTCGGTCATCATGCTGGATATTGATCATTTCAAACGTCTGAACGATGATTTTGGCCATCATGTCGGTGACAAAGTGCTGCAACATTTTGCGGAAATCATTCGCTGCAATTTACGTGCTGAAGATCTGTTTGCACGAATTGGTGGGGAAGAATTTGTGCTGTTACTCTGGAACACCGAGCCTTTTGAGGCTCAGGATATTGCAGAACGCATACGTAAACGTGTAGAAAAAACCCCGATGCATCAATCAGATGGTTCAGATCTCTACATTACCGTGAGTGTAGGGATTACCCATCAAAATGAACCACAATCACAAGACCTGCAACACCTGATCAATATTGCGGATCAAGCCTTATATCAGGCCAAACATCGTGGACGTAATCAGGTGGTACTTGCATCTTAAACTAAAATCATCTACAACCTTGAACAGCATTAACGCTAGGGAATGGCAATGAAATTAGAAGAATATCTACAATATGACGGTTTAGGACTGGCTGAACTGGTCGCCAATAAACAGGTACATTCCAGTGAACTTTTATCCGCTGCCTTAGAGCGTAGCTCAATTGCCAATCCCGAACTGAATGCTATTATTATTCCCATGCATGAGCATGCATTAAAACGGACCCAGCAGAATTTATCCGGACCTTTTGCCGGTGTGCCTTTTCTGGTCAAAGACCTGTTTCAGGAATATGCAGGTTATCCAACCTCTTATGGCTGTCAGGGCTTAAAACGGATCGGTTATATTGCCGAAACCAATGCCGAGATTGTCAATCGTTGGGAAAAAGCTGGAATTGTCACTTTTGGCCGTACCAATACGCCTGAATTTGGCATTAAAGGGATTACCGAACCAGATGCCTGGGGTAGCTGTAAAAATCCATGGAATTTACAACATAATAGCGGCGGCTCATCGGGTGGCTCGGCTTCTGCTGTAGCTGCCGGCATTGTGCCAATTGCGGGTGCAGGCGATGGCGGCGGTTCGATACGTATCCCCGCTTCATATTGCGGGCTGTTTGGTCTAAAACCAAGTCGTGGCCGTACCCCCTGGGGGCCGCAAATGAGTGAGGCCATGCATGGTGCAGCGATTCAGCATGTCCTGACCAAAACAGTGCGAGACAGTGCTGCAATGCTGGATGCCACGCATGGTGAAGATCACAGCTCACTATTTAAGATTCAGCGTCCACAGCATCATTATCTGGATGTAATTCAGCAACCACCTAAAAAACTGAAAATTGCCTTTAATCCCCATTCTACCATTGGCACGCCTGTCTCTCCGGATGCTGTGAAAGCCATCGAACAGACGGCCAAACTGCTGGAATCTTTGGGACATGAGGTGGTTGAAGACCGTCCGGCCATCGATGGCATGCAACTGGCCAAGGATTTTATTACCACCTGGTTTAGCCAGTTTTCATTTATGCTGGATGAAATCCAGAAAGGCTACCCGTCTAAAGCGAAGGATTTTGAACTGGACTCTTTAGCGCTGGCGGCTTTTGGGGCTAAAACCAGCGCACTTGATTATATCCAGAACCTGAATAACTGGGGCCAGTACGTGACCCAGATGAATCATTTCTTTGATGATTATGATCTGTATCTGACGCCTGCAACCGCAACCGTCGCACCGAAAAATGGCGAAGTCAAAACACCTGCATGGCAGAAGCCAATTTTAAAGGCTTTATTGGGTATAGGTAAGGCCCATCTGCTGGCACAAGGTAAACTGGTCGATCAGATTGTCAAAGAAAACCTGAAATGGGTACCTTTTACTCAACTTGCCAATATTACCGGGCTTCCAGCCATGTCGGTGCCCTTGTACTGGAATGAACAAAACCTGCCGCTCGGTTCGCAGTTTATTGCACCCTTTGCCCGTGAAGACCGGCTATTGCAATTAGCTGCTCAACTGGAACAGGCACAGCCTTGGGTTAATCAGTACGCCAAAATTCGGATCTAAATTTTAAGCATCAGAGGCATCATGAAGATATCTTTGATTGCTCAACTGTATTGGGCAACCCAAAAATCAATAACAAACCAAACAAAGTCGATGCGGCGGCAAACATAAAGATGGTTTCTCCGCCAATTTTATCCCAATAATAGCCCGCCAGAATGCTGCCACTTGCTACGCCTAAGCCCCACATGGTGCTATATAAAGCCTGTCCACGGCCTTGCTGTGCAGCAGAGAAATTCTGGAAAATAACCCGCATGGCGATCATGTGAAATAAACCAAAACTCAAGGCATGAATCGTTTGGGCAAAAAATTGTGCCACAAATGCAGATGGAAATACGCCTACAATCAGCCATCTTAAGCCAGTCATCAACAGGCAAAGTATCACCAAATGACGCCATGACCAGCGTGTCAGAAAGAAGGTAGCATAAGCAAACATAATAATTTCGGCAATAACCCCAATGGACCAAAGCAATCCGATCTGACTGCTACTAAATCCCGCCTGACTAAGATAATTACTATAAAAACTATAAAACGGCGCATGTGAAAACAGCATGATCAGTTCAATCAGAAAAAAACTGTATACAACCGGGCGCTTGAAAATCGGCCAGAGGGCTTCCAGCTTTTTCTGTGCAGTAGGCGCCGCCGTAGGTTCTTTAATGCTAAAAGACCAGAGAAAAGCCAGAAATGAAATACACAGCAATAAAACTGGAAGCATGCTAATGCTGATAATTTCAAAGATGGCGCCCAAGCCGAATACACCGATAATAAATCCAACCGAACCCCATTTCCGGACTTTGCCATAAAGTTCTGCTCTTTTTTCCCCGAGCCAGAATAGAGTCACGCCTTCAAATTGTGCCAAAATCGCATTTTGAAAAAAGCTGAAAATCAGCATCAGTAAAGCCACTGACTGAAAGCTGTTAGGAATGATAAACATCATCAACCAGATACAGGCTTCCATCCAGGTGGCAATCCGTACCAGCAACATGCGCTTACCAGATTT
Source organism: Acinetobacter sp. YH12105 (assembly GCF_013419095.1). Taxonomy (NCBI): domain Bacteria; kingdom Pseudomonadati; phylum Pseudomonadota; class Gammaproteobacteria; order Moraxellales; family Moraxellaceae; genus Acinetobacter; species Acinetobacter sp. YH12105. The sequence continues at coordinate 238,208 of NZ_VPAU01000002.1, forward strand.
ATCTGCAATCCAGCCCCAAATAAAAGGCGCAAAAAACCGAGTGAGAATCGCAATAGAAGATAAAATACCGATTTCCTGATAGTTAAAGCCTTGATCTTCCAGATACAGACTCCAGAACGGCATGAATGCGCCCACAATCGCATAGTAGAAAAAATAGAATCCTCCCAGTCTGGTACTGATTGCAAGTGCTTGCATTAAATTGTATTCCCTTGCATCTTCAATGGCTTATAAATACTAATAGTTGCGTCATATTGCATTGAATTGCCCTTACTTGCTGTTCAAAGGTCTACAAATCCACAGAAAATATATTTTAAAAAAATTTGTAGAGTGCACCCTAAGGAACGAAATTTTCGTAAGTTTATGGCTAAATGTGGCTAAAGTAAAAAATCAATATTGAAAGGCATTTACAATGCGTAAAACATGAATCTATTTTTATAGAGCAACCTCGGATAAAAATGGGAATATTTTTAAGAAGGAGTTATTTCAATTCACCTTTGATACTTAATAAAGCAAAGTTACGGGAATATTGAATACTTTTGAAATAAAAACACGCTTTAAATCTTCTCTCCAAATAGCTAAGCCACTGATTTAAAATCTTCAATCCTCTATTTAAGAGGCCTATTTTTAGAACTAAAATACTCATTGTGGAGTTTAGGTATCGAAGCAATATCCGATAATTCCACTGACTTCGCACTTTAGTAGACAAATCATCTACCTGCACCATAATTCAAAAATATGCCGAAATATAAATAAGATATAAATCTCGAAATCCTACATATCGCTACACTCGCATCTCTAAATCATCTCATTGTAAGTGCTTTTAATATGCCACTCTAGGCAGGTCGAATCTTCGACAATTAAAATTGAGAAACTTATGTTAGTTAATACAAATACTGCTCAAAAAGCGTCTTTCAATCAATTTTCTAATAATGCGACTGAGAACAAACCTAAGCCAAATGAGCAAGAGCAAAAACCGAATCAAGGAGAGCCAGCTCCTATAACCAAAGAGCAAAATGATCAAAAAAATCAGGCGGATAAGAAAAACTCATAATATTATGTTGAATTAATAAAAGAAGCCTATCTCCCTGATAGGCTTTTTGCATTCAAAAGATAAACATTTTCCATAAAAGCCTGAGAAATAAAAAAGCCCATCCTATGATGAGCTCTTTAATCCAATAGATCTAATTCTTACAAGCTGCGAATTCTTGCAGTACAAATCGTTTTACACTTTCATCAAAATTTGGTCTGGAAAGAGCGAGCTTGCCATTTTTCATAGATTTATAACAATAGCTTGCGGCTACGCCTACACCAAACAAAGTCAACAACTTCATTGCTCACCTCATTAACTGTCAGATTTGAATACAAAATTAGCATTCAAATGTGTAGCTTTCCAACTTAATTTAGAGTTTTTTTTGTACTCCATGTTAATTAATGTATGGGTAGAAAACAATAAAGCTGACCATTAGATAAGCTGTGCTAACGTCAAAGCCTAATTGTTGATGTGCATATCAACCCAATTAAGGAAGCTGTTTCTATCCGTAAATTTAGGTGCAGAAGTTATGCTCAGTATTTCTTTATTTCCAAATTTACCACTAATGTTATGGAATGCTTGGACTCTAAATTCCTGAGGCTCTCCTTCGTGCAGCGTTCTAAAATACTCTACTGACTTATCAAACTCACTTTTCTCTTTAAAGCCAGGACGTTCTTTTAAAAACTCATAAACTTGTTCTAGAGCGGGTAAATAATTATTTCTAGGCATTCTATATTCTCTAAAATTATGAGTTTTATTGTGAATGCCTATTCTGAATTAATAGTGATAAGAATGTTTAAGCTTTTCTTACCGTTTATGTAACCCTTTCCTCTTTCAAGCAGTCACGACATACTTTCGCTTCTTTACCATCCGCTTGGCATTCGATTTCCGTGACACCATGAAGACCGAATAAACAAAAGATAAAATGCAGCATGACCTTTCTCCGCAAAAGATAGCTCCTTCAGGCAAAGGAGGCAAAACTGGAAATAAAACTATAGCAATGGAATCTGGGCGCTCATTTTATCGAAGATTATTTTTCATCCATTGGCGAAAAATTACATTCATATTCACCATAAAAATTCCGTTTCCAGACCCAACTCCATTTACGATTTCGAATTGTTTTGAGGTCATCATTCTTATAGTTTAATTGTTATCGCAGATCAGAATGCTAAGCAAAGAGGTCGGTCATGTGTTCAAACTATGAATTCCCCTCAAAAAGTCAGCTCTCTTTATTAGATCTTCATGCAGAACAACTTGAATTGAACATGAAATCACATGTTTACCCCTTAGCACCTGCTCCTATCATGATGCGAGGTGCTGAGGGGTTTGAGTTAGATATTGCACGTTTCGGACTGATTCCCTTTTGGGCGAAAGAATTAAAATATGGTCGACATACTTATAATGCCCGAACTGAAACAATAGCGTCCAAGCCAAGTTTTCGACATGCCTGGAAAAACAACCAGTTTGCTTTAGTGCCCATGGATACTTTCTATGAACCTAAATATATCGATGGAAAACCGCACTGGTTTGGTATTTCACGTGAAGATGGCAATCCTTTTACCGTTGCAGCCATTTATGATGATGTGCTCATTGAGGGTGAAAAAATCAGATCATTTTCGATGCTGACTATAAATTCCGATCAACACCTATTGATGAAACAGTTCCACCATCCAGATGACGAGAAGCGCTCGATTATTGTGATTCCTGAAGAATCACGCCATGATTGGTTATGCTGCGATCATGAACAAGCTCATGAGTTTTTCTTTGAAATGAGAGATGAGTTTAGAGCGAAACCCAGAGATCACCGGTTGTCGAAAAACTAAAAGCCCTAAAGCAAGTTAGGGCTTTTAAAATGTGAAAGAGCTATTTTTGTTCTCTCAATGGATTTTCCGGTTCTGCATTGGGTTTTTTCTCTGGCTTCACGCCCTTATACGAATCCTGATTGCCTTTATCATCATTAGATTCTTTTTGCGGATTTGATTCTTGCTCTGATTTATTGGTCATGTGTATCTCCTTTATCGATCCATTAAGAAATAAATATGACATCTGATCCTAAACATCAATATTATTTATGTTTCACATTCACTTTTTAGAAAAGCAAACTTTTCTGGAGGCGCTCTCACCTTTCACGACACTTGAAATTTAAATAATCAAATGAGCAGCGCTACCTGATTAGACAGCACAGCATGGAAATATCAGCTTAGGCGGGCATCGATTAAAAGAAAGTATCTGCCGATACATCAAAGCGCTCAGACAAGGCCTTGATATGACGGATATTCAGCTGACGTTTGCCATTCAATATTTCTGAAATTACTGATTGTGTCGCGACATCAGACAAGTCTGCTTGACTAAGCCCGTGTTGCTCCATCAACAAAGCCAAGGCCGTTCGTCCATCACCTTCTGGCATGGGTAGATGTTCATGCTCATACGCTGAAACCAGATCACCCAGTTGATGAATAAGCCCCATTAAAGGATGTGATTCATCATCGCCGACAATGTCCAAAAGCTCATCCAGGGCTTCAGTTAGTGTATGAAAGTCATCTTCATTTTCCGGCTTGCTGAGCAATGGTGCAACATAACGCCAGTGATCAACGGCCTGTTTAATCATTGCATTCATTCTAACCTTCCTTCCAATGACCTTTATCATATTCATGGTGAGACAAGACATGGCGAATATAAACGCGTTTTGCCTGATACATCACCACAGCAATCAGCCGAAGCTTGTTTCCACCGATATCGAATATATGAAACTTTCCAACCTTATCTACTGCGGGAAAGAGTCTCTTCATTTCAGCAAAATCCTTAGGATGATTGGCCTTCATCAGTCGATACCAACCATCTAATGCCGTTCCAGCCTGTGGCCACTTTTGCGTTGCTTCAAGAATTCGAGCGTGGGTGATCACATGCATATATTTTATCGCATTTTGCTATATTTCTAGTATATATAAATTATCGCATTTTGCAATATATTCTTATCCGGCTATTTTAGTTCTCAATTTTAATCATTTATCGGCATGTAATCCTATTTAAATCATACTCTCATAAAGTATAGATTGTGCCCCGTATCATTTAAATCCAGTTGAGTTCAATCGTTATCTTGGATTTTTATTGTAAAAATTTCACCCACAAACAAAACCCCCGCCAACTGATGATTGAACGGGGATTGAGCTTCATTAACACATCCGGTAAATTGGAGCATTATTCAATATCTTTCAAGCAATCACGACACTCTTTCACCTCTTCATGATCACAGGTGTAATTGATTTCAGTCGCACCATGAAGGCCAAATAAACAAAATATAAACTGGATCATGCTTTTCTCCTGAGTGTAACAAGCTTAATCAGTGATTAAGCTTGTATTGATTTTAAGACTCAATAACTCGATACGGAATAATCGGATCACGACCTGAGTAATAACTTAACCGCCTGAATGCCTTTCGCAATTCAAGCAAAGTTAAATTTCTGGCATTTAAGTTCGTGCAGGCTCTTCACTTTTAGTCTTTTGATCCTTCTTACAATGATCATTGCCCATCATATGACACATTTTTTCTTTGCAAGATTTAAAACAACAACCTACCATCACGCCCATGCCAAATGCACATATACATCTCATCATAGCTTTGCCCTGTCTTTTTATAAAAAGAGATAATAAATACCATCTATTCATGTTTCACTCTTGAGAGAATTTTCAGGCTTTATGTTGTATATGAAAACTTATGTGAAAGAGAATAATTAAAATAAAAAGCTCTCATTGAGCAATCCGTGTTTATAAACAAGAAAAAGCCTGCTTAACTCTCCTAAATTAAGCAGGCTTTATAATGTGCTGATTTTCTAATTATTTTCATTAAGTTCTTGGAATGAAGCCAAGATATCACTGGCCCAGCAGTCAATCTGTGTGTGATATATAGAGGCTATGTTTCTAAATGTGCAATAAGCGTTACTTTTCTTAATTGAATGGCTTTAATTTAGGCAAAATATATTTTATTCGTTAAATTTTATGCTTAAGAGAAAACAGATGGACACTTTAGATCAAGATGCATAACAATAAATTTGTTCATTTTTTAGGATAAAATTCCCTGTTGCTGTACTGTATGTGAATATCAGGAATTTTTGACTTCTTCTAAAGTCGGTAGATGACTGCTTTCTTTTTGGCTATTTCTCTCTATAATTTTTGATATGATAAATAACAAGATTTTGACATCATGATAAATCGTATACTGATTACTTTATTGATAAGTCTGACAATAAGTGGCTGCCAAAAGCAGCAAGCCGACAGTTCAGCGGAACCTGATCCAGTCCTCAAAGCCCAATTTGAACAATCAGATAATCAACTCAGTGCTTATCTGGACAAACTAGATTCTTCCAGTATTAGTCCAGAAGAAAGAACACGCATACTCTGTGAACAATATCCTAAAGAATATAAAACTCGTTATATGCCGGCTTTATTAAAACTTATGCCTCAGGAATATACAGAAAAAGGACTGCTTACAGATTTAGACAATGCCTTAAGCTTTTATAAGCAGAAAGCCAATATCCAGTGTTAATTCATACTGATTAACGTCTATAACCAAATTTTTACCCTAAAAAAACCGCCTGATTCAGGCGGTTTTTTTATGAACGTACAGCTTAAACAGAATTAACGCTACAGTTTTGGCAGATCTTATGAATCATACCCACGCTGCTAGTTAATTCTATTATGGCTGCTAGTTCTGTTGATTATTCCAGATCTTGTTGAGATTGCTGGTTTTTTTGCTGATTACGCTGTGGCTGCTGTTGTTGCTGCTGATCGCGCTGTTGTTGGTTATTTTGTCCCTGCGGCTGTTGTTGCTGCTGGTTATTTTGTTGCTGGTTTGGGTTTTGCTGGTTGTTTTGCTGACGCTGTTGATCTTGCGTGCCTTGTTGGTTTTGCTGTTGTTGCTGTTTCTGTTGGTCTTGCTGTTGATTATTAGCCATGGTGTAACTCCTTACTATTTGCTTTAAATTAATTAAAAGCCGATAGAGTTTCGACTTAATATCTACTCTATGCATTTTTCAGAATTCTCCAACCTATAACCTGTTACAGATTAATTCAATGTAAAAAATGGTAAGCCAAGTAGTTGAAATCAAGATTAATAAGCAACATAAATTACTTTATCCAATAAAATAGACACATGATGAAAGATAATATGTTTCGAAATTTTTATTATTCAATAAAAGGAATAACTTAACCTGAGTAAAATATATAAAAAAGACATTTAAAATATTTTAAAAAATAACAATATATTATCAAGTAAAATATATTAAAAATCTATGCTCATGATATTTATGATTAAATTCAATAACTCAGCCTAAGTATTAATATTTTTAAAAATGGAATAAAACATGCAAAAGGTAATTTTTCTAAACAGTTTTTTAATAAACGAATATACGATACGTAACATTGAATCACGTATAACGACTAAGTTGTTTCCAATTTATCTTGACTTTAATAAAAGATATTTATCAATCAGACTGACATTAATTTTGGTAATTTTTTATTTTTAAAAAGCTTTTATTAACTTAATGTTAGCCAAATAATAAGCCTCTTAAAAAAAGAGGCTTATTCACTTTAAGGTTTATCTTAGATATTCACAACTTTAACAATAATCGTTTGGGTATCTTCCTGCTCTTCAGCCAGATGTAAACGTTTAAGCTCTTTGCTTTTTACTTTGAACTGTAAATTCTGATAAGAAATCGTGCTTGGAATCTGATCAAAATATTGACCATCAGCATCAATTTCTTCCTGAAATAATGGTGTACCCAATTGGTAGTCAAGACTTTTTAAGACTACATATTTTACTGTGGTTTTCATTCTAACGCCCTACTTTCACTAAGCACTTTATTTTTATTTTTATTTTTACCACTGTTCAGCTTGAGAAGAAACCTCTATTTGAAAAAATAGTCTAAGCTTTAACCACTCAGGTTTTGTGATCAAATCAGTATCAAATTGTACTAATCCATGAAAAATTTTAACTTTCATAAAAATATAAATATACTCGGAGTTGAACGACAGAAAAAATCTGTCTAAATTAAGCTAAAACCACTCGGATCATAAAGAAAATATAGAGACTATGATAAAGACCTGTTGCAACTTACTCGAAGAGAAAAATATAAAAATTGCCTTTATTGAAAGTGCGAGCTCTGGATATCTATGTAGCCAGTTTTCCATCTGTAAAAGTGACGGCGCCGAAATTCTGGCTGGCGGATTGGTCTGCTACGATGTTGGTGTAAAAACTTCGGTATTAAACATTCCCCAGACTTTGATCAATAGTTACACTGCCGAATCCATGCCAGTTACTGTTGCCTTGGCAGAAGCGGGTAAAAAGATGTTCCGGGATGCAGACTGGATTATTGCCTGTACAGGTTTGCTTAAACCCGGTGGTAGTGCGACACCAGAGAAACCGGAAGGGACTTTTTTTGTAGCAATTAATGATGGTACTCAAGTGCATCAATTCCAGTATTATTTGAAAGGTACTCCACTCGAACGTCTGAATAAACTGTCTGCCGTGGTTGCACACGATATGATTAATCTACTCAATCATTAATCTAGTTTTATAATTACGCCGCAACAAGCTTCATTATTTCTACTGTATTTTAAGATAGATTAGCATGATCAAATGCTAATCTATTTTTTGCGGGTAGAATAACCATGAATATTAAAACTGCGCTGTTTCTGCTCCCTCTTGGCTTGCCCAGTCTGGCTTTTGCTACGGTCGGTGGCCCACAAAATATTGAAATTCTAGGCTATGAAGTCAAAGAGCAAAAGCTCTATGTCATGCGTCATTACCTTGATGGTCGTGGGCGCTTGCCACAGCTGTATTATTATAATTTTAAATCCGCAAAACCGAATCAGTTGATTCAGGTCAACTCCTTATATATCAATCCAAAAACCAAACGTATTGATTATGACCAAGACAGTCGCAAGTTTGATCAGGACATTGCCAAAATCAAAAAGCGTTTAGTTCCACTGAGTCCGATTCAAAGTTCAAAGCCACAACTTAAAATTTTAAAAACCACAACAGGGACGGCAGCTGCCTGGTACGATCCACAAGAAAAAGTGCCAAAATGGACTTATCAATATCAAGTCAAATCTGGCTCACAAAAAAGTCCGACCCATCAAGCGGTCAGTTATCAGCAAGGTCTAAAAATTAGCCAGGCCTATAAAGTTCCTAAACAGAATAAAACGCTGGTGACAGTCAAGTATTTGGGGATTCCTTTTGAAACAGGCTATAGCATTGAAGATCCAGTCCTGTTAAGTCGATAAAAAATAAGGTCTCGATTGAGACCTTATTTTTTATTCAAGATATTAATAAATATTAAGCCGCTGTAGAACGCTCGGCGATCGGTACTACTTTACGCAGTTCCGGCCCAGTATAATCCGCGCTTGGACGGATAATACGGTTGTCTGCACGCTGTTCCATCACATGTGCTGCCCAGCCTGTGACACGTGACATGACAAAAATCGGGGTAAACAGCTTGGTTGGAATGCCCATAAAGTGATAAGCCGAAGCATGGAAGAAATCGGCATTACAGAATAATTTCTTCTCACGCCACATCACTTCTTCGCAGCGCACTGAGACCGGATAAAGTACCGTATCACCGACATCTTTGGCTAAACGCTCAGACCAGATTTTGATGATGCCATTACGCGGATCATTGTCTTTATAAATCGCATGACCGAAGCCCATAATTTTTTCTTTACGTTCCAACATGCCCAGCATTTCACGTTCAGCTTCTTCAGGCGAGGTCCAGTTTTCGATCATATCCATTGCAGCTTCGTTAGCACCGCCATGTAGAGGGCCACGCAAGGAGCCGATTGCGCCGGTAATACAAGAATGCATGTCAGATAAAGTCGATGCACATACACGCGCCGTAAAGGTCGAAGCATTAAATTCATGCTCTGCATATAGAATCAAAGAGACATTCATCACCTGTTCATGCAGTTCATTTGGCTTTTCGCCACGTAATAAATGCAGGAACTGTGCACCGATTGAATCATCATCGGTATTTTCTTCAATACGCACGCCGTCATGGCTATAACGATACCAGTAACAGATAATTGCCGGTAAAGTGGCAAGAATACGGTCTGCAATATTCTGTTGCTGTTCAAAAGACAGTTCAGTTTCAAGATTGCCCAGCATCGATACGCCAGTACGCATCACATCCATCGGATGAGAATCGGCAGGAATCCGTTCTAGCACTTCTTTTAAGGCTTGAGGTAGCGTGCGCAAAGATTTTAATTTGGCTTTATAGGCAACTAACTGCTCTGAAGTTGGCAGTTCGCCAAAGAAAATCAGATAAGCCACTTCTTCAAACTGACAATGTTCAGCCAGATCCTGTACGTCATAACCGCGATAGGTCAGACCTGCGCCACTTTTGCCTACAGTTGAGAGTGAAGTTTTCCCTGCCACTTGTCCACGCAATCCTGCGCCGGTGAGTACTTTTCCTTCAGCCATTTTTTTAATTCTCCTGTTTAAACAGTTTATCTAATGTGTCTTCGAAGCTGTGATAATCTAAAAATTCGTAGAGTTCTTTGCGTTGCTGCATAATATCCAGCACATTCACCTGAGTGCCGTGTTCACGCACCGAACGCATCACTTCAAGGGCTGCCTTTTGCATGGCACGTGTCGCTGATAATGGATACAGCACCATGCCAATACCCTGCTCTGCCAACTCATTTACCGTATAATACGGTGTATCACCAAATTCGGTAATATTTGCCAAGACTGGCACACCAACTGCATCGCATACGGTGCGATACATGGTGATATCGGTCATCGCTTCGGCAAAAATTGCATCTGCACCCGCTTCAACACAGGCACAAGCACGATCAATCACCGCTTGCAGGCCTTCTTTTTGTAGCGCATCGGTACGCGCCATGACCACAAAGTTTGCATCGGTTTTCGCATCGACCGCCGCTTTAATACGATCGACCATTTCCTGCTGTGACACGATTTCTTTATTTGGACGATGACCACAACGCTTTTGTGCCACCTGATCTTCAATATGCACCGCGGCTGCACCAGCTGCAATCATCTGTTTGATCGTGCGAGCAATATTTAATGCACCGCCCCAACCGGTATCGATATCGACCAATAAAGGTGTATCAACACGTTCTGTAATCCTGCGTACATCTTCCAGAACATTATCCAGACTGGTCATGCCCAGGTCAGGCAAACCATAAGAATAATTCGCGACACCCGCACCTGATAAATAAATGGCTTTATAACCGACTTGTTTGGCCATCATGGCAGCATAGGCATTTACCGTACCCATAATTTGCAATGGTTTCTCGACTTCAAGTGCTTGTCTAAATCTTAGACCTGCAGACATTTGTTCTGTCATCTTCCTTTTCCACAGTCTTGGCTATAATTATTGAAACTCGAGTATACTCATTTGGCTTGCTCATTCCACAATCTGATAGAACAAATACTCTAAAACTTTAGTCAAATTTTTAAGTTTTACTTTACCTAATCCGGCAAATACTGCGCTTATGCGGTGCAATTATGAAATATGTACATATATTTGCTATGATGGCATTTCAATCTTTATTGACATGTTGATGTATTATCTCCTATGCAAGACCTCGTCCTAGAACCGCTCGCCAAAGACCTGCCGCAGACCAAACGTGGTCATGAGCGCTGTATTGCGCTGCTGAACAGTGCAACCGAGCTGTTTCTGGAACGGGGTTATGATGCTGTGTCTCTCGATGATATTGTTCAGCATGCAGGTGGCTCCAAAGCCTCCATTTATAAGTACTTTGGCAATAAAGAAGGCTTGTTTAAAGCCATCTGTGATTATCGTCGTATCAAGTTTTTTGAAGATATCAGCATTCCGATCGAACTGATGGCACTGGATTTTCGTAGTTATCTGGTTCACACCTTGCTGAATTTTTATCATCAGATCATGCAACCTGAAAACTCGGCCTTCATGCGTCTGGTTCTGGAACAGAGTCAGCGTAATCCAGAACTGGCTCAGCATATTCATGAACACGGTCCTGTACATGTCCAGAGTGCGATTGCCACTGCATTAGAACAGGCAGATGCACAAGGCTTATTGCATTGTGAAAATCCGCAATATTCGGCTCAGCTATATTTTGGTATTTTGCGTAATCTGGAATGGCGCATCCTGATGGGAATTTCCATACAAGAAGATGATCAGGAAATCGACAAATACATCAGTTATTGTGTGGATCGCTTTTTAGACGGTCATCAAAAAGTCTAGTTTTTTTGCATTTTTCATTGCTTATAGTATATTAGCCGATTCCGTATTTTTTCTTAAACTAACCAACAACTGATTGTTGATCGAGTTTTTCGGCAATTATTGTGGAGTAACGAATGGCTCTCCGTCACTTTCTCACCTTACGCGATTTATCAACTTTAGAACTTAACCAGATTTTGCAACGCGCAATTGAGCTTAAGCGCAAACAGCATAACAATGAAGTGTTCCAACCATTTGTTGGTAAAGTGATGGGCATGATTTTTGAGAAATCGAGTACCCGTACGCGTGTTTCGTTTGAAGCTGGCATGAGCCAATTTGGTGGTAGCGCAATTTTCCTGTCTTCTCGCGATACCCAGTTAGGCCGCGGTGAACCGATTGAAGATTCTGCACGCGTGATTTCAAGCATGCTAGATATCGTGATGATCCGTACTTTCGGTCATGATATCGTGGAACGTTTTGCATCTTATTCAAAAGTTCCTGTGATTAATGCTTTAACAGATGATCACCATCCTTGCCAGTTACTTGCTGACATGCAGACCTATGTAGAGCAACGCGGCTCAATCGAAGGTAAAACTGTTGCCTGGATCGGTGATGGCAACAACATGTGTAATTCATATATTGAAGCAGCACACATGTGGGGCTTTAATCTGAAAATTGCAGCGCCAAAAGGTTATGAACCACAAGAAAAATTCCTGTCTGAATTTGCGCATTGTGTTGAACTGGTCGATACCGCGGAAGATGCAGCCGTGAATGCTGACCTGATTGTGACTGACGTTTGGGCAAGCATGGGCCAGGAAGAAGAACAAAAAATCCGTGAGAAAGCCTTTGCAGACTATCAAGTGAATGAACGCCTGATGGATCTTGCGCATCCGGATTGTTTGTTTATGCACTGCTTACCTGCGCACCGCGGCGAAGAAATTTCAGAAAACTTGCTTGACCATAAAAATGCCGTGGTTTGGGATGAAGCTGAAAATCGCTTGCACGCGCAAAAAGCTCTGGTTGAATTCCTGATTAATGAAAATCTGAAAAAAGACTAAATTAAAAGCTGAATCTTCACAAATTAAGCACCAATCTCTGGTGCTTTTTTTGTCTCAGCTCTTATAATCATGATTGAAATGGAATAAAAAGTGATGTTATACAATGCAAAATAAATATTGGGCCTTGGCACTATTGGCAGGTTTTAGCAGTGCGACCTTCTCCGTTCATGCTTCTGAATTTGATCAATATCTTCAGGAAAAAAATATTATTGACAGCAAATTTAAAATTCAGAAAAAAGCTGAACTGAATGAATTACTCGCGGTACTCAGTGCAGAAGATTCCAGAACTTTACCTTTACAGATCGATCAGAATACAATTATTGAACAATTACAATTAAGTGCCAATAAAACCACATTGAAAGGTTTAATCACCACACCGGATTTTAGCCAATTTGAAAAAGATCTGGGCCGCAAAGAAGTGATGAAAATGATCCGGAATAATCTGCTCAATAATTGCGAGATTTTCTTTGAGCATCGCTATCAGATTGAAAACCCATACAAGGTCGAGCTCAGCCTGAGCTCGCAAACACAAACCTATAAAACTGATATTTCCCAGAAAGATTGCAAATTGAAATAGTCTAAAGAAATAAGATATTGGCTTTTATTCAGGATTAAAACATCAAGAAAACAAAGAGGTCGCTATAGCTACCTCTTTTTGATGAGGTTTGCTGTTATATCCTGCTAACGCACCAAACCTTGCGGCTGTAGAATTATAATCAGTGCCCCCAGTATTACCACCATCCCGCCAAGCAAATCCCAACGTGACAGTGTGACTTGATCAACGAAGCGCAACCACATTAGCGCCGAAAAAATATAGATGCCACCATAAGCGGCATAAATCCGTCCAGAAGCAGCCGGATGCAAGGTGAGTAGCCAGACAAAAGCCGCCAAAGCCAGAGCTGTCGGAATCCACAACCAGTGACTTCTCCCCTGATTTAAAATCAGGTAGGGAAAATAACAGCCTAAAATTTCCATCAATGCCGTGACCAGAAACAGGCAAAAAGTGGTGAGCAGCTTGGTAATTTGAATATCCATGATTTGTCTTTTGAACTGTATGAATGAATTTGATGATTTAAAATATGAGTGCATGAAAAAACCCGTGCTTGCACGGGTTTTATTTTTTCATATTGATTAAGCAGGTTCAGCAGTCTGGTCTTCAAAGACTTCAAGTTTTAAGCCAACAGCTTTACCATTTTCTTTCTTCACCGACACTGCAACATTACCGCCATTTTCAGCCAGTTCACCAAACAGGATCATTTCTGCCAATGGTTTTTTCAGGTGTTCCTGAATCAGACGCTGCATTGGGCGTGCGCCCATTAAACGGTCATAGCCTTGCTCTGACATCCATTCACGCGCACTCTGATCCACTTCCAGCATGACTTTCTTATCATCAAGTTGCGCTTGAAGTTCGGTCAGGAATTTATCCACGACATTTTCAATGATGCTGCTTGGCAATGCCTTGAACTGAATCACGCCGTCAAGACGGTTACGGAATTCCGGAGAGAAGGCTTTCTTCATCGCTTCCTGGTTATCGTTGCTATTGTCCTGTTCCATAAAGCCAATGCTAATACGTGAAATACTTTCAGCACCAATATTGGTGGTGAGGACTAGGACAACATTACGGAAATCCGATTTACGTCCGTTATTGTCAGTCAAGGAACCATGATCCATAATCTGCAATAACAGGTTAAAGACATCTGGATGCGCTTTTTCGATCTCATCAAGCAATAGCACGCAATGTGGATTTTTGTGAATCGCATCAGTCAACAAACCACCCTGATCAAAACCGACATAGCCCGGAGGTGCACCGATTAAACGCGACACCGCGTGGCGTTCCATGTACTCGGACATATCAAAGCGAACCAGCTCTACGCCCATCTGCTTAGCCAGCTGCTTGGTCACTTCAGTTTTACCGACACCGGTTGGGCCAGCAAAAACAAAGCTGCCCACAGGTTTATCTGGAGATTTCAAACCAGCACGAGACAGTTTAATGGCAGACGCTAAAGCTTCGATCGCTTCATCCTGACCAAAGACCACCCGTTTCAGATCGCGCTCAAGATTTTCCAGTACGCTCTTGTCATCTTTAGAGACAGTTTTTGGTGGTATACGCGCAATTTTTGACACGATATCTTCGATGTTTTCTACCGTGATCAAACTGTCATCTTGTTCAGCTTTTAAACGGCGCTGCGCACCTGCTTCATCAATCACGTCAATGGCTTTATCTGGCAAGAAACGGTCATTGATGAACTTCGCAGAAAGTTCAACCGCAGATACCAATGCCTGATCGTCATATTGCACATGATGGAAATCTTCAAACTTGGATTTCAGGCCACGTAGGATATCAATGGTTTCAGAAATAGATGGCTCATTCACATCGATTTTCTGGAAACGGCGTGACAAAGCATGATCTTTCTCAAAGACCTGACGGTATTCCTGAAAAGTGGTTGAACCAATGCAACGTAAAGTGCCATTGGCCAATGCAGGCTTGATCAGATTCGATGCATCCATGGTGCTGCCCATACTGGAGCCTGCACCAATAATCATGTGAATTTCATCAATAAACAGCACAGCTTCAGGTTTCTTTTTCAGCGCATTTAAAAGCTGTTTCAAGCGTTTTTCAAAGTCACCACGGTATTTTGTTCCGGCAACTAATGCTCCAATATCCAGACTGAAAATTTCAGCATTTTCGAGTGGTTTTGGCGCTTTACCATTAACGATCAACCATGCCAAACCTTCTGCAATCGAGGTTTTACCGACCCCCGGATCACCGACAAGAAGTGGGTTATTTTTACGGCGGCGGCACAGAATTTGAGCGGCACGTTCAATTTCTTTTTCACGACCAATCAGTGGATCGGTCTTGCCCTTTTGCGCTTCGATATTGAGATTAGTCGTATACAGTTCAAGCGGACCTGAACTGGCTGAAGATGCAGACTCACCATCGAGGTCTTCAATTTCTTCTTCACCCTGTACTTCTTCTTTACGCGTACCATGAGACAGGTACTGAGTTAGCGTAAGGCGATTAATTTGATGACGTTTCAATAGATAGACGGCAAATGAGTCACGCTCAGAATACATCGCAACCAGAATATCAGCACCTTCTACAGTCCGATCACCACCGCTAGATTGCACGTGAAAAATCGCGCGCTGCAAGATCCGGTCAAAACTTTCTGTTGGGTGTGGTGCCTGATCACTATTTTCACCAAGCTTAGGGGTATGCTGTTCTACGTATTCTTCTAATTCCTTGCGCAACACGATAATGTCTGCGCCACATGCTTTAAGCGCATTTACGGCAGAGTCATTGTCAAGCAAGGCTAATAATAAATGTTCTACGGTCAGGAACTCATGTCTCTTTTGACGAGCCATGCTGACAGCCAAACGTAGTGATACTTCTAATTGACGACTGAGCATGTAACCCCCTTAATCTTTAGGCTCTATTTGGCAAAGTAATGGATGACCTTGTGATCGAGCATAATTATTGACTTGGTTCGCTTTGGTTTCCGCAATGTCTCGAGGATAGACCCCAGCTACACCCTTTCCTTCATAATGTACAGTTAGCATTACTTGTGTAGCTTGGTCAAGATTCATTGCAAAGTATTGTTGTAAAATTTCAATTACAAATTCCATCGGGGTATAGTTGTCGTTCATTAAAACGACAGCATATAAGGGCGGACGTTTCAGTTCTGGCGGTGCAGTCTGCACAGCAAGGTCAGAATCATCACCTTCCAGAGGTTTATTTGCTAAACGCGGGCTGATATGCCAATCAACAATTCCAGATTCATAAAAAGAATTTTTGATATCACTTAAACACATTTGACGTTTATTGCTTGGCATAAGATTTATATTTCACACTTAATTTGCATTTGCTTCGGTTTTCGGAATTTCTGACAAGGCGGCAGACTGATTTTCAACTGCTTTGCCCTGTTCCCAGCTAAAACGACGGATCACCGGTTTGGCACCGCTGAGACGTATCTCAATAAATTCTGGCTTAAAGCCTTTTGGCATGCTCCAGCGACCGGTTAAACGCTCATAATTTTCAAAATTAAAGTTTTTATCTTCCAGTGGCACCACCAGAATTTCAGTCCCTTTAATCAAGCGTAATTCAACACTCCCTGAGGCACGACTTTTGCCCGGACTAACTTGAACCAGATCAATCTGATATTCAAAGGCATTTTCAGGCAAAGGCTTAATCGACAGGTTTTGCACGGCCAAAGCCAAACCGCCACGCTGACGTAAGACCTCGCGATAAATGGTTCCGACACTTTCAGCCTGCACCTGTTCATCACGCGCCTTGGTCATGGCCAGATAGAGATCATTGGCATTACTCACCGCCAGATCACGCTCCTGAACCGCAGTATTCAGATTCTTATTTAATGTTTCCAGACTGGCTTTTTGTGTCTGTACCACATCGACCAGTTGCTCTGCATCTGCATCATAACCCGCCGCAGTCAAACCCTGACGGTGTCCTACGGTATATCCGAGCACACCACTACTCAAGATCAATACAGCCGCACCAATGACCAAGGGCGTATTGCCTTTCATCAAAGATTTTTTTGCAGCTGGTTCCTGAGGAATGGTCGTATTTGACTCGTTATTCGGCATTTTGATCTCTTGTTTGCTTTATTCAAGACACACATTTAAATCCAAATCTAAATGTGTGTGAAGTTCTAATACGTTTCTTATGGTAATAAACCAATATTATTTAAGCCAGCATCTTCGGCAAATCCGAACATCAGGTTCATGTTTTGTACGGCCTGACCTGCTGCACCTTTCACCAAGTTATCCTGTACAACCAGGACTACCAGCTTGGTCGGTTGCGGCTTGTACAAGGCTATACGCAACTGATTGGCACCACGCACTGAACGGGTTTCTGGTGAGCTGCCTGCTGGCATGACATCGACAAAAGTTTCATTGGCATAGAACTGTTCATACAATGCCTGTAAATCTGCTGCTTGTCCTGCTTCAGTGAGATCGATGTAGATGGTCGACAACATACCACGGATCATTGGCACCAAATGCGGAACAAATAAAATGTGATCAAACACATCTTTTTGACCTGAGATATTTTCCAGGGCTTCGACAATTTCAGGGTGATGGCGGTGACCTGCTACGCCATAGGCTTTAAAGTTATCGGCATTTTCAGTATAGATGCCGCCCAAGCTTGCTTTACGACCTGCACCCGACACACCTGATTTCGCATCAATAATAATGCTTTCAGGTTTCACTAATGCGTCACTTGATGTTAATACTGGCGCCAGCCCCAACTGAACCGTGGTTGGATAACAACCCGGGTTTCCAACTACATTGGCCTGTTTAATTTGTTCACGATTCAATTCAGATAAACCGTAAATAGAGTCTTTCAACAGTTCTGGGCAAGCATGTTGCATGCCATACCATTTTTCAAACTGTTGCAGATCTTGTAAACGGAAATCTGCAGCCAGGTCAATGACTTTGGTCTTTGCAGCCACAAGCGCTTCGGCATGTTTCATTGCGACACCATGCGGCGTTGCAAAGAACACGACATCACATTTTTTAAGTTCATCGATATTTAAATCTGAATATTGAAGATCGGTATGTCCGCGTAAGCTTGGGAACATATCATCTACACGGCGACCATTTTCGGTACGTGATGTTAGTACATTCACCTGTACATTTGGGTGTCGTAGCAAAAGACGCAACAATTCAACGCCTGTATAACCTGTACCACCGACAATACCAACAGTAATCACGATCACTACCTCAAATCAAAGTTTCCATTTCATAACTGCGTAGTATGACAGGAAGTTGAGGTTTTCTAAACTGTTTCAGCGGGGATTACTGGTTTTTTATAAGCACTGAACACAATTTTAAAATTAAAGAGAGATGGAAAAGTAATATCTATATTGCTTAGGCTATTTTAAGCCTTTATTTCCCTCTCATTCTCTATTCAGTTCAATTTTAAGCTTCCCACCAATATGGCAACGGCGTATTTTTTAGCATTTTCCGATGCTGTTGAAAATTTGCATCATGTTTCTGAACTTCCGCCCAAAAAAGTGAACTATGATCAAAATATTGGGTATGTGCCAGTTCATGTACCGCGACATAACGGGTAATTTCTTCGGGAAATAGCACCAAAGCACTATTCAGCATAATGTCATGCTGAGCAGAACAACTGCCCCAGCGGGTTTTGGGTTGGCGAATATTGCACTTTTTAAAAGGCAGATTGCATTGCTGTGAGACAAGATTTAAATATAGGGGAAGCTGTTCTTTGGCATAGCTGATGACAAAGGCTTTTAAATATTCTTCAGGATGTCGATCACTGACACAGAGCTGTAACTTCTCAGAATCGAAAACAAAGTTATGTTTCTGGCTTTGATAATGAATCTGAACTGGTACGTTTAAATTAAACAGCTGCAGCTCAGTTGGTAGCGTTCGGTCTATTTTTTGGAATTTTTCCTGCTGCGATTGCCAGGTTTTAATCAGCCATTGTTCTGATTGTTTTAAAAATTCTTGAACTTGGCGCTGTGTGCAAAACTGCGGCACAGTTAATTTAATTTGCGTCGGCTCTACACGCAGTCTCAAGCGTGTTGCGCGTAATTTTCGAGTAATTTGGATTTCAGGGAGGTTTGGGGTCATATTTTATTGATTTTATTTTTAATCCTCCCTAACCCTCCTTTTTCAAAGAGGGGCTTTTAAAAGTCTCCCTTCTTGCACTTGTTCTAAAGCAGTGCTTTAAAACTTCGCTCAGGGAGATTTAGGGGAATTTAATTTATAAAATTAAAGGATTAAACCGCAGTACGTTCTTCAATACCGTCATTGGTTGCCACAATTGCGATGTCCGCTTTATTAATCGCAAAAATTCCGTTACAGACCACGCCAGGAATGTTGTTGAGCGTTTTTTCAAGCTCAAGTGCATTTAAGATATTCAGATTATGCACATCTAAAATCACATTACCATTGTCAGTCACGACACCTTCACGATATGCAGGATCACCGCCCAAAGAGACAATTTTACGTGCAACCGCAGAACGTGCCATAGGAATCACTTCAACTGGCAGCGGGAAATCGTGTCCCAATTGTCCGACCCATTTTGAATCATCGACAATACACACAAATTTTTTCGCAATCGATGCCACAATTTTTTCACGTGTCAGTGCTGCACCACCACCTTTGATCATATGCAAATGACGATCAATTTCATCTGCGCCGTCGACATAAGCATCTAGTCCGCCGACAGAGTTCATATCGACCACTTCAATGCCTAACTTCTTAAGACGTTGCGCCGTTGCTTCAGAACTTGCCACAGCCGCTTCTAACTGAAGTTCTGGCAATAAATCGATTAAAAAGTTAACCGTACTTCCGGTACCTACGCCTAAAATGCCGCCTTTTGGTAAGTGTTTCAGAGCAGCACGGGCCGCTGCTTGTTTTTTCTCATCTTGGGTTGCATATAGACTCATGGCTTCACTCAACTATTTTGGACTTTTGCAGTATTTTCGAACCGCAAAGCCGTATGGTTTGTTACAATAAGCGCCTATTTTAAACTGTTAGATGGAAAATTAACATGCTGTCTCGTTTGGTTCGACAAATATTACAAGCAACGGTCTACGATGTTGCAATCGAAACTCCACTCGAAGCAGCACCACGAATTAGCGAACGACTCAATAATAACATCCGCTTTAAACGTGAAGATTTACAACCCGTTTTTTCATTCAAGCTACGCGGTGCTTATAACCGCATTAGTCAATTGCCTAAATCTCAACTGGAACGTGGTGTCATCACAGCTTCAGCAGGCAACCATGCGCAAGGCGTGGCATTATCGGGTAAAAAATTGGGTATTCGCGCCATTATCGTAATGCCAAAAACAACACCAGATATTAAAGTCCAAGCGGTAAAACGTCTGGGTGGTGAAGTCGTCTTGCATGGTGACTCATTCGACGTTGCCAACAAATATGCAATTCAACACGCTCAAGAAGATGGCATGACTTTTATTCCGCCTTATGATGATGAGCTGGTGATGGCGGGTCAAGGTACCATTGCCAATGAAATCTTGCGTCAATGGCGCGATGTTGATTATGTATTTGTAGCGGTAGGTGGCGGTGGCCTGATCGCAGGTGTGGCAGCCTACCTAGGTGATGTTGCCCCGCATGTCAAAGTCATTCCGGTGGAATATGACGAATCGGCATGCTTAAAAGCAGCTTTAGAGGCCAATGAACGTGTCATTTTACCTTCTGTGGGTTTATTCGCTGACGGTACAGCCGTTGCACAAATTGGTGAAAAACCATTTGAAGTGATTCGCCTGCAAAAGTCAGATAATTCTGGCCCGATCGTAGAACCACATGTGGTACTGGTCAATACCGACGAAATTTGTGCAGCCATTAAAGATACTTATGACGAATGCCGCAGCATTGTCGAACCCTCAGGTGCTATGGCATTGGCCGGCATTAAAAAATATGTCGAAGAACATAAAATCGAAGGCAAAAATATGGTGTCGATTGTATGCGGTGCCAACATGAACTTCGACCGTTTGCGTTATATCGCCGAACGTACCGAACTCGGTGAACGTAAAGAAGCGATTTTTGCCGTGACGATTCCGGAACAGAAAGGTTCATTCCTCAACTTCTGTCGTGCTTTGCAAGGTCGCAATATTACCGAATTTAATTACCGTGCCAGTGATGTCTCTGCTGCTCAAGTATTTGTTGGGATCAGCTTAAAAAATGGTGAAAAAGAACGTCAGGAAATTTATGAAACGCTAAAATTCCAGTATGACGTCGATGACCTGTCTGATGATGAAGTGGCAAAACTGCATATTCGTTACCTGATCGGTGGTCATGCCGATATTGAAAATGAACGCCTGTTCCGGGTGGAATTTCCAGAACGTCCTGGTGCTTTATTAATGTTCCTGGAACGTCTTGGCCCAACGCATAACATTACCCTGTTCCATTACCGTAACCACGGCGCTGCGGAAGGGCGTGTTCTGGTGGGTCTGGAGGCGACCGATGCGCAGCAGAATCCGGATGGCTTGATTGAAACCCTTGAAACCATTACATATCCATATCAGGAAATTACCAATAATCTGGGCTATCAGCGCTTCCTGAAGTAATTGTTAAAATATAGACCGCCTTTCGAGGCGGTTTTTTATGTGCAACTCAAAATCATGATCATACTATTTATCTCGGCATAGCTTGCTGAATAGCAGCGCAATTTTTACGAAATTCTCTTACACTAAAGTTGAGATGTAATAAAAATAGTTAGGACAATATTCATGGCATTATTTGCAGTGATTGGGCTGGGTAGTTTTGGTGCGACTGTGGCCACGCAACTGATCAGTCTGAATCATGAAGTGATCGGAATCGATCTGAATAAAAAATATGTAGAAAATATTTCTGATCAACTGACCCATGCTGTAATTGCCGATGCAACCGATGAGCATGTGCTGGATGAACTGAATGTGCAGCGTTGTGATGCCGTAGTCGTGGCGATCGGAGAAGATATTGAAGCCAGTATTTTGTGTGTATTGCACCTGAAAAATATGGGCGTCAAAAAAATCTGGGTAAAAGCCAAATCCAAATCCCATCACATGATTCTGACCCATCTCAATGTCGAGAAAATCATTCATCCTGAAGAAGATATGGGCGTGCGTGTGGCTCAGTCTTTAAGCTACCCGATGGTCAGTCGTTATATGGCACTGGAAGATGATCATTATATTGTCAAAATTGAGATTCATGCCGATCATCATGCTACGCCGCTCAACCAACTGATGAAGCACGCCCCTGAAATCACCACCTTATTACATAAGCGCGGATCAGTGGTGCAATACCAGGTCGCATCCGACCTGATTCTGCAGGAAGGCGATATTCTTGTGGTTGAAGGATTACTGGAGCCTTTACGCCATCTCGCCAGATATTTTAAAGCGCTATGAGAAGTTCTGACTTAAAGCAACATAGAACCATTAATCTCAGCCCGCCGAGTTTATTGGCCTTGGGTTTTCTCGGATTAATCCTGATCGGTTCACTGCTACTGATGTTACCTATTGCCCATCAGGGTGATATCAGCTGGTTGCAAGCCATTTTCACGGCTACTTCTGCGGTGACCATTACCGGACTGTCCGTAGTGAATGTCGGTGAAGCCTATACGGTATTTGGCCAGATTGTCATTATGTTTCTGCTGCAATGCGGTGGACTGGGTTTTATGACCTTTGCCATTCTGGCAGTGATGAGTCTGGCACCCAAGATGGGGCTCAAACAGCAAGTCATGGCACAGGAATCGATTGGCCAGACCAGCCTGAAAAAAGTCAGTTTTACCATTAAAGCGGTATTTTTATATTCCCTGTTTTTTGAAGCTATCGGTACGCTGATTCTGACCTTGTCCTGGCTCAGAGAATATCCGTTCAGTGAAGCACTCTTTTATGCTGCCTTTTATAGTGTGTCAGCGTTCAATAATGGTGGATTTTCGCTTTTTCCAAATAGCTTGATGAGCTTTTCAGGGCAGTATCTGATCACCTTTACCATCAGTATGCTGTATATCATTGGTGGTATCGGCTTTCTGGTGCTGATGGATGTCAAGCAACATAGACGCTGGCGCAAGTTAAGTACCAATAGCAAGCTCATTCTTTCGACGATTCTGGGTCTTAACTTAAGTGCGTTTATTGTGCTATGGCTGCTCGAAGCCTCTAATCCGCAAACTTTGGGCCTGATGAGTCTAGGCGATCAAGCCGTGAATGCCTGGTTCCATGCCACTGTTCCCCGCTCTTCAGGCTTTAATAGCTTACCGATGGAGCAAATGAGTGATGCATCGACCCTCGTCACCATGTTTCTGATGTTTATTGGCGGCGGCTCCTTAAGTACGGCGGGCGGAATTAAAGTCGGCACGTTTATTATTGTATTGATTAGCGTAATCAGTTTTTTAAGACGTGAAGATGAAATCCGTCTGTTTAATCATTCTATTCCCGAAAAAACTACGTTTAAGGCACTGGCTGTGGTCTGTATTACGGCAGCCTTAATTGTGATGGGTTTTATGAGTTTATTAATTCTGGAACCTGAACATGAATTTCTCGATCTGTTATTTGAAGCCGTGTCAGCAGCCTGTACGGTCGGCTTGACCCGAGGAATAACCGAAGAACTGCAACCTGCCAGTTTGATTATTTTGATGCTGTTAATGTTTGCAGGACGTTTAGGGCCACTGACTTTAGCTTATTTCATTGCTACCCCGAAAAAGAGCCGAATCAAACATCCGCCTTCAGAAATCCAGATTGGTTAAACCACCCAATAAAAAAACCATGCCACAGCATGGTTTTTTTATTTTCATTGCAAGATGATTCAAAATGGGAATTTTAGAACCAGTTCATTAAGGAAACACCCAAGCCCACATAAGTGGCACGATGATTATAATCAATCAAACTTTCGCCATAGCCATCAAAAAGCTGAAATTGACCACGTAAACGGCCACTGATCGGGAATGACCAGTCAAACTGGATTGCACCACGATTGTCATCACCGCCTTTTAAGGTATGACGCAGCATCAAGGAAAAATCATGCTCGTTATGACGATAAAAAGCCGTCATGTCGCCGCGTCCAATATAGTTCTTGATCTCGGGATTGTTATCGTCGTCACGATTCTCTTCAAAGCGATACCAAGGGCGAACCATCAGGGCAAAATTGTCTTTTTCAAAGCCCAGATTCAGCATGACGCGGTTCCAGCTACGCGACAACGGGTCAGAACGGCCATTGGACTGATGATTAATGGTTAGTCCCAACATACGCCAGTTAAGACCAAAAAGGTCATAATTGGTACGCAAAACAAAACTTGCTTCGGGTTCATAATTGGTTTCACGAAACGGACGTGACTCTTCCGAGTTATAGACCTGCCAACGTGAAGACTGAGTATAACCGAGCCAGAGATCCCCATTATTCCCCAGAATATTTTCAACGGCCTTGGTTTTTAAAGACAGTTGAAACTTAGCTTCAGTTGAGGTGAGATTCTGTTTCTCTGTCTCTATATTGTTGGGATTTTCACTCTCGGGTAATTCATTTTTCTTTGAAGTCCAAAAACCGGGCATCAGGTAAATTGGCTGATAAGAACGGATGTTCCAGGTACCCAGTTTACTTTCCGGAGACAATTCCCAGCGGCTATCCAGCAAAGACAGATTTGGTGTCAGCTTTGATCCTTCAGAAGCATAAATATTGGAAACGGTTTGTCCCATTCTGGCTTTTAAATTATCCGGTTCAGGCGCAATTTCTGCTGCTGCACGACGTTCAGAAACGATCACCGGCTTATCGGTAACCACTATTTTAAACAAGCTATCATAACAGGCCAGACGTTCTGCACTGATTTCCAGTGCTGCACAAGCTTCAGCCGTTGCCGGCATGGGACTATTCACCACTATTTTTTCTTCCGCATTCACTTGCGTCCCAACTGTACAGCCCAGCACAACGCTCAGCTGCAGAGTTGAGCGCCTAAACGAATTAAGCGCCATCCCTTATCCTCATTTTTTTATTTATAGAACTTGTTGAATTACAAAACCAAGCTGCTCCAGCGTTTCACGTTTTGCCACTGGCGCCACGACTGCCTTAGTGGCCTGCTGCTCAAGCAGATAAGTTTGTGCAACACGCTTTAAGTCATCCAGTGTGACATTTAACAGACGTTCACGTAATTTCTTACGGAATGCTGGTGTACGCTGATGCAGATAGGCATAACATGCAGTGATTGCCTCGCCCGCTGGTGAACCCGGTTTATCCATACTGGCAATCAGACCCAGAATCGCTTCTTCCAGTTGATGTGGCTGTTGCGGCGCATTGAGTAACCACTGAATACTGGCATCAAAGTCCTGGAAAGTTTCTGCCAGACGCGGGTCACGGTAGCTGTAGAAACGGAATGAACAGGCATTGCCGTCATAGCTGGCACCACCGCCATAAGCACCACCTTTTTCACGGATTGCACTGTGCAGGAAGCCATTACGTAAATATCCTGCCAGCACCATCAAGGCAGCAGCATCAGGATGCGCCACTTCGACCGCCGGATAAGCAGCCGCGCAGAACTGGACATTGGCCTGAATTAACCAGGCTTCATGCTGATCATGCGTCACTTTTTCGATTTGAGTCAATGCAACCGGTGCAGGATCAACCGCCAGTTTGTCCCAGACATTCTGGATTTCTTCAATCAAGCTATCAGATTGTGGCTCTTCACACACCAGCAGGAACTGCTTCGGTGCTTGCAACAGGACACGATGAATTCGTTTTAACTCGTCAATCAACAGATCATATTCAGCCGGATCTTTTTCAATTTTAGAGACCAGCTCGATCAGCCAGTTTAATGCACCCAGACCAGTATTGTGATAATCACGCAATGCCAAGGCACTGTGCTGACGAGATGCAGATTGCATCGCATAGCTATGCCCCGAACCGGAAACACGTGACTGCCAACGTGTTTTACGCTGTTGTAACAGTTCAATAATACGGTCTTTTTCATCAAAACGTAGCTGTTCAAAACCGATTTTCAACAGACGAATGGCATCTAAATGATTCACCAGTGATTTGGTGGTCAGCGTCAGCCAAGCCGTGATCTTGTTTTTGTCATCGACTTTAGAGCGCAGCGATGCGCCCATACCCAGACCGCCACTTACTGCAGTTTGCAGTTGCTGGAATTCCAGATAATCATATTCACCCGCACCGACTTCGCCCATCAGGATCGAAAGCAGGTTGAAGTATGGCGACTGCACCACGTCATCTGGAATATTCACTAAAACCTGTTGATAATAAATACCATTGGTACCGGCATGATACAGGTTCAACGGCGTATCGACCTGATTACAGATAATCTCGCGTAACTGGCCCTGAACAATCTGTAATTCCGCAGGTACATCTTCCAGACCGACTTTTGGCAATAAATTCAAGTCATCCGGTGTATCCTGACGCACATTCAATGCTTCAGTCTGGGCAATAATGTCTGCTTTCTGCTCTTCGGTCAGATTCTTGCCAATTTCAGCCAGACGGGCTTTTTCATCGGCCGCTTCTTTGGCAGATTTGGTCGCATCCGGAACCAGCGTCAGTTGTACACGATGCGGATTATCCAGCAGATGCTCTTGAATCAGGTTGGATAACCACATTGGATCTTGTAGTTCTTCTTTCACCGCAGCAATCGCGGAATCCACATCCCAGACTTCCACCGGATCACGGTGATGAATCGCACTGCCCAAACCGCTCAGAATCAGGCTCAGACCATAAGGCGTGCCATCCCCATTGATTTCACGCTGATGCAATTCAATTTGATGCAAAATTGCATCGACCATGTTCTGATCGACCGGTTTAGAGGCGACATCTTCTAAAACTTTAAACACGCCATTTTTAAATTCTTCTGCATGTTCAGGATTTGAACCCTGCACCGCACAGTAGAAGGTCATTTCAAAATTAGAATCATCCACGCCCATAAATGGACCACTAGACTGTGCATAGTCACAGGTTTCCAGATAATGACGCAGTGGTGATGCTGAATCTTCCAGCAGAATCCCTTCGACTAAACGCATACCCAAACGCAGTTTAATATTGCTGGCTTCTGGCAATAACCATGACAGCACATGATAGGTTTTGTCCTGCAAATCTTCAGCATCGACCGCATAGCTGTCTGTCACAGTCAATGGTGCAGTCAAACGGGTTTCAGGCGTTGGATATAAGGTCTGACCCTGCTCGAATTTGGACAATGCCAGTTTTTCAAACTGTTCTTGCAGTTCAAATGCAGATTGATTACCAAAAGTCATGAAGACTGCATTACTTGGATGATAATGTGACTTATAGAAATCGACTAACTCTTGGTAAGTTAAGTCAGGAATATCTTTAGGATCACCACCAGAATTATAATGATAAGTGGTATGCGGATATAAATGATGCGCCAGCGTATGATAAAGCTGGTCTGAAGGCGAACTCATCGCCCCTTTCATTTCATTAAAGACCACGCCTTTATAGACTGGCTCGCCATTTTCCAGCTCAATGCGAATGCCTTCTTGTGCAAAATCCAGTGGATTCAGGTTCGCTGCAAATGCCGCGTCCATATACACTTCAAGCAGGTTTTGAAAATCTTTGCTGTTTTGCGTTGCAAATGGATAAGCCGTCCAGTCTGCCGCAGTAAAAGCATTCATGAAGGTGTTCAATGAACGGCGGATCATCAGGAAGAATGGATCGCGCACCGGGAACTTTTCTGAACCACAAAGTGCCGTATGTTCCAGAATATGTGCTTCGCCTTTAGAATCCATCGGCTGGGTACGAAACGCCACCAGAAAGACATTTTCATCGTGATTGGTCGCCAGGTGATAATGTGTGGCACCAGTCACTTTATGTTTATATTCAGACACAAAAATGTCTAAAGCTTCAACATGTTGTTGACGTAACAACTGAAACGCAGGATGTACAGTTTGAGAAATGGTTTCAGTGACATCTACAGTCATGCGATCTCCTAATGCTTTAATTAAAATAACTAAGGACATTATAGCTTTAGTTATCTGAATTATTCACGTTGAAAACCGAGGATTTTGATCGAATTAAGTAAACTTGATCATTTGAAAATTAAATCATCAAATTTACTGGCTAAGTCTGGCTCAACAGCCGCAAGATCACGAAATCAAATATTTGAAGTAGTTATAACTTGGATTATTTTCCACAAATACATAATTCTGTTTTTGATAGAAGCTGGCAGCCAGTCGGGTATCTGTTTGCAGACATAAGGCCGAATAATGCGGAGCTGCCAACTGTTCCAGATAAGCCAGAAGCTGTTTACCGACCCCATGCAGCCGGTATTTTGGATGGACATAAAAACGGCGCACACGACCAATCCGCTCTTCAATGCCATTATCGCCCCATTGCTGGTTTAGGCCACCACAGGCAATCAGTTTTTTGCCATCATGCGCGACCAGTAAATGTTCATTGGCTTGAGCAAAGCAGTTTTTACCGGTGCGATATTCTTCAATTAACTTATCCAACACATCTAAGCCTTCTTTACGCGCAAGGGTCGCTAGCGTTTCGACCTGGTCAGGAAGTTGTTCAACTTTTACAATTTTAATATCCATATACGCACACTATTTGAAATGATTGTGAAGAATGATCTTCGCAGAACGACTTTAAAGTATCATGTCGAACGCGATATATCCTTATAAATAAAATTTGATGCTTAAATCAATGCTACAGCAACGTAGTGCATAAAAATAAGTCAAATCTTAGACCAAAGATAGTCACTGAATAAAATACAGCATTTTTGGAAAATATTTGAAAATGATTCAGCAAACTACAGCAATCCCAAGCAATCGTGTAAACTTGGCACTTTCATTTTTAATGTGATATTTGAACATGGCAAATGTTGATCTTTTTGCAATTGGTAATGCGCTGATTGACCAAGAATTTAAAGTGTCTGACGACTTTTTAACTGCACATCACTTGCAAAAAGGCACCATGCAGCTGACAGATGGTGATACTCAGGCCAGACTTTATCAAAATCTTCAAGCGACTCAAGTTTATAAGGGTCAGGCTTCAGGCGGTTCAGCAGCCAACACTACCGTGGCATTTTCTGCACTTGGCGGTTCTGCATTTTATGGTTGCCGTGTTGGTAATGATGAACTGGGGCAAATCTATCTGAAAGGTTTAAATGATGCAGGCATTCAGACCACAATCCAGTCGATCAGCGAAGGTGTAACGGGAACTTGTATGGTTCTGGTGAGTCCTGATTCTGAACGTACCATGCATACTTATCTAGGTATTACTGCTGAACTCACGGATCAACAAATTGATTTTAGTGCGCTAAATACTGCGAAATGGCTATATATCGAAGGTTATTTATCGACTTCTGAAACAGCACGCCATGCCGTCAAACAGGCACGTGCAATTGCCCGCGCTAACGGAGTTAAAATTGCTTTAACTTTATCGGATCCTGCCATGGTGCAATATGCGCGTGCCGGTCTGGATGAAATGATTGCAGAAGGTGTCGACCTGTTGCTGTGTAACCAGCAAGAAGCCCTGATGTATACAGAGACCGATAATATTGACGCGGCTCTAGTTAAATTAAAAACACTCAGTCAACACGTTGTCATTACATTGTCAGCCGAGGGTGCACTTATTTCGGATCACGACAATACATTTAAAGTGCCTGGCCGCAAAGTTACTGCAGTAGATGCGAATGGTGCCGGTGATGCATTTGCCGGGGCTTTCCTGTATGCCTTGAATGCCAACCTAGGTCTTAAAACTGCGGCTGAACTGGCGATTTTAATTTCCAGTCAGGTGGTTTCGCAATTTGGCCCACGTTTAGCGATTGAAGACTATGCGGCATTATTACAAGACTTTCAGAAGGAATGTGCTTAATGTTTAAAATTTGTATGACCGAAGATGTTCCAGAGCGTGAAGCACGCTCTTTTGAACTGGACAATGGGGATATTATTTTTATTACCCAGCGCGATGGAGCTTTTTATGCCTATCAAAACCTGTGTCCGCATTTGCAAGTCGAGCTGGAATTTCTGGAAAACCAGTTTTTGGATCGTGATCAGGAATTTATTGAATGTTCAACGCATGGTGCACTATTTTTGGTAGAAAGCGGTGAATGTATTTCCGGGCCTTGCCAAGGTCAGTCACTTGAAAAAGTAGAAATTACCGTGCATTCTGATGGTGGAATTTACCTCACAGAATAAGACCTAAAACGGACTTCACCATGCCTGCATTTTTTCTAGACTATAATCTGATGCCTTTTCATCTCAGTTTATTGGCGATTATTTTATTCGGCGTGGTGAAAACCATTGGTTTCTATTTTGGGCTGAGACCCAGTAAAATTCTGCAAAAAATTTCACCCTATGATTTTCAGCATGTTGATCTGTTAAATGTGAAATTTTCAAAAACATTGATTGTATTTTTTTTCCTGATGAATTTCAGCTTTGCCGGCTATGTCTTGCAATTTCTGATTTATTCTCAGGAATTCAAGTTTCTCCCCGCTTATTACCTGATTATTCCCGCTTTGATCATTGCGACCTTTTTCACGATTTTTATGATTCACTGTCTCGATCAGGTCATTCCACCCAAATATAAAAAGAACAATGTCAATTTGCTCGGCCGACTGGCAACGATTTCAAGTGGCAATGCCCGCCCTGGATTTTCTGCTCAAGCGCGGGTTCGAGATGAATATGGACAACTGCATTATGTACAGGTAGAACCGGAATTTGGTGAACTGGGTTTTCAATCGCAAATTATTTTAATTCGCACCCGAAAATCTCATTATATTGCCAAAAAAATCTGCGACTCTAACCAGCTGTTTAGCCTGAAACTGGATTAGAAATTTGCAAGTCGGTATAAGCTTAAAAATCCCGACTGAGATCGGGATTTTTACATCATGGAATTTATTTTTTCAGCAGGCCCGAGACCATACTCAGAACATTTTGAATATCATTATTGGCTTCCTGCTTACTGGTTTTTTCACCCTGTGGTGTCAGTGAGTCAATAATCTGCGGTAAGACTTGTGAAATGGCACTATACACATCCTGTTTAGGAACATGTGTTTGCTCTGCTACCTGTTCCACCTCATGATCATCAAACAGGTTTTGCACCTGCTGCGGATCGACATTGGCATTTTCACCCGGGCCAGTCGACACCCAGTCATCAACCTGACTATTCAACCCCTGTCCTTTAAGCTTATCCAATGCACCCTGTAAACCACCCTGTTTTTGAATCCAGGCCAGTACCAGAGGTAGCACCGCAATCAATAAGGTTTTGCCAGTCGAACCTCCTCCCAATCCTGAACGGGGTTGAGCAGTACTTTGACGATTTGCCCCACCTAACTGACTGAGAACTGAACCTAAAATTGCACCCAAACCATTTTGTCGGGTCTGCTGGCCGGCTTGATTCTGCTGATACTGATTGTGTTGACTCTGATCTTGTTGAGTCTGAGATTTATTCAAATGACCCAGTACCGATCCCAGGATATCTGCCAGACCACCCTGCTGTGAAGATTGCTTTTGAGACTGCCCGCCACCCAATGCCTGCTTGGCCAATATTTCCACGATATTACTCAGATTCGTCATGCTCTATATCCTGTATGCATCATAGTTACAGAATACGGTCTGTCCTCATATTGTCTAGGCAGGATTGTGTTAATATTTGCAATTAAGCAGGCATAGGCTTACCAGCGAAATTTATCCCAGTTTTCCGGATTGGCCCAGAACTTGGAATTAAACCAGTCGGGCACATGCTTATAGGTTAAAATATTAAACTGCCACAGCGCAAAATCCGCCCCGTGCGTGGTCTTGTCAATCAGCTGGGTAAATCCCAAAGCTCTCAATAGTTTTTCATCTTGCAGCCGACTGATCACCACCAGACGTTTAGCAAATAAATCACGCAATTTCACCAAGATTCGACTCATGATCTGTTCAGACAAGTTTTCGGTTTCTATCGTATCTAGCATTACCACAGCCAGGTCATAACGTTGTTGAAAAGGCAGACTTAAAAAGCCAGATACGCTAAAATAGTGCCATTGAATAGATGGCTGAAACTGGACTTGCCTTAAGTCCTGCCCAATACAAATAGCAGTATGAATTGGCTGTTCCTGTGCGAAATCGTCTAGCATTGAAGTAATGACATTCTGCTCAGCCATAACTGCATCCTTATGATTTAAGTGAGTAATCTTTATGGAACTTCAGGGCATTTGCCATAAAATGCATGTCGGCCTCAAAGACCTTAGTGTAACTGATCAACAGATACAGCGGGCAAATGTTGAGTATAAATTAATTCTGGATCGTGCAGAAATCGATCTTCCATTTAATTTGGGCCAAGACATCGAGATTGAATGGACAGGGAAAATTTATTGCGTATCTTGTGGCAATAAAACCTCAAAATCTTTCTCGCAAGGTCACTGTTTTAAATGTTTTAAGACCAATGCTTCATGTGATATGTGCATCATGAAGCCAGAAACCTGTCATTATCATTTAGGCACTTGCCGCGAAGATGAATTTGCCCAGAATGTCTGCTTTCAACCGCATATTGTCTATCTAGCCAATTCCAGTGCATTAAAGGTCGGGATTACCCGTACCAGCCAAATGCCGACCCGCTGGCTGGATCAGGGCGCAACCCAAGCCCTGCCGATTATGAAAGTTGGCTCACGTCGCCTCTCTGGCAAATTGGAAGTCATGTTTGGTACGCAGGTCGCAGACAAAACAGACTGGCGCAAGCTGCTCAAAGGTGAAGCAGAACCACTGAATCTGATTGAAGTCCGTGAACAGCTGTTAGAAGAATTTGCACCTAAAATTCAAAGCATTCGTGAAGAATTTAATCAGAATCTTGAGTTTAATGAAAATATTGAAGTGCTTGAGCAGGAATTGGCACGCGAGTTTATTTATCCGGTCGAGCAATATCCAGAAAAGATTAAATCACATAATCTGGATAAAACTCCGGTGATTCGTGGCAAATTACAGGGTATTAAAGGTCAGTATTTAATTCTGGATACCGGTGTAATCAATATGCGTAAATATACCGGTTATGAACTGATTATTCGTGCTTAAACCCTCATTTGGCTAGAGCATAAAAAACCAGCCCGCAGGCTGGTTTTTTTATTTAAGAGCGTCTTATTTGATTTTTGCCTGAGATTTCAGGTAGCGCGTATAGTCATCAAATTCTTGCTGACCACGAAGTTGCTGATACAACTTCACCAACTCACTACGTTGCTCTGCACTCAATACATCCACCGGGTTTTTCTTTACTTCTGATACCGCAACCACGACCAGCTCATTTGGCATTTTCGCTGTGGTCACTGACCAATGGCCTGCTTTTGGTGTCGGAAGACTAAAAGCGGCACGTTGTACATCACGTTTTAGCAAACCTTCAGCACGGGTATACACGCCAGCATCTTCAAAAATCAAAGCACCTTTGGCGACTGATGCAGCAGGTTTGGTTTTGAACTCATCCAGAGCTTTCTGAATTTTTGCTTTTGCCAAAGCAGCGGCTTTGTCTTTAATCAATTGAGCCTGAACACGCGGTTTCGCTTCTGCCAGTGTTTGTTCACCAGCTGCATGATAGTCACGCACCTTGATCCAGGCCACATCACCATTGGCCAACTGAATGCTTGATGAAGCATTACGATCACCATTTTTGACATCATCATTAAACAGTTTGACTTTAAGGTTGGCATCGCTCAACACTGGGTCACGGGTTGAAAGTTTTACTCCTTGGGCTTTCTGAACCTGCACGCCTTTCACTTCTTGTGTAACAACATCCAGAGAATCACTTCCCACCACCATATCATTCAAGCTATTCACCGTATCGGAGAATGCATTGGATTTTTTAGCAGCCAAAACCTCTTCAGATAAAGGTGCTTTTTGTGACTCAAAAGATGGCACAGCCACATCAGGTGATTGCACAGAAATAATATGATAGCCATAATCTGTTTTCACAGGAGCAGAGACCTGACCTGATTTTAAAGAGCTAACAGTCTGGTCAAATGTGCTACCAAATACGCCAGTTTCATAGACTGCAATTGCTCCGCCTTTAGACTTGGATTCAGGATCTTCAGAATATTGTGCTGCAGCCTGTGCAAAAGTGTTACCGGCTTTAATTTTCGCTGCCACTTCTGCAGCCAGTTTTTGTGCTTCAGCATCACTACGACTGTCCGCCGTAATCAAAATATGCTTCACCTCTGGTTTAACTGCCTGTTTTTGTGTCGCAACAAAGGCTGTATACGCTTCCTGAAGTTCAGCATCTGTCACTGCCAAACCCTGTGCTTGAATATCATTTGGCTTCAACACCACATAGTCCACATCTACACTGGTCGGCTGTGTAAACGATGCCTTGTGCTGTTCATAATAGGCAGCGACTTCAGCATCGCTGACTTTGACATCTTGTTTATAACTGTCCAGATTAATACTGGAAATATGAATATGACGTTGTTCAGTCTGTAAATCGGCAATTTGCTGCATTTCGACCGGACTCACCAGTGGATAGTCCAAGAATGTCGAAGACAGCATTTTCAGCGCATGATCTTTACGCAAACTTTCGACTAAAGCACGATTGGTCATGCCAATTGATTTAAGATAGTTCTCATATAAAGCATCAGAGAACTTACCATCTTGCTGGAAAGTCGGCTGCTGGGCAATCATCTGTACAATTTGCTGGTCACTCAGGCTGATGCCTAATTCTTCTGCCTGTTGTAGCAATAAGGTACGTGAAACCAAAGTATCCATGGCTTTCTGGTCAATGAAGCTTTGATTCAGCAAGGTTTCATCACCATTGGCATAACTGAGATATTGTTCTTTAAATGATTTCGTCAGTGACTCTAATTCTTTTTGAGATATTTCAGTTCCGTTCACGGATTTTGCCGCATCAGAGCTCCCGCCGCTAAAATATCCTTCAATACCTACAAGCGCTAACGGGGTCAAAAACAGAACGAGTAAAACTTTACCCAACCAACCCTTAATAACTTTACGAAAAGCTTCCATAAGTATTCCAATATTTTATTTGCAAAGGATTTTAACCGAAAATACCCATTGAATGAATGTGTTAATCATCACAATTTATTTTATCAATAAAAAACGCGCCAAAGAAGGCGCGTTTCATCGCTGGGTAAGCTTAAGCTACAGCGTCTTTTAAGCCTTTACCCGCTTTGAAGCTAGGCACTTTGCTTGCTTTGATCTCAAGAGTAGCGCCAGTCTGTGGGTTACGGCCAGTACGTGCAGCACGTTCTTTTACACCGAAAGTACCAAAACCGACCAAAGTAACTGTATCACCCGCTTTTAAAGCTTCAGTAACAGAAGCAATTGTAGCATCTAAAGCTTTACCTGCGTCAGCCTTAGATAATCCCCCTTTCTCTGCAATTGCATCAATTAATTCTGATTTATTCATGAAGATTACGTCCTCTTAATATCGTTTATTTAAGGTTCAAGAATTTGTTTAACATGCCATAACGCCTTTATAGCAATGCTTTAGGTATAAACGCAATACTTAAGAACCTCTTTTTTTTCAAAAAATATGCGAAAAAAACATTGAATAATAAATAAAGTCATTTTATTTGTGTTTTTTTCGACAATTCTTCCTGCATTTTTTCTTGTTCCGCAGTCAACTGATCAACTTTGGCATGTAACTGAAGGATTAAACGTTCCAAATGTTGTACATCCTTGAGTGTGACTAATCCTATACGATTCAATGAGTGATGAACAGAGTTGTCGATCAGCTTTTCCACTTTATCTTTGGTCTCTATGACCGACTCTTTGGCCTTTTCTGAGACCTTTTCTACAGTTTGATCTGCAATATCTGCAGTTTTAGACTCCAGTTCTTCTCCAACCTTGACCAGTGAGTCAAACAGTTTATTGCCTTCTTCTTCGGCACGTGAAAATGCTCCCAGTCCAGCCAGCCAGATCTGTTTGGTATATTTACGAAAATCAAGAGCCGATTTGCGCTCCGAAGCAGATTTGGACTTGGCTTTCATTGTTTTCTGGTTTAAAGCTTCAGCTGAGTCTTGTGCTGTTTTTGACTTGTCCATGTGCACGGCTCCTGTTTGTTTTCTGCGCAATTATTATAAATTATTCTACAAAATCACTGCATAATAGCAAATTTAGTACTTGATAGATTTGCTAAACTGTTCTACAAAGCAATTTATTTCAAGTCTAATTTGATTTAACCCTGAAATCTCTTCACAGGCAGGAAGCTTTTTCACTTTATATTTCAGGTAAGGATTGGTTGTATATGAGCGAATCGCAACAAAGTCAAAATCAACCGCATTTGTTGCTTACGATGACGTTAATTGTTTTAGAAACAATATTTACCTTCATTCTCAAGCATGATCGTGTCGTTGCATTACAAGCCAAGAAGTTTGTAGATGAAAATATCTCGATTAAAATCAATAGCTATATTCCATATTTCGACTTTTATGTGCAATTCACCACAAATGGTCTTTTATTTGACCATAAAGCACCGGGTCGCATTGTAGATCTGGATGTGCGTACCACACTTCCCGATCTGATCAAAATTTTTATTTTTGGCAATCGTCGTAGCATTCGTAGTATGCGCATTGATGGTCATCAGGTTTTGAAAGACGAATTTCGTGATTTATTAACCGTATTCAGCTTGCCAAAAGTATTAGCCGACTGGAAACACTGGCTGTCTGAAACACCTACGGATGAAACGGAAATTATTGCGTCCAAAAAGCGTATAGCACCACTCTTAAAGAAAATTGAAGAGCAGCGTTCCAAGATCAATACCTTGCAAGTAGAAGTCAAACAGTATAAAAACCGCCTGAAACGGATCGAACGCCGTCAAAAGCGCATTAATATTGTTTTTGGCCTGAGTAGCATACTTTTGATTACGTTATTAGTGTATAATTGGCTCAGTATCTAAATCTTTCATTATGAAAAAATTAAATCCCACTAAGGTCTACTAAAAATAACTTGACTAATTTAGTCGGGATTCTTAAAATCGACACATCTAGTCTAACCATGTGTATCGAATCATGCGCCTAACCACTCGCGGTCGCTACGCTGTGACTGCTCTACTTGATCTAGCTTTGCAGCCTTCTGAAAAAACGATTACGCTCGCCGAAATTGCGGCACGTCAAACTATTTCTGTTGCGTATCTTGAGCAGTTATTTGCGAAACTCAAGCGCCATGGCTTAGTTTCAAGTGTTCGTGGAGCAAATGGTGGATACCATTTAGCACGTAATGCAGATGAAATTACTGTGTTAGCAATTATCGAAGCTGTAAACGAAACAGTTGATGCGACTCGCTGTGACCATAAAGGCAACTGCCAGAATGGTGCGATGTGCTTGACTCATGATTTATGGCAGGAACTCTCCCACCACATTGCCGATTATTTAGCAAAAATCTCGCTTGCTGATCTGGTTGCACGTGACAATGTACAAACAGTGTCATTACGCCAAAATTCAGCACCCTTTGATTCAGCCCTTTTATCGGTTACAGGTATTTGACATGAAACGTCCGATTTATCTTGATTATGCAGCTACGACTCCGGTAGATCCTCAGGTTGCTGAACGTATGATGGAATGTTTAACATTCGAAGGTACCTTCGGTAATGCTGCATCTCGTTCACATGCTTATGGCTGGCAAGCAGAAGAAAAAGTTGAATATGCACGTGAACAGGTCGCTAATTTAATTAAAGCTGATCCACGTGAAATCGTATGGACTTCAGGTGCAACCGAATCAGACAACCTTGCGCTTAAAGGTGTGGCTCATTTCTATGCATCGAAAGGTAAACATATCATTACCTCTAAAATCGAACACAAGGCAATTTTAGATACGTGCCGTGAGTTAGAGTCTGAAGGTTTTGAGATTACCTATATTGAACCACAACCTCAAACCGGTTTAATTACTCCGGAAATGGTTCAAGCAGAAATTCGTCCAGATACGATTCTGGTTTCACTGATGATGGTGAACAACGAAATCGGTACGATTACTGATGTTGCAGCGATTGGCGAAATCACTCGTGCCAACAAAATTTTCTTCCATGTCGATGCAGCACAAGCGGCAGGTAAAGTTGAAATTGATCTTTCAACTTTAAAAGTAGACCTGATGAGCTTCTCTGCGCACAAGATCTACGGCCCTAAAGGTATTGGTGCCCTGTTTGTACGTCGTAGCCCACGTGTACGCCTTAAAGCTGAAATGCATGGTGGCGGTCATGAACGTGGTATGCGTTCAGGTACGCTGGCAACGCATCAAATCGTGGGGATGGGTGAAGCATTCGAACTTGCAGGCAAGAATCTGGAAGCTGAACAAACCCGCTTACGTGTACTTCGCGACAAGCTTTGGAATGGCGTACAAGACCTTGAACAGGTGTTCTTGAATGGTCATCCTACACAAAACGTAGCAAACTACTTGAATGTCAGCTTCAACTTTGTTGAAGGTGAATCACTGATGATGGCCTTGAAAGATGCTGCGGTATCTTCAGGTTCAGCATGTACCTCTGCAACACTTGAACCCTCTTATGTACTTCGTGCATTGGGTCTTTCAGACGAGCTTGCACACAGTTCGATCCGCTTCAGCTTTGGTAAATACACCACTGAAGAAGATATCGATCATGTATTGAGTATCACTAAAGCTGCTGTTGAGAAGTTACGTGAACTTTCTCCGCTTTGGGATATGTTTAAAGAAGGTATCGACCTTTCTAAAGTTGAATGGGCTGAGCACTAATCTTCATTCTGAGATAGTGACCAATCGGTTACTATCTCATTGAGAAAAGTTTTTTAACCCCCATATTTAATAATACTAAGGCTGACCCCGAGGTTTGGAGAAGCAACATGGCTTATAGCGAAAAAGTAATTGATCATTACGAAAACCCTCGTAATGTTGGCGTTTTAGATAAAAATGCTGAAAACGTTGGTACCGGTATGGTTGGTGCACCCGCATGTGGTGACGTGATGCGTTTACAGATTCAAGTCAACGATGCAGGCGTGATTGAAGAAGCACGTTTTAAAACCTATGGTTGTGGTTCAGCAATCGCATCAAGTTCTTTGGTGACTGAATGGCTCAAAGGTAAAACTTTGGATCAAGCTCAAGCAATCAAGAATATCGATATTGCAACTGAACTGGCACTTCCACCAGTAAAAGTACACTGCTCTGTTCTTGCAGAAGATGCAATCAAAGCAGCTGTAGAAGACTACCGTAGCAAGAAAGTTAAAGCTTAATTGTTCCACGTTTTGAAATTTTAACGGAGTTTTCATGATCCATTTAACTGAAAATGCTGCAACTCATATCAGCAATTATTTAAAAAATCGCGGTAAGGGTGAAGGCATTCGCGTTGGTGTGAAAACTTCAGGCTGTTCTGGTCTGGCTTATGTACTCGAGTTTGTTGATGAAGTCGATACACATGACCAAGCATTTGAGCAGTTTGGGGTTAAAGTATTCATTGATCCGAAAAGTCTGGTTTATCTTGAAGGTATGGAGATGGACTATGTTAAAAACGGCTTGAACGAAGGCTTTGAATTTAACAACCCCAACAAAAAAGGCGAATGCGGTTGTGGTGAATCCTTCACTGTATAAACCCGGCAGTTATTCTCTTTTGACATTAAAACAGTGTGTTTCACACTGTTTTAATTGCATTTATACAGTTATTTTTGCACATTAATCGCGGACCCCATCTCCCATGAATCATTTTGAGCTGTTCAATCTTCCAGTAGCACTCGATATTGATTTGACAACTTTAAAAACTGAATTTTTAAAGTTACAGCAACAATATCATCCCGATAAAGCTGAAGACAAAGATCAGGCCCTGATTAAATCAAGTGATATCAATCAGGCTTTTAAAGTTTTGTCAGCGGTCGATAGCCGTGCAGCGTATTTATTATCCCTCAAGAAACAGGATTATCACTTAGATCAATCGATCAGTGATTTTGAATTCTTGCAGGACGCTCTGGAAATTCGTGAACAACTCGACGATGCCACCTCTGCTGAAGATTTAACTTCACTGAAAGTTGAAGTACAGCAATGGATTGACGGTCTGGTTCGTGAGTTTAAAATTGACTATACCGATGAAGACTGGGCTGAAGCACGCGATACAGTGCGTAAACTACGCTTCTTTGTCAAAGTCATGGCAGATATCGACAAGGCGGAAGACCGCTTCCTGGACGATGACAGCTTTGACCTTGATGATGATTTCTAATTTTTAATATTTAACGTGCAAAGGATGTAACACTATGGCTCTCTTGCAAATTGCAGAACCAGGTCAATCAAGTGCACCACATGAACACCGCATTGCGATTGGTATCGATTTAGGCACCACCCACTCTTTGGTTGCCACGGTTCTTTCAGGTAAAGCCAAAGTGCTGAATGACGAACAAGGTCGTGTGCTACTTCCTTCTATCGTGCATTATGCAGAACAGCAGACTCAATATGGTAATGAAGCCGCGCCTTTTATTACCAGCGATCCTAAAAATACCATCGTTTCAGTCAAGCGTTTCATGGGTCGCTCTCAAGCGGATATCAAATTCCAGCATCCTTATGCCTTGGTCGGCGAAGCGAATGAAATGCCGGCTTTTGAAACCGCACAAGGTCGTAAAACTCCGGTTGAAATTTCTGCAGAAATTTTAAAGCAGCTCAAAGATCGTGCTGAAGCAAGTCTGAAAAATCCGGTGAATGGTGCAGTGATTACCGTTCCAGCGTATTTTGATGAAGCACAGCGTCAGGCAACCCGAGATGCTGCCCAGCTTGCCGGTTTGAATGTTTTACGTTTATTGAATGAGCCAACCGCTGCTGCTGTGGCTTATGGCCTCGATCAGGAAAGCAACTTGAGTACAGATCGCAACTATGTGATTTATGACTTGGGTGGCGGTACTTTCGACGTTTCGATTCTGCGCTTCTCTCAAGGCGTGTTTGAAGTGCTGGCGACTGGCGGCCACACTGCCCTCGGTGGTGATGATCTGGACCGTTTAATTCTGAAATGGGCCAAGAAACAGCTAAACATCGAAACCTTAGATGATGCTGAATATGCACATTTTATTGTGGCAGCACGTAAGGCCAAAGAAGCACTTTCAGATGCTGAAACTGTTCAGATTCAATTACTCGATCAAGTTTTAAACCTTGACCGTTCAACCTTTGAAGAAATCATTAAAGTTGCTTTGGACAAAACCATCAGCGTATGTAAACGTGTGATGCGTGATGCCAAGCTTGAACT
Organism: Acinetobacter sp. YH12105; assembly: GCF_013419095.1. Lineage (NCBI taxonomy): Bacteria > Pseudomonadati > Pseudomonadota > Gammaproteobacteria > Moraxellales > Moraxellaceae > Acinetobacter > Acinetobacter sp. YH12105. Next base: position 279,105 of record NZ_VPAU01000002.1, read on the forward strand.
GGATGACATTCAAAATGTGGTTCTGGTGGGTGGCTCAACTCGTTCTTATGCCGTACAAAAAGCAGTTGGTGACGTATTTAGCCAAGAACCGCTGTGCACGATTAACCCGGATGAAGTGGTTGCCATTGGCGCATCGATTACAGCAAACCAACTGATTGGCAACTCGACTGATGGTTCCTTATTACTGGATGTTACCCCACTGTCTTTAGGTTTAGAAACCATGGGCGGACTGGTGGAACGTCTGATTTCACGTAATACTGCCATTCCTGTAGCACGTCGTCAGGAATTTACTACCTATCAAGATGGCCAGACTGCCATGTTGATCCATGTAGTTCAAGGTGAACGTGATCTGGTTGAACATTGTCGTAGTCTGGGTCGTTTTGTCTTGCATGGCATTCCACCAATGACAGCCGGTCAGGCACGTATCGAAGTAACTTTCCAGGTCGATGCTGATGGTTTGTTGACGGTATCTGCCAAAGAAACAACATCTGGCGTGCATGCGCAAATTGATATTAAGCCATCTTATGGCTTATCTGGTGAAGATACCGAGCGCCTGTTGCTTGACGGTTATAAATTTGCCGAGGAAGATAAAAATCTGCGTCATTTGAATGAAACCAAAGTTGAAGCCCAGCGTGAGCTGGAAGCACTGGTTCAGGCACTAAAAGTAGATGCCGCTCTGTTGACTGAAGAGCAACTGGCAGCACTGCAAACTGCACAGGCACAACTTGAAACCGAGCTTCAAGGTTCAGACATCAAAGCGATTGAATCTGCAGTTGAACAGCTTAAAATACATAGTGATGCTTTTGCAGCAGCACGTATGAATCAACATATTGATGCCGCTCTTAAGGGCACTAAACTCGACGACTGGTCAAACTCAAACTAATTTAAGGTAACGACTATGCCACGTATTAAAGTTCTTCCACATGCGCAGATTTGCCCCGAAGGTGCTGAGTTTGAAGTCGAACACAATGCCAACCTGTGCGAAAGCCTGCTCAAAAATGGCATTAAAATCGAACATGCCTGCGATATGTCAGCTGCATGTACAACGTGCCACGTTGTGGTACGTCAAGGCTTCGACAGCCTCGAAGAAATGGATGATGTAGAAGCAGATTTACTGGATCGCGCTTGGGGTCTGGAACCTGATTCGCGTCTTTCTTGTCAGGTCACACTGGTCGATGAAGATCTGGAAATTGAAATTCCAAAATACACCATCAATCACGCTTCGGAAAATCATTAAGATTTTTCTTGAAAGATCATATAAAAAACCACGCTTAGACGTGGTTTTTTATATTTATGAGAATGATTAAATTATTTTGGAGTCTTTGAGTGATTCAAATTCGTCTTGTGGTTGAAGATGCTCAATCACTTCATCTTCAAGTTTAAGCTTGACGATGCCCTGAGAGTTGGTCAATTTCTGCTGAGTTTCAATGCGTTTAATCATTTTTTCCAGTACATGAATCAATTCTGGATATTCAAAGTTTTGTACTTCGTCCAGATTGAGCAGTAAATGAAAGCCTTTATATTCATAGTCGAACCAACGTTGATACTCAACTTTCTGCGATGCATATTTTTCCATTAGCTGCCAGGTTCTTACCGGTGCTTTAATGCCTTTCAAGAAAATTGGTTTCTTCGGCGCACATAAATAATCATTTTTGATCAGATTATGAGTATCTTCTGAAATCAGGATTTCATCCACTTCAGCTGCGCTCTGTAAGCGCGCTGCCAGATTGGCATCCCGTCCTACAATGGTATAGGCCATCCGATGCGTCGCACCATAATTCCCAACGTGGCAATAACCGGTCGAAATACCCATACGGATATGCAGTGGCGGATAACCCATTTTAATCCAACGCTCACGCAGCAGTTTCATTTGCTGACGCATGGCAATCGCCATTTCCATACAGTTCTTGGCATCCTGCTCTACGCCTTCAGAGTTTGGATCACCAAAGAAAATCAGGATGGCATCACCCATAAATTTATCGACAGTCGCTTCATAATTTTTGGCGATTTCGGTCATATGCCGCAAATAATCATTGAGCAAGAATGCTAAATCATCTGGAATAAGCGTTTCAGACAGTTCTGTGAAGCCTTGAATATCCGAGAAGAAAATTGTTAACTTTTTACGTTTATATTCAATTTTCGCTTCAGATTCACCTTTCATGATGGATTGCCACAACTGCACAGGCGCATAACGGCTCAGCTGATTGGCAAATTCCATATAACGGTTCATCTGTTCAAAATAATGATTTTTCTTCTGGGTCATATACTGCACACGACCACTCTGATAAAAACTTCCGACACCAAAATAGGTAATCAGGCAGATGAAGCCTAAAACCGTCAGTTCACTGCTGGTCGGTTCAAAATAAGTTCCAAAACCAAAGACCAGAATATTGGCCAGATAAAAAACGGTGATCCCGACCAGACTGGCCAGAGAAGCCATCATCAATGAAATTTTATTACTGATTGCGGTATAGAGTATTGCCACCAAACCCAGCAAGGACAATACCAGATCCAGCTGTACTGCGGCTAAAACCACTACAATGACAATAACATCAATCAGAAAAAGAACATTGCGCCGAATACGATAATCATGGCGATAGATTAACCAGCGCGACAGTTTCGAGCTAATCAATAAAATCAGGAATAAAAATACAGGAACAAAGAGCTGATACTGGGTATCCGGTTCAGTGTAATGAAAGACGACCAGAACCAGAGACAGCATGATATAGCCCATCAAGCGATGAAAATATTCAAACTGTTGTGGTTCTTTTTGAATCCAGTCGTCTAATTGCATTCAGTCACTCCCTGAAATCCGCAATCGTTCATAGATCTCGGAATACTTGGGGCTAATCAGTCCATACGCCAGTCAAATGGCATATCGCCTTGACCACGTAGCGCCAGCATGAGTGTTTGACGCATATGTGCTAATACTTCACTGCTATAAGGAACAGCTGGTGTACCCCAAACAGGCTTCGGCCATGCTACATCGTTCTGATAACGAACCACATGATGAAAATGCAATTGCGGAACCATATTGCCCAATGCCGCGACATTCATTTTATCCGCACGGAAAACACGTGCCAGCTGGCTTGATAACCAGCTTGATTCACGTAAAAACTGCTCTTGGTCAGCTTGGCTCAATTCATATAATTCAGAGACACCCGGCACACGTGGAATCAGGATCAGCCAGGGAAATTGCATATCATTCATCAAACGACATGTTGACAAAGGAAAGTCGCCTACAAAAAAAGTATCTTGAGCAAGTTGTGGATGCAAACTAAACATATCTTTATAAATGATGCAAAATTAGAATGATGGCTAATACTAACATATCCAACCGAAGCTGAATATTGAAAGCAATGGGTTTAAAGACAAATTCTCATGATTTGTTGCAAGGCGCATCACGAGAATTTGTTCGAACATTTCATTAAAAAAAGCTGGTTTATCATTCCTGAAAATTTCAATGAAAATGAAATGTATCATGAACTTTCAAACTGATTTAGTCTAAATCAAATTAGCCCACTTCTTTCAATAGACTGTCCAGCAAATCCTGAATAAACTGAATCCGCTTTTGGTAATCTTCCAGCATGACCATGACCTTAAGACGTTGCCCGCCATTCATCCGGAAATAGGTTGGATGTTTCTGCATCATCTGGATAATGGTCATGGCCTGAACCGGGGTATCTGGCGCGAATTCCACATGCCCACCTTGAGCACTAATATCAATTTTGGTGATGCCAAGCTGCTCGGCTTTGAGACGAATCTGATGCACGGCAAAGAGCTGTTTGACCGGTTGTGGCGGTATGCCAAAACGGTCGATCAATTCCATCCGAATATTGTCCAGCTTCTCCTGAGTATCAGTATTACTGATACGCTTATAGAACAACAGACGCTGATGCACATCTCCGAGATAATCATCCGGAATGAGCGCTGGCATATGCAGGGTAATTTCTGCGGTCAATGACAAGGGTGCATCGAAGTTTGGGGTTTTACCTTTTTGAATGGCTTTGGTGGCTTTTTCCAGCATTTCCATATACAGGCTATAACCAATCGCCTGCATTGAACCGCTCTGCTGTTCGCCGAGTAATTCACCTGCCCCGCGAATTTCCAGATCTTCGGTGGCCAGCATAAATCCGGCCCCCAAGGTCGAAGCACGCTGGATCGCATCCAGACGTTTTTCGGCATCGCCTTTTAAGGCTTTTAAAGACGGCACCATTAAATAGGCATAGGCCTGATGATGCGAGCGCCCGACTCGGCCACGGAGCTGATGTAATTGTGCCAGGCCCAGTTTGTCAGCACGTTCAATCAAAATGGTATTGGCATTTGGGACATCAATCCCGGTTTCAATAATGGTCGAACAGACCAGAACATTGTATTCCTTGTGATAGAACTGCTGCATCACCTGCTCCAGTTCACGTTCACGCATCTGGCCATGTGCCACAATCACCCGGGCTTCCGGCACCAATGTACGAATATGCGCTGCGGCACGGTCAATCGTATCGACTTCATTGTGCAGGAAATAGACCTGACCACCACGCAACAGTTCACGCAGAATCGCTTCTTTAATGGTGTCATCGGTATGTTCTTGCACAAAGGTTTTCACCGCAAGACGGCGTGCCGGCGGTGTGGCAATAATCGATAGATCACGCATGCCACTAAAGGCCATATTTAGTGTACGCGGAATTGGAGTGGCTGTCAGGGTCAACATATCGACATCGGCACGCATCGCCTTGATCCGCTCCTTGTCACGTACTCCGAAGCGATGTTCTTCATCGACAATCATCAGGCCAAGATTTTTAAACTGGACATTTTCCTGCAAAATTTTATGCGTACCAATCACGATATCCACTTTCCCTTCGATCAGGTCGTCAATGGTCTTGCTATGTGCTTTGGAAGAACCGAAACGTGACAGCACTTCAATCCGGACCGGCCAGTCGGCAAAGCGGTCTTTGAATGAATCATAGTGCTGTTGTGCCAGCAAGGTGGTCGGCACCAGAATCGCCACCTGCCGGTTATTCTGTACCGCAACAAATGCAGCACGCATCGCCACTTCCGTTTTACCAAAGCCGACATCACCACAGACCAGACGATCCATCGGCTTGGCTTGTTGCATGTCATGCAGCGTGGCTTCAATCGCATTGGCCTGATCCAGCGTTTCTTCATAGGCAAAGCCACTGGCAAACTGCATATACAGACTTTGATCAATTTCAAAACTGATGCCGGGTTTAGAGACACGGCGTGCCTGAATATGCAGCAACTCGGCCGCAACATCATGAATCTGTTCCAGCGCTTTATGTTTGGCTTTATTCCATGCATCTGTCCCGAGCTTATGCAATGGTGCCAGATCCGGATCACCACCGCTATATCGGCTGATTAAATGCAGATTGGTCACCGGCACATAGACTTTGGCCGCATCGGCATAATCCAGCTGCAAGAATTCATGATCCTGATCATCAATACTTAAAGTGACCAGACCGGCATAACGCCCCACTCCATAATCGATATGCACCACAGGCGCGCCCATGGTCAGTTCAGTCAGACTGCGGATCAGAAATTCTTCTGAAACTTCCTGCTGACGTTTACGGCGGCGTTGTACCACGCGATGTTCATAGAGCTGGTTTTCAGAAATGATACTGACACGATCGGTCAGCACCAGACCACGCTCTAATGGCGCATTGGTAATCGCAATCGCATACAGGGAGGTGATAAAGCTCTCAAAGTTATCAACCGTCGGAATATCACCCAGACTTGGTCGTAACGCATCTTTTAAGCTTTCACGGCGTCCGGCACTTTCGGCCACCAGCAGCACCGGATGATTGGCCTGATCGATATATTTTTTGACTTCAATAAATGGTTTTTCACGTTTTGGATCGACAGGCAGACGTGGTGGCAACTGGGTATCGAGGTTCAATACGCCGGCTTTTTGGTCAAAAGGCGTTTGGGCGGCAATAATACGTGCAAATTGATTCAGCTGCTCCAGAACCTGATTGGTCTGAAAGAACAGGCTTTCAGGCGGCATGATCGGCTGATCGACATTGTGGCGACGATCTTCATAACGGCGCACCACATCTTGCCAGAATTGGGTCAAACTCTCATCTAAAGCCCGATCTGTAATGACAATGCCATTCTTAGGTAAGTACGAAATCAGCGAACTTTGACCTTGCATGGCTTCAGCGCTAAAAAACAAGGGCAAATAGAACTCGATTCCCGGTGAAACAATGCCCTCCATCACATCCAGATAGATCGGGTTTTTCTTTGGATTGGCAGTCGGGAAAAATTCGGCATAGCGGTCACGGAACGTCGCACGGCCTTCCTTGAGCGGAAATTCTTGTGCCGGCAATACGGTAAACTGCTGCAAACTTTGCGTGGTGCGCTGAGTTTCGGAATCAAAAAATTTCAGGCTTTCAATTTCGTCATCAAACAGGTCGATCCGAATCGGTGCTTCCTGCCCCGAGGCATAAATATCCATGATACTGCCGCGTACCGCAAATTCACCCGGATCATAAACCGTATCGACCAGATAATAACCGGCCTGAATCAGCTTTTTCTTCTGTTGTTCCAGATCGAATTTCTGTCCGACGTGAATATCAAAATGTTCACCCAAAATCCATGAAGTCGGTGCGACACGCTGTGCCAAGGTTGAGGCAGAAAGTAACAGTACGCCAGTTTTTGGCATATTGGATAAAATCGCCAGACGTTCCGAGACAATATCCTGGTGCGGAGACAGGCGGTCATAAGGCAAAATTTCCCAATCTGGAAAAATCGTGGGTTTAATCCCATAAAATTCCAGTTCACTTTCCAGTTGACCCAAATGCTGGTTATTGCGTGCAATCACAATAAATAAACGCGATTGCTGCTGCACGATTTCTTTGAGCAACAATGCCGTCGAGGAACCTTGCAGATTGCCTAACCAGCGTTTCTCGCCTGCTTTGAGTTGTGGTAAATTGAGTTGGGAAATTTCTTGTTGGAACATGGATATAGCTTTAAAGTCTAAATAACCTGAGGCTTATACTAGCACGATGATCTCAGGATATTTTGTTATTTTTATGCAGTCTTGCCACATCCATACGCTTCGATTTCAAGCCACTTTTAACACTTATTTTTTCTCTCGCAGAAAGTTACGATAATAATCATTTAACTTCTTGAGGATCATTTTAAATTGCAGCAGGTTCTCTTCGGTATTTCCCAAAGTCACATTAAAACGCTGATGGGCAATTTCCAGATCAATCTTTTCATTGATCAGCATCGCGGTGTCGTATAAAGCTTTTAAATCATCAAACTGTTTTAGACGGCGATTGGACAAATATTCTAAGCGTGCGGCCAGTTCCTGATTTAAGTCAATGCCATCCACGATATAACCTGTGCCTTCGACATGCTGGATATTCTGCTCGTCTAAATATAACTGTGCAGCAGTCGGTTTATTAGTTTTAAATAATGCACTGATTTTATCAAACATCGCCATTTACCCAGCCAAATAAAGTTCAGACCCTAGTCTAGATGAAAATGCCTCAAATCCACATATCGAACTTGAGGCAAATTGTCAAAATCACAACAATCAGTTGAGTTGAGCTGTTTCAAGACAATTTATGCTATCAAGAAACCTGTTCGAGCTGACTCTCTGCTACAGGTATTTCAGACACCAGATTTTCAAATGCAAAGATTTCTTCTAATTGTGTTTCGCTTAATAAACCGAGTTCCAATACCACTTGCGGCACGGTTTTATTTTCACGCATACATTGTTTACCAATTTCATCACATTTGGCATGCCCCAGAATCGGCTCAAGTAAGGTCACAATCCCGACACTGCGCATGACCGAACTTAAACAGATTTCTTCATTGGCCTGAATGCCAGCAATACATTTCTGATTCAGGGTTTGCATGCCTTGAGTCAACAATTGAATCGACTCATTCATGGTCAGGGCAATCACAGGTTCCATCACATTCAGTTGTAACTGCCCAGCTTCCGCTGCCATAGTAATGGTCAAATCATTACCGATGACCCGGAAGGCAATCTGATTGACCACTTCCGGAATCACAGGATTGATTTTTGCCGGCATAATTGATGAGCCTGCTTGCAATTCCGGTAAGCGAATTTCAGCCAGACCTGTACGTGGTCCCGAGCTAAGCAAGCGCAAGTCATTACAGATTTTGGACAGTTTCACTGCCAGGCGTTTTAAACTGCTCGACAAGATAATAAAGACACCACAATCACTGGTGGCCTCGACATAATCTTCTGCACCTTTTAAAGGCAGTCCTGTGAGTTGAGCCAGCGTTTCTACAACGCGCTTGGCATAACCCGGCGGCGTGTTTACCCCAGTCCCGATCGCTGTTGCACCTAAATTGACTTCCAGCAATAACTGGCGCATCTGCTCAATCAGTTTTAAATCTTCCTTTAATAAAGTCGCAAAAGCCCGGAATTCCTGCTCCATGGTCATCGGGACGGCATCTTGCAACTGGGTACGCCCCATCTTGATCACATACTGAAATTCGGCTGCCTTCGTATATAAACAGTCAATCAATGCTTTGAGTACGGCCAATAAGTCATTCAGACTGCTATAAGTTGCCAAACGCAAAGCCGTCGGATAAACATCATTGGTCGATTGCGAAGTATTGACGTGATCATTTGGATGCAGGATGTGATATTCGCCTTTATGATGACCTAAAATCTCTAAGGCAATATTGGCAATGACTTCATTGGCATTCATATTGATTGATGTTCCGGCACCACCCTGATAAGGATCGAGCGGAAATGCAGCTTGCCAGTTTTCAGGATGCTGAATCAATTCATTACATGCTTTTTGAATCGCAGTACTGGTTTGCTCGGATATTTTTTGAAAATGCAGGTTGGTCTGTGCCGAAGCTTTTTTGACCTGGGCCAATGCACAAATAAAATGTGATTGTTGCCCTATCGCCAATCCTGAAATCTGGAAATTTTCGATGGCACGTAAAGTGTGAATCCCATAATAGCTGTGTAATGGGATCTGTTTTTCCCCCAATAAGTCACGTTCAATGCGGGTCGGTTCGATTTGCAGCATATTGTCCACTAAAAAATACCTTGGCGATGCACCGTATTTGGTGTGGTCTCAATATGAGCAAACAAATACAGAGCGAATAGGAGGACTTTAACCTAAATTTGCTACGATTTATTACCAATACAGTAAAGCTGTGAGTTTTGTAAGATCATGTAAATAAAAAGCTAAAATTTAAATCTTTTAATCGCTTATCCTGAATTAGCTTGTTTTGCCTCAATCCAATACTTTATCTCTCGCTGTTAAGTGGCTTAACTTTCCTTAAGTTCCATCTAGTTAAATTGGTATTTACAATAAACATACATAAAGGCTGTGTAAATGTTACAGAGTGTAATTTTTAAACCGTGCTTGAATCACTGCCTTGTGATCTCCGTACAAAAAATCATCTGGAACGATGGTTTCCATATTTACAGGATGCCCTGCCTATGACTTATTTAAATCCGACCCTGATTACCTTCATGTTTTATATTATCGCCATGATTGCAATCGGTTTATATGCTTACCGTGCAACCTCCAATTTTGATGAATATATTTTAGGTGGACGTAGTCTGGGCAGTGTCGTTACAGCTCTTTCCGCAGGTGCATCAGATATGAGTGGCTGGCTGCTGATGGGTCTTCCGGGCGCAATTTACCTGTCTGGCCTGTCAGAAGCCTGGATTGCCATCGGCCTGATTATCGGAGCGTGGCTAAACTGGTTACTGGTGGCAGGTCGTCTACGGGCGCATACCGAATACCAGAATAACGCCCTGACCCTGCCAGATTATTTCACCAGCCGTTTTTCCGACCGCAAACGCATTTTACGGGTCTTGTCTGCCTTGGTGATTCTGGTGTTCTTTGCAATTTATTGTGCCTCGGGCATGGTCGCAGGTGCACGCCTGTTTGAAAGCCTGTTCGGCTGGAATTACACCACGGCGCTTATCATCGGTGCGATGGCGACAATTTTATATGTGTGTATTGGTGGTTTTCTGGCGATCAGCTGGACGGATACGTTTCAGGCCGGTTTGATGATCTTTGCACTGTTGCTGACCCCGATCATTACCTTCCTGGCCTTGGGTGACAATAGCCAGCAAGTGAGTGTCATCCTTGAATCTGCCCGTCCACATGCGTCCAGTATGCTTGAAGGCTTAAGCGTGGTGGCGATTATTTCCAGTCTGGCCTGGGGTTTGGGTTATTTTGGTCAACCGCATATTCTGGTGCGCTTCATGGCAGCAGATTCAGTGAAGACCATTCCTGCTGCACGCCGTATTGGCATGACCTGGATGATTCTGTGTCTAGGCGGCGCAGTGGCAGCTGGTTATATCGGGATTGCCTATTTCACCGTTAATCCAACATTCGCCTCGGTGGTGAACCAGAACCCTGAAACCGTGTTTATGGAATTGACTAAAATCCTGTTTAATCCATGGATCGCTGGCATCGTACTTGCAGCTATCTTGGCGGCGATTATGAGCACCTTGAGCTGTCAGCTTCTGGTCTGTTCAACCACCCTGACTGAAGATTTATACAAGAGCTTCCTGCGCAAAAATGCCTCACAAAAAGAACTGATCTGGGTCGGTCGTGCTATGGTTTTAGTGATTGCGTTAATTGCGATTGCCTTGGCGATTAATCCGAACAGCAAGGTTTTAGGTCTGGTGGCTTATGCCTGGGCAGGCTTTGGTGCAGCATTTGGCCCCTTGATTATCTTGTCTCTGTTCTGGAAGCGTATGACCCTCAACGGCGCGATTGTCGGCATGCTGGTCGGTGCGGTGACGGTAATCGTCTGGAAAAACTATATGGGTGATACCGGCCTGTACGAGATTATTCCCGGTTTTATTCTGGCTACCCTGAGTATCGTGATTGTCAGCTTACTGGATAAGGCACCGAGTGATGATGTGGTACATCGTTTTGAAATGGCCAAAGCTGAATATCAAAAAGAAATGGCTGAAATGAAAAAATAGTCTGGATATTCAATACAATAAAAGGGACTTTCACGTCCCTTTTATTGTTTTTTAGATTAGTCGTTAATAAGCTACAAATTATTTAGATTTTCCCGGTATTTTTAGATGGATCTGCTGACTTTCTTTAATCACCTCCATCACCGGATAACTGCGTGTTTCCTTGATCCCGGGCAGTTGCCACAAGATTTGCCCGGAAATTTTACGGAATTCATCCATATTGGCGCAGCGGATTTTTACCACGAAATCGAAACCACCACTGATCATATGACATTCAATAATTTCTGGAATCTGCCGGACTGCATGGGAAAACTCATCTAAAACATTCGGTGTGGTTTTATCCAGTAAAATCTCTACAAAAACCACAAAAGCGTTATTGAGCAGATTTGGATTCAGACGGGCTTCGTAGCCCAGAATATAGCCTTCTTTGCTCAGTTTCTGCACCCGCGCCAGTGCCGCGGTCGGCGATAAATTTACCAGTTCAGCCAGTTTAATATTGGATAATTTGGCATCGGATTGTAATAAACTCAGGATACGAATATCTATACGGTCTAGGCTTAAATAAGGAGGCTGCATTAGAATTATTCTCTAAAAAATGTAAAAACTATAGTGAGATATTCGTCAAATATTCTGTGATTATAGATTAAAACTCGTTAGCCCCGCTAGATCTGATTGCAGCAGTACAGGATGTCACTATGCCGACCACACTAAGCCCCACCTATGGTTCAGATGCCATGAAGCAGCCAAATTATATCGCCGAATTCAAAGATAAAAATGAATACGAACAACGTATCAACACTGCATGGCGCCGTGCGGAAACTGAATGCGTCGAAGAACTCTTGCTGCATAGTGAAATTTCCTCCGAACTCAGCGACAAGATTCAAGCGCTTGCCTTTGATCTGGCGCATTCCTTGCGTGAACGTAAAAATTCAGGCGGTAAAGCGGGCATCGTACAAGGATTATTACAGGAATTTTCCCTATCTTCTCAGGAAGGCATTGCCCTGATGTGTCTGGCCGAAGCCTTGCTGCGTATTCCAGACAAAGCCACGCGTGACCTGCTGATCCGCGACAAGATCAATCAGGGCAACTGGAAAGAACATCTCGGTCAAAGCCAGCTGATGTTTGTCAATGCCGCAGCCTGGGGCTTGATGCTGACGGGTAAATTAATGGAAACCCCACAGCAAAAAAGCCTGTCCAGTTTATTAACCGGCCTGTTGGCGCGCAGTGGTCGCGGCATTATCCGTAAGGCCGTCGATGTTGCCATGCGCATGATGGGCGAACAGTTTGTGACGGGTGAAACCATTGATGAGGCGCTGAAAAATGCAGAACGTCTGGAAGAAAAAGGCTTTCGTTATTCCTATGACATGCTTGGTGAAGCAGCACTGACCGATCCGGATGCGGAACGCTATTATCAGGATTATCAGCAAGCGATTCATGCCATCGGACAAGCCTCGCAGGATAAAGACGTTTATGATGGCCCGGGCATTTCCATCAAACTCTCTGCCCTGCATCCGCGTTATCAGCGCGCACAGGTCGATCGGGTACATGATGAACTGTATGGAAAAATGCTTAAACTCGCGGTCTTGGCGAAACAGTACAATATCGGTTTAAACATTGATGCCGAAGAAACTGATCGTCTGGAAATTTCCTTGCAACTGCTTGAACGCCTGTGTTTTGAGCCGCAATTACAAGACTGGAAAGGCATTGGCTTTGTGATCCAAGCCTATCAAAAACGCTGTTTCTATGTGGTAGATTATATTGTTGATCTGGCCAAACGTAGTCAGAAACGCCTGATGATTCGTCTGGTCAAAGGTGCCTATTGGGACAGCGAGATCAAGAAAGCACAGATTGAAGGCATGTCGGACTATCCGGTATTCACTCGTAAGGTGCATACCGATCTGTCTTATATCGCCTGTGCGCGCAAATTATTGGCTGAACCGGATTATATCTATCCGCAATTTGCCACCCATAATGCGCAAACCGTGGCCACGATTTATCAACTGGCGCAACCTGAGCAGTATTATGCGGGTCAATATGAATTCCAGTGTCTGCATGGCATGGGCGAACCTTTGTATGAAAATGTGGTTGGCGACAAATCGGCGAATAAGCTCGGTGTACCATGCCGCATTTATGCCCCAGTCGGCAATCATGAAACCTTGTTGGCTTATCTGGTGCGTCGTTTGCTGGAAAATGGCGCAAATACGTCTTTCGTCAACCGGATTGCCGACAAAACCCTAAATATCGAAGATCTGATTGAAAATCCGCAGCAAACGATTTTAAAAGCTGCACAACAGGAAGTCGTGATCGGTGCCAAGCATCCGCATATTCCTTATCCGCAAGATCTGTATGGCACACGTATTAACTCATCGGGTCTGGATCTCGCCAATGATGCAGAGCTGAGCGCCTTAAATGAAGTCGCTGCCAGCCTGAAAAACACACAATTTCAGGCAGCAGCCATGGGAACGGCGTTTACAGTGAGCGATACCAGCAATGCAGTGCAAATCATCAATCCGGCACAACATCAGGATGTAGTCGGTACAGTCTATGAAGCGACTCAGGAACAGGCTGAAATTGCCTTAACGCAAGCTGTCAATGCACAAGGTTTCTGGGCCAATTTGCCAAAAAATGAGCGAGCAGCCTGCTTAAATAAAGCCGCGGATCTGATGGAACAGCGTTTGCTGACACTGATGGTGATTCTGTCCCGTGAAGCTGGCAAAACCTATGCCAATGCCATTGCCGAGGTCCGGGAGGCGGTAGATTTCTTGCGCTACTATGCCGGTCAGATGTTGGATTTAGCTGAAAATACACAGATTCAACCTTTGGGTACCGTGCTGTGTATCAGTCCATGGAACTTCCCGTTGGCAATTTTTACCGGCCAGATTTCAGCAGCGCTGGTCGCGGGCAATACCGTCATCGCCAAACCGGCAGAACAGACCCCGCTGATTGCTGCACAAGCGGTGCAGATTTTATGGGAAGCGGGCATTCCGCAAGACGTCTTACAGCTCTTGCCGGGTCAAGGTGAAAGCATTGGTGCGCAGCTCAGTGCAGATTCACGCATTCAGGGTATCATGTTTACCGGCTCAACCGAGGTCGCTCATATTCTGCAAAAAACTGTAGCAGAACGTCTGAACCAGTTTGGCGAAAGTGTGACCCTGATTGCTGAAACCGGCGGTCAAAATGCCATGATTGTCGATTCATCTGCATTAACTGAGCAAGTGGTGCTTGATGTGGTTAATTCTGCCTATGACAGTGCCGGCCAGCGTTGTTCTGCTTTGCGTGTGCTCTGTGTGCAAGAAGATAACCTGGATGCTGTGCGCACGATGCTCAAAGGTGCCATGCAGCAGTTAAGAGTCGGCAATCCGATTTTATTAAAAACCGATATTGGTCCGGTGATTGATCTTGAGGCCCAGCAAAATATTCAGACGCATATTCAGCAGATGCGCAGCAAAGGTCACAAAGTCCATCAACTGATGTTTGACCAAGATGAGACTGAATTAACCCAAGGCACCTTTATTCCGCCAACATTGATTGAACTTCCAAACCTGAACGATCTGGAGCGTGAAGTCTTTGGTCCGGTGCTGCATCTGATCAGCTATAAATATGGTGAACTGGAACAGTTATTGGAACAGATCAACAGCAAAGGCTATGGTCTGACCATGGGCTTACACACACGTATTGATGAAACCATACAAACCGTGATTGCGCGAGCAGAAGTCGGTAACTTGTATATCAACCGTAATATCGTCGGTGCAGTTGTGGGTGTTCAGCCTTTCGGTGGTGAAGGCTTGTCCGGTACTGGCCCTAAAGCTGGTGGGCCGCTTTACATCTACCGTTTAATGCAGCAGCTTTCCGAGAAGAAACTGGCGCAGCCTTATGCCATGCGATCTGATCAAGCCCCTATTGAACACAAACCAGTCCAGGAATTTAAGGCTTGGGCCTCTAAAACTTTCCCCACAATCTCCTTAAAAGCACCCAGCCAGATTGCGACCGGACAAAGCTTTAGTTTGCAAGGTCCAACCGGCGAAGAAAACCAGTACATGATCCTGCCACGTGAAAGTGTTCTATCTTTGGCGCACACCGAGCAAGACCAGATTCAGCAAATTTTGGCCATTTTATCGGTCGGCAGTCGCCCTGCAGTATTGGCTGAAAATACTTTTGTGCTGAAATATCTACAAACAATGCCAAAAGCAGTTGCTGCCCGATTCAAAGTGATTCAAGACATTGAAAGTGGGGAATTTGATGCTGTATTACATCATGGTGATGCTGCGGAATTGATTGATTTACAGAAGCGTATTGCGGCTCGAAAAGGCCCCATTGTAGGAATCACGCATTTAAACTCAGGCAATCATGACATTCCGGTGGAGCGATTGGTGCTTGAACGGGCCATTAGCATCAATACGGCAGCAGCCGGTGGCAATGCCAGTTTGATGACGATGAGTCATCTCTAAATTAATCGAATCATCTTGTCATTTTTCTGTTCATGATTTCCTCTTTACGGCCAAATTTTTCTCCTCAGAGGGTTTGGTCTTTTTTATGCAGTTTTTAAAGCCGCTCAGCCACAATAGGCTTAGGCAGATCAGCAATTATTTGCTACCATTTGCGCTTTAAAATATTTGCGACTTCTTACTGCATATGACTTCATCTTATCAGCAACAACTCGATGCCAAAATTGAACGCATCAGCGCTCAGTTTGCCGAATATCAACCACCTGCCCTCGAAGTATTCCAGTCTCCTGAAAAATATTTCCGCATGCGTGCTGAATTTCGGATCTGGCATACTGAGGATGACATGTTCTATGCCATGTTCGAGCGCAATGAAGATCAACAGAAAAAAGTCATCCGCATTGATGAATTTCCGGTTGCAGACCTCAGTATCAATCAGTTGATGCCTAAATTACTGCAAGCGCTCAAAGCAGATCCAGTATTATCGACACGTCTGTTTGAAGTACATTTTCTGGCGACCTTAAGTGGTCAGGTTCTGGTTTCTCTGATTTATCATCGTAAATTGGATGAAAGCTGGGAACCGGCAGCCAAAGCACTGGCAGAACAGTTAAATATCAAGTTAATTGGCCGCAGCCGTGGACAGAAGTTTGTCCTGTCTGATGAATATGTGGTGGAAGAACTTTCTGTTTTTGATCGTACCTATCAATACAAACAGATCGAAAGCAGCTTTACCCAGCCGAATGCCCAAGTCTGCCAAAACATGCTGGAATGGGCATGTGATGCGGCAGAGCAATCTGATCAAGATTTGCTGGAATTATATTGTGGTAATGGTAACTTTACCCTGCCACTCTCGACCAAGTTCCGCCGTGTTCTGGCAACCGAGTTAGCCAAATCTTCAGTCTATGCGGCTGAGTGGAATATTGAGCAAAACCAGATTGAGAATATTCAGGTCGCGCGTCTTTCTGCAGAAGAGTTCACCCAAGCTTACAACGGCGAGCGTGTGTTCCGCCGCCTGCAAGAAGCCAATATTGATCTTGCGACTTATGACTTTGATACGGTATTTGTCGATCCACCGCGTGCCGGTATTGATGATGAAACGCTTAAACTATTACAGCGCTTCCAACGCATTATTTATATTTCTTGCAATCCAGACACATTGCATGACAATCTGAAACAGTTGTCTCAAACCCATAAAATCAGCAAATTCGCTATGTTTGATCAATTTCCATATACACACCATGTAGAAACGGGCGTATTGTTAGAAAGAAGATAAAGAATTTGTTTCAATTTATTTTCTTGTTACAAAAAAGGAGTTTTTCGAAATTCCTTTTTTTATATCTTAAATCATTAACTTAATAACAAATTATCATTTGTACAGCTAAAAATATCGTTAGCTCTTTGAGCTTCAATCGGAAATTTTAAAGACTAACTGCTGCTTTTATCACATAGGTCCTATTGCTTTATTTATTTAATTGGCTATATTTCACTCTATGTTAGGTTGTTGTATGAAGGCTCTATGAGTTTTTGGCAAAAGTTGTTTTCTGTGGAACAACACAATGAACACAAGAATCAGATTGCTTGTGTAGAAAATGATTGCTCTTTCAAGACAAATGAACAGCTTCTTGAAGCTTTGTCTAAAGCAACTGATGAAGAGATCATCATCGGAATCAAAAAGGTTCTTGTATCACGCGGCTATAGCCGTAAGGAACTGAATGAACTTCAACACTTGCCCTTGCAGTAATCGGCAAAGGCTCTAGCCTGATCAAAAAAAGCACTTGTGTAACCAGGTGCTTTTTTTATATCTGTCGCTTTAATTACATTGAAGAAGAACCAAACTTAGAGAGTTCAATTGTATAAATCCGACTACACAACCTTCTGCCTTCTGTTGAGTAATTGGTAATAAATCTGAACACTTCTTCCTCTCACTTTTTCTGATTTTATTGAAATGTAAAAGTTAGCTTAGGCTATTTATAGGTGTTACTGAACAGATGTTCATCTGAATTCTGCCATACAGGTGATCAAGTCACTTGCTGCATACGCCTATTGCTTGTCTGCCTAAACTCAAGCAAAGCGTCGATTAATTTAGCAAAAGGCAGTACACTTGCTATTAAACTACAATGCTTTTTTAAATGGCTTAATTCTGATATGCAACAGACTAAACGGTTTCCCATAGGAGCACATCTTATGGTTAAACATTTCGGTTATACCCATCATGGGATATACGCTGGACGTGGTCGTGTTATTCATTATTCGGGCTTTGCACATTTATTCAAGAAACGCCCCATTGAAATAACCTCTATTGAAAAATTCAGTCATGGCAAAGCGATTCATGTGCAACATTATGACTCGGCGAAATATAAAGGCCGTAAAGTTGTGCGTCGCATGCGTTCCAGAATGCATGAAAATAATTATCATTTAATTATCAATAATTGCGAACATCTGTGTACTTGGGCGATTACTGGCGTAGAAAGCAGCCCGCAAGTGATCTATATGATGAATCGCCTGACCACGATTGGTTATATCAGCTCGATGATGAGCTTCATGAACAGCATGTTTCTGACTCTGACCACGACGAGTTTTGCCTTGGCCTTGTACATCAAGAAGAAGCTTAGAGATAAAGCCAATCTGCGTTTGCAACAATACCGTGAATTGCAAGATCAGGCTAAAACGAAAGTGTCAGACCTGACTAATCTTAAACATCGTTAATTTAAAGCTCAGCCTGCCGATGATTTTTTGTTAGTAAGAAATTTTGAGTTCGGGTTTAAACTTTGATATTAAAAGGAACAGATCAGGTTAAATAACCTTTTTTGGCCTGAATCGCTTCAGGTAAACCTTTACCCAAAGAGCTTAAGGTTTCCCGTTCTACCAGTCGTACCATTGAATCGAGTGGCAGATCATTATCCTGTAGCCCAAAAGGCTCTTCTAGCTCAGCACTGAGCTCATCTAGGCCTAAGAGCATATAAGCAATCAACCCGACCAGAATCGGCGTCCACAGGCCCAGATTGGCCTGCAAACTAAAAGGCAAAATAAAACAGAACGAATACACTGCACGATGTAACAGTACCGAATAAGAAAATGGCAATGGCGTCGACAGTATCCGGTCACAACCGGCCTGAATATTGCCCAAGGCCACAGTATGCTGATTCAAATTGTTATAAATAATATCGCTGATGTTGCCCTGCTTATATTGCTGAACCAACTCCTTTTGCATCTGTTCCAGCACCCATTGTGAAGGATTGATTTGCACGAGCAACTGATCGAATGCCATATTTTCAAAATGCGTGGTTGTTTGGTAATGCTGAATACTTTGTACTTGCTGTCTGAGCCGGTCACGCAACAGATGGCTAAACAGCATCATGCGATATAACAAGACCTCGCGGGTCTGATCATCCAGCACATGGCTGTCCCGGCATAAATGACGTGTGGTGGCGATTAGCGCTCCCCAGAGCTTGCGCCCTTCCCACCAGCGCTCATAACATGCCGTATTTCTAAAGCTGAGAAAGATCGAAAGAATCACACCAAAAATGGTAAAGCCGATTGCGGGTACGGCAGGAAGATTCACAAAATGTGCCTGACTCAAATAGACCAGTAGGCCGGAAATAAAGACCACCAAGACTAAAGCCGGCAATACCTTAGGCAAAATTGTGCCCTGCCAGGCAAACAGTAAACCGATACTATTGTTTTTATCACGCACAATCATGGCATTTTCCCTGCTGTATTGAAAAAGCCCAACCGAAGTTGGGCTTTTAATATCTGATTTAAACCTGATTATTTGCCTGGCTTGAAACTATCTTTCAAGTCAAGAATACGGTTAAATACTGGTTTCTTGCTATTATGATCGTATTGATCGGCAACGAAGTAACCTTCACGCTCAAACTGGAAGCGATCTTCCGGTTGAGCTTGCGCCAATGCCGGCTCAATCACGGCTTGAACCACCTTTAATGATTCAGGGTTCAGGTTGGCCAGGAAGTCATCACCCACTTCAGGATCCGACTCAGTGAACAGACGTTCATAAATACGGACTTCGGCAGGCACACCTTTAGTCGCAGATACCCAGTGAACCACGCCTTTCACCTTGCGGCCTTCAGGGTTCTTACCCAAAGTTTCAGGATCAATCGAACATTTCAGCTCAACCACTTCACCATTTTCATCTTTAATGACTTCATCACATTTGATCACATAGGCATGACGTAAACGTACTTCACCACCTGGAATCAGACGTTTAAAGCCTTTTGGTGGTTCTTCCTCAAAGTCTTTACGGTCAATAAACAGCTCAGTGGTTAAAGGAATCACGCGTTCGCCCATGTCCACGTTCGGATGACGTGAATGGGTCAGATCCATATCGGCTGGCAAGTTGCTTAAGGTCACTTTCAGTGGATTTAACACGGCCATACCACGCGCTGCGGTATTTTCCAGAGACTGGCGGATGCAATATTCCAGCATCGCGACATCGACAATACTACCATCCACTTTCGATACACCGACACGCTGGCAGAAATCACGCAGACCTTCAGGTGTAAAACCACGGCGACGCATACCGACTACAGTTGGCATACGTGGATCGTCCCAACCATTCACATAAGCACCTTCAACCAGTTTACGTAATTTACGTTTCGAGGTGATAGTGTAATCCACATTCAAACGGCTAGATTCGTACTGACGTGGCACAGATGGTGATTTAACCTTTGCCACCACCCAGTCATAGAACGGACGGTGATCCTGGAACTCTAATGTACAAAGCGAGTGGGTAATGCCTTCAATCGCATCAGACAATGGATGCGCATAGTCGTACATTGGATAAATTTTCCATGTATCGCCCGTCTGATGGTGCGCTGAATGCAAAATACGATACAAGATCGGATCACGCATATGTACGTTCGGTGAGGTCATATCGATTTTAGCGCGTAAAACAGCCTGACCTTCAGCATATTCGCCGCTACGCATCTTCTCAAAACGTTCCAGATTCTCTGCAACAGTTGCATCACGTTGTGGCGAGTTCTTACCCGGCTCGACAAAATTACCGCGGTTTAAACGGATGTCTTCGGGGCTTTGTAAATCCACATAGGCATCACCCTGTTCAATCAGCTGAACCGCCCATGTATAAAGTTGATCAAAATAGCTCGATGCATAGCGCGGCTCGCCCTCCCACTGGAAGCCCAACCATTTCACATCATTGGCAATACCATCAACATATTCCTGTTCTTCAGCATCCGGATTGGTATCATCAAAACGAAGATTACACACCCCCTGGAATTCTTCAGCAATCCCAAAGTTCAAGCAAATTGCTTTCACATGGCCAATATGTAAGTAGCCATTTGGCTCAGGCGGAAAACGCGTGACGATCTGTTGGGTACGACCAGCGGCTAAATCATCCGTAATGACCTGACGTACAAAGTCCAAGCCCGGTTGTTGTTCTTGCTGCTGCACTGAATCGACTGCATTGTTCTTTTGGGTCGGGTTCTCGGGCAGAGATGTCACAACATCATTTGGCTTCATGATCAATCATTCACTTCTAAAGTTAAAAAGGGATTAACGAATATTTAATCGCACAGGTTGTACGCATATTCATTATCAAAGTTCCTTAGTTTAACTAGAGGTGAATAATCTCTCAACCGCTAACTATGGTATTTGATTTCAATTCACCCATTTTAAAAAATGAAAATACGGCGAGTTGCCTGAAACTAAAATATCAGTGCCTGTACAAGCAGTAAAATCATTAATTTACGCCAATTCAAAATAGGGTGCCTGATAGGGCAATATCTGAAATGCCTTGATAAATCAACGTATAAATAAGGTACTATTTTTATGCTTTTAACAAAGAAAATAATGTTTTTACTTGCCTAGTCGATTGTAGTTTGCTTATGCTTCACTCATTCAGAAAAAACCATGGCACTCGTCCATGATTAGGAGATTACACAATGAGTTTTCCTCAAGTCGAATTAAACACCAATAAAGGTCGTATTGTTCTTGAACTCAATGCTGAAAAAGCACCTAAAACAGTGGCTAACTTTTTAGAATATGTGCGTGACGGTTTTTATGACGGCGTAATTTTCCACCGTGTGATTGATGGTTTCATGATCCAGGGTGGTGGTATGGATGAAAACTTCAAAGAAAAAGCGACCCGTGATGCAATCGAAAATGAAGCAGACAATGGCTTAACTAACGATTTGGGCACAATTGCCATGGCGCGTACGCAAGCTCCACATTCTGCATCTGCTCAATTCTTCATTAACGTTGGCAACAACGCATTCCTTAACCATTCTGGTAAAACAGCACAAGGTTGGGGTTATGCAGTATTTGGTAAAGTGACTGACGGCATGGACATTGTCAACGAAATTAAAGGCGTTCGTACTGGCAACCGTGGCTACCACGCTGATGTTCCACTAGAAAATGTGGTTATTGAGTCTGCAAAAATCATTTCTGAATAAAAAACGTCCTCTCCGTTCTTTATGAGTTTTAAAGCGATGCTTTAAAACGGTGTAATGGAAAATCCCTCATATAAATGAGGGATCTAGAGAGGAATAAAAGGAAAAGATTCGTGACCTATCTGTTTATCTCAGATTTACATTTGTCACCTGATCACCCTCGACTTGTTCGGGGGTTTTTAGATTTATTGACCGAATATCAAGATCAAAATACCCGATTGTATATTTTGGGTGACTGGTTCAATGCCTGGATCGGTGATGACTATACAGCCCCATGGCTGGACGAAATTATCACTGCCTTAAAACAGTTTATTCAGGCTGGCAATCAGGTATATTTTCAGGCAGGCAACCGGGATTTTGTTCTCGGCAGCAAGTTTTTAGCTCAATTTGGCGGAAAGCTGCTTCCTGAGATAGACCAACTGAACATTGCAAGAACACGTTTTCGCCTGGAACATGGTGATGCACTGTGTACCGATGACATCGCTTATCAGCGCTTTAAAAAGATTATCCGGCATCCACTTCTGCTAGGCTTATTAAAGCGTACACCGCTGTCTTTCCGTAAAAAATTAGCCAATGGCTTTCGTCAGCAAAGTCATCAGGCGCAGCAGTTTAAAAGCTATGAAGTGATGGATGTTAATGATCAGGCCGTTGAGCTGGCATTACAAGACGTTGACGTATTGATCCATGGCCATACGCATCGCGCAGCCATTCATCCGCTAGGTCAGAAAAAAAGAATCGTACTGGGTGACTGGAAGGAAGACAGTGCCGAGATACTGGAAATTCAGGAAAACCAAGATTTCGAGACCCTAAAACTAAAAAAGTGGCGATATTAATCGGCCACTTTTTTTAAGATATGTGTTTGCTTAGCACAGACGATAAAGCTTATTCACACCGGTATAGAAACTTTTACCATCAAGGTTAAACAGAATTTCTTCACCTGTTTGTAGCTGGATCATTTTTCCAACTTCTACCCAGATAAAACCATCCTGAGTGTTTTGCTTACGCTTTAAAGGAACCAGTTTAACATTAATTTCGCCACCATTTACGGCTGTAGCAGTATGCCATTCATTTAATATATTCAAAATATTTACTCATAAAATGAGCTTTTTGTGACTGTACAAAGAGATTAAGAAAACCAAATTTGTATAATAATTCTGTAGTTACTAGATGTTATTCAAGCTCAAGCTTGAACCAAAAGTGAATCACAATTAGCTAGAAATAATAAAAGCGGGAACTATACCCGCTCGAAGTATCTATAAGTATACATGCTTATTTAATAGAAAGCAAACATACATTGTCATTACAAATAAAGATTAACCCTATTCTTTTAAATAATTATTTTGCACACTTTATCAGCGCTATTCTCTAAGCTGTTTTTCGTACAAATTGTTCCTCTTTGTAGCGGTTCATTAACATTCACTTGGATTTAAATAACCAGATTATTCCTGATAGAAAATAAAAATCTCTACAGCCTATTAACTCAGATTCATTTCCGGCATTTTACAGTCCAATCCACCACGCGATTTGCTGCCAGGTCTTCAGTTTATCTTTAAAATAATTGTAAACCGCATTCACTGCCCCATTTGCACATTGCCGGCGATACTTACTCTTCCACGCTTCTTGCTAAAAAATGCCAATAGACAAAAACCGGGTTTTCATCTGATTCAACACTAAGTTTTGCTTGAATCTATATCAAGATCATTAAACAACAGACTTTGCCTGATGCTGTTTTATTGTAATAATCTCCAGATCTGAAAATTTTATAGATCCAGAGCATCTACCCTCATTTTATTTAAAAAAATTGGAGTCCATTGATGGATTTACTCAAGATCACACAGACCCGCTATGCCACCAAAGCCTATGATCCTAGCAAGAAAATCCCGGCAGCCCAGTTTGAACGTTTATTAGAAGTTTTGCGTTTTGCACCTTCTTCGATCAATATTCAGCCTTGGCATTTTTTTATTGCCGATCATGATGCCACCAAACAGCGCATTGCCAAAGCTTTGATCGGTACTTATGCCTACAATGCACCCAAAGTTCTGGATTCTTCACATACTATTTTATTTTGCACCAAAGCCGATATTAATGAGCTGCATCTGGAAAACTTACTGAATCGCGATGATCTCAGCGGGCGTTTTAAAGATGAATCGGCCAAAGAAGGCCAGAAAAATACCCGTGCAGGCTATATTCATTATTATCGTAATGAAAAAGGTGATATTCAGCGCTGGGCTGAAAATCAGACCTTTATTGCGCTCGGTCAGATGCTGTTGGCTGCCGGAATTGAAGGTGTCGATGCCACACCAATTGGCGGCTTTGATGAAGAGATAATTAGTGAAGAATTACAACTCGCAGAACAGGGTTTAATTCCCTCTGTCTTGCTGACTTTGGGTTATCGCAGTGAAAATGACTTCAATGCCAAACTGCCGAAATCACGTCTACCTGCTGAAGACATTTTCACCAAACTGTAAGGATTTTATGCTATAAAAGGGGCCAGGCGCCCCTTTCCATATCAGTTCGGGCCTATTTTTTGCTTTATTTAATTGTCATCCAATAGAATAACAATAGAGGTCATCTATGTCGCTCCTTACCTCCAAATCCCTGAAATTTGCATGCCATCATTGCGATAAAATTTATCTCCAACACTATAAAGATCAACAGCATCGTTATCCGCACTGTCCTGACTGCCAACAGGCGGGTTTACTGCTTGGACTGGCCGAGGCAGGCGACCTGCTGCGACATCCGATTGAATTTGCATCGTCTTATGTCAAACAGACATTGCATAAGCTAGGCAAATCACACTAGTGAGACCTAGCAGTAAACCCGCGGCACTTGCAGGTTTGAGTCGCTCTTTAAAGAACATCAGACCTGCAATGACTCCAAATACCACCACCAGAATATTCATGCCAGCAAAGACAATTGCCGGCGAATCCTTGAGCAGCATATGAGCTTTGACATAAAACGCAATATTGGCAAAATTCAGCACACCCAATAACAGACCAGCGCCGATATTCTGTATCGACCCCAAGCTTTTATATTTAAGTAGTAGATAGCCCATCGACATGATCAGAGCGCAAATAAACATCAGATTGAGTGCAACGGCGAACTGCAAACCTAAACTGGTTGTATATTTTAATAATACATCAATCAGTGCATAACCCACCCAGACCAGCCCCAGATACAACATGCCCTGACTGCCCTGTCCTGATCCTTGCCGATGTGAAAATAAAATACACAGCACTGCGCCAATACCTAAAGCGATCCCGAGTATTTTCAGCTGATTAAACTGTTCCTGAAAAATAAAATAAGCCGCCGCCAGTGACAAGACTACAGAAAGCCGCTGGGCGATTTCTGTTTTTAAAATTCCAGCGCTTTCCAAGGCTTTGGCCAGCAACAGAAATACGCTCGGAAGCAAAATACCCAATGCCAGAATGAGGAACCATGGTGTCTGGCTTGGCGAAATATGCTGGATATCCGGCTTAAACCAGAAAAAGCACAACAAGCTGGCGGTGGCATAATTCCAGCTAATCATGTGGATCGGACTCAGCCCTCTGTTTTTGGCGACTTTTAATAATATTGAGACCACAACGCTACACAGCGCTGCTGCGAAAATCAGTTCCATATGCTGCTCTTATTCTTGGTATTTATCAGTCTACAAAAAAGCCCACATTCGCTGTGGGCTTTTTCTATAAATGATTCACTGGGAATTATTTATTATAGTACGACACCATTTTCTCTAAAGAAATTGGGCGAATCTTGTCTGCATTACCGGCAGTACCAAATGCTTCATAACGATCGATACAGATTTGCTTCATGGCATCAACCGTTGCGCTGAAGAATTTACGAGGATCGAATTCGCTTGGTTTTTCTGCCATCATACGACGCATTGCACCTGTAGATGCTAAACGCAAGTCAGTATCGATGTTGATTTTACGCACGCCATGTTTGATCGCTTCAACCAGCTGCTCAACCGGAACACCATAAGTTTCCTTGATGTCGCCGCCATACTGGTTAATTACTGCCAACCACTCTTGTGGCACAGAGCTTGAACCGTGCATAACCAAATGCGTATTTGGAAGTGCCGCATGAATTTCTTTAATGCGGTCAATCGCCAGAATATCGCCTGTAGGTGGACGCGTAAATTTGTACGCACCGTGTGAAGTACCTACAGCAATCGCCAGCGCATCCACATTGGTATCTGCAACGAAACTACGTGCTTCTTCAACTGAAGTCAGGAGTTGAGAATGATCCAGTACGCCTTCTGCGCCCACGCCATCTTCTTCACCCGCCATACCTGTTTCAAGGCTACCTAAACAACCGATCTCACCTTCTACAGAAACGCCACATGCATGTGCCATTTGAACCGTACGACGAGTCACATCAACGTTGTATTCGTATGAAGTTGGGGTTTTGCCATCTTCACCAAGTGAGCCGTCCATCATCACTGATGAAAAGCCGAGCTGGATTGAACGTTGGCAAATGTCAGGGCTGGTTCCGTGGTCTTGGTGCATTACCACTGGAATATGTGGCCATTCTTCAATTGCAGCCAAAATCAGGTGACGCAAGAACGGAGCGCCTGCATATTTACGCGCACCCGCAGATGCTTGTACGATAACAGGTGAATTGGTTGCATCTGCTGCAAGCATAATTGCACGCATTTGTTCTAAGTTGTTTACGTTAAATGCTGGTACGCCGTAAGCATGTTCGCCGGCGTGATCCAAGAGCTGGCGCAATGAAATAAGAGCCATAATATCCTCCCAGTGAATGCCACATATTCTACATGTTCAAAGGTTTCAATTCAGCAACAAATAACACTATTTAAAAAAAATCCCTGCTTTTGCAGGGATTTTATCTCACATGCACTGGATTAAGGTGCTACAGGCTCAGAAGTCGCTGTAACTGACTGGTCTGCAGTTGCTTCATCTGCTGGCGCATTGGCAATTTCAGCTGGAATATCGGTATTTTTTTCATCTAAAACTGGCTGGTCAATAGCATCAATGGCTGCTTGCTGCTCTGGCGTTATAGTCTCATTGGCTACTGCTGCCGAGCTTTCTGTTTCAGCGACCGGTGCATTTTCCTGTTTCGCACATGCAGTCAGTGCCAATGATGCAGCGAATAAAGCTGCCAAAGTTAACTGTTTTTTCATCACGTGATCTCATCATTTGGTGATTTAATCTCTGCATCTTATGACAGATTTATTGCATTTTCATGACGAAGCCATGAAGGGTAAGTTTTCATTGTCAAAAAAATGACATAAAAAAGCTGGCACTTGGCCAGCTTTTTAGCTTAGGACATGCAATCAAGCACGTTCTAAGAGTACGGCAACTGCAGGAAGGGTTTTACCTTCAACGAATTCGAGGAATGCACCACCACCCGTAGAAATATAGCCAATTTTATCTGCTACTTCGTACTTGTCGATTGCAGCTAATGTGTCACCACCACCCGCGATCGAGAAACCGGCAGATTCAGCAATCGCTAAAGATAAAGTTTTGGTACCTTCGCCGAATTGATCGACTTCAAACACACCCACCGGGCCATTCCAGAGAATGGTTTTAGAGGTTTTCAGGATTTCTGCAAATGCTTTCGCAGTTTCCGGACCTACATCCAGAATCATGTCGTTATCAGCAACATCGGCAACATTTTTCACAGTTGCTTTCGCAGCAGCCAATGAACCCAGGAAATCTTCAAAGTTGATTTCAGAAGCATCGGCAACCACAACGTCAGTTGGAAGTGGCACTGATACTTTTGCAGCAATGGCTTTTGCAGTATCGATCAGATCTTTTTCACACAGTGACTTACCAACGTTATAGCCTGCCGCAGCAAGGAAAGTATTGGCAATACCACCACCCACGATCAATTGATCGCAGATGTCAGACAGTGAAGTCAACACATCAAGTTTAGTCGATACTTTAGAACCCGCAACAATTGCCACCATTGGCTTTTCAGGTGTCTTAAGTGCACGGCCTAGTGCATCAAGTTCAGCTGCCAATAAAGGACCTGCTGCTGCAACTTTAGCAAGACGCGCTACGCCTTCAGTCGATGCTTCTGCACGGTGCGCTGTACCGAATGCATCCATCACGAATACATCACACAGCGCTGCATATTTTGCAGCAAGTTCAGGATTGTTTTTCTTCTCACCAACGTTAAAACGGCAGTTCTCAAGTAACACAACTTGACCCGGCTGAACCTCAACGCCATCTAGGTAGTCGGTAAATAATTTTACGTCTTGACCCAAAGCTTCAGTCAAGTAAGCCGCTACAGGTGCAAGCGATTGTTCAGCTTTAGGCTCACCTTCAACCGGACGACCAAGGTGAGAATACACCATCACTGCAGCGCCTTTTTCAACTGCTGCTTGAATGGTTGGCAATGCTGCACGAAGACGCGCATCGCTGGTGATCACACCATTTTTAACAGGAACGTTTAAATCTTCACGGATCAGAACACGTTTACCTGCTAAATCGAGGTCAGTCATACGCTGAAAGTTCATGTAGAGCTCACTTTATAGATATTAAAACCAGCCGATTTTAAATGATTATGCAGAAAAAGGTTAGCATCTTTTGCAGAAAACATTCTGAATGCCAAAGTTTTGTTATGATAGAAAAAAGCTTCTTTTAGATTCAGTGCCTATGTCGATACATCCTGATCCAAATCTTAACCGTTTGAACGTGTTAGGTGAGCCTTTATCAAGCTGCTGCTTCGATCCGATTACCGGTTATTTCCGCAATGGCTTTTGCCATACTGCGACCACTGATCTGGGGCAGCATACGGTATGCGCGCAGATGACGTCGGAATTTCTCAATTTCTCGCAAAAAGTGGGCAATGACCTGATCACACCTTTGCCAGAGCTGGACTTCCCTGGCCTGCAACCCGGTGATTTCTGGTGCCTCTGCGTGACACGTTGGGTCGAAGCCTATGAAGCAGGTCAAGCGCCCCCGATCAAGCTGCAAGCCTGCCATAAAGCGGTGCTGTCTTATGTACCTTTAAATATTCTTGAGGAATATGCTGTCTAATGAATGCTGTACAGATTATTTTGGCATCCTCCAGCCAAACCCGTAAAGAGTTGATGGATCGCCTGCATATTGATTATATTTCTCTAGTACCGGATATCGATGAGTCTCCTCGCGGTGAAAGTCACGCAGATGATTTGGCCAAGCGGCTGGCTTTTGAGAAAGCCAAATATATTGCTGAGAAAAATCCTGAAGCGATTGTGATTGGTTCGGATCAGGTGGCATGGCGTGAAGGCGCACCAGATATTTTTATTGGCAAACCTTTAACCCCTGAAAAAGCCATTCGCCAGTTACAGGCCAATTCGGACAAGATTGTCTATTTCAGTACTGCACTCAGTGTGCAACAGCAGGCTACTGGTTATGAACGAACGCTGGTCGAGCACTATAAAGTCAAGTTCCGTAAACTGTCCAAAGCCGAAATTGAACGTTATGTCGCGATTGAACAGCCACTGCATTGTGCCGGCAGTTTCAAATGTGAAAGCCTCGGCATCAGCCTGTTTGAAGAAATGATCGGGCAAGACCAGACCACTTTGATGGGCATGCCGATGATCAAGCTGTGTCACATTCTTCGTGAATTGAAAATTTTAGTTCCTTAATCTCCCCTTAATTCAGGCTGTAATCTATGTCTCAACCTTTAGACGTTTTAGGCGGAATCACCGCTGAACAATTTTTGAGTGAATACTGGCAAAAAAAACCGTTACTGGTGCGTAATGCGATGCCTGAAATCGCCAATCTGCTTGAACCTGATGACGTGATGGAACTTGCGCTTGAGGAACATGTCACTGCGCGTTTAATCAAGCAAAAAGATCGCGATCCGAATCAGTGGAGCGTGAAATCTTCGCCTTTACTTAAAGCTGATTTTCAGAAAATGCCCAAGCTGTGGACACTTTTGGTTCAGGCGGTAGATCATTATTCATTTGACCTGTCGGAAATGTGGAAAAAGTTCCCGTTTATTCCGCAATGGCGCCGCGATGACATCATGGTGTCTTATGCACCTCAAGGCGGCTCTGTAGGAAAGCACTTTGATTTTTACGATGTCTTTCTGGTACAAGGCTACGGGCATCGTCGCTGGCAGCTCGGACAAATGTGTGATGCCGAAACTGCATTGGTTCCGGGTCAGCCACTGAAATTATTGCCTGAAATTGAGGTGAATTTTGACGAAGTTCTGGCACCTGGCGACTTGCTGTATGTGCCACCTGGTTTGGCGCATTACGGCGTTGCAGAAGATGATTGTCTAACCTTTTCCTTTGGCTTCCGTATGCCAAATGTGAGCGACATGATGGACCGTGTTGGTGATAAATTTTCTGAGAATGAAAGTTTACGCAATCCGCTGGTTGATATTATTCGTGACCAAGTCGGAGCCATTGGTGAAGTCAGCGGCAATGAGCTGGAATATCTAAAAGAACAGATCATGCAGCAACTGCATAATTCGAATGTTTTAGAAGATGCCATTATGACTTTAATGTCAGAACCCAAATATCCAGAGAACCTTCCGGAAGCGGAAGAAATCGGTACAGGTGATCTGGAAGAAGCACTGGATCAGGGTTATAGCCTGATGCTCGAACCGGCTTCACGCCTGCTCTACACCGAAGCAGACGGCGATGTTCTGTTCTGGGCCAATGCTGAAGGGATTGAAATCTCTGAGGCATTTAGCACAAAACTCAAGCAGCTTGCAGATGGTGAAACCATATTGCTAGATGAAAACTTCGCTGATGAAGATATTCTGGAAGATGTCGCGGCATTATTAAATGATGCGGTACTGATGCTGGTTCCGCCAGCAGAACAAGACTAATTCTAAGCTAAAGCCAAATAAAAAGAGGATTAAATAATCCTCTTTTTATTTGCAAAGATTAGGGTTGATAGAGCTCCAATACGACCTGAATCACTGTATGCCCTTTCTCAGACTCAATCTGAAACACGCCTCCCATACGTTCGACCCGCATTTTCATGCTGCGCATCCCAATACTCAGACCATTTTTTTGCACTATTTCAGCATCAAACCCAACGCCATTGTCCTGAATACTTAAAGTGAGTTGATGTGGCAGAAAATATTCCAGACTGACTTTCGCCTGACTGGCCTGACTGTGCTTAATGATATTGGTCAGACTTTCTTCGACCACCCGAATCAGGGTCAAACATTGCAATGCGGTCGGTTCACGCTGCCAGACTTTTGGAAATAACCATTCAACCTCAATATTTATCTCTTCCAGCAACTGGGTAAAACGATAACGTACCGGGGCAATCCAGAGTAGTGGGGTTTCCGGTACTTTATTTTCGATAGACGAACCACTATCAATGATTTGTCTGAGATCATCTCTGAGCAATTTCAGCATGGAAAGAAACTGTCGGTTGGGAATGCTGTCAGTACTCTGATCGACCAGAATCATAGAGCGCACAATCGAGCCTCCTAGCCCGTCATGCAGTTCATGCGATAAGTTAATCCGCTCCTGTAAGCGGACATTATCCAGCTCCAGTTGATGTTTATCGTTCAGGCTTTTATTCAGATCAGCACCGACCTGCTGGACTTTACGTTCTAACTGGCTATTAAATTTTTCGATTTTCCTGACATTACGATTCAACCGCGTGGCCATAATCAGCACCACAAACAGGGTAATAATCGGTGAGGTATAGGGTGATAAAGGTGAAAAATCACTAATTGCCGTTTGACTTAAAATGATCAGATCTACGATTACACATAACAAAATCCCCCACAGACACAGCATCAAGAAAAGATATTCCCCATTGCGGGTTTTAAGTGCGTGATAGCTCACATAAATAATACAGCTTATAAATAATCCCACATAGAAAATAAATGCTGTGCCCAGTACCTGCCCCAGATAACCCAAGGAACTCATCACAATCAGCAGAGCAAATAAAAGCGTGATCAGGATAAATCCCCGCTCCACATATTTAAATCTCTGTTTTAAAAAGCGGATCAAATACAGACTAAAACAGTGGATATAGGCAATAAAACAAAGCATATTGGCTTTGCTGGCCGCGATGCTGGAGCGAAACGGAAAGCTTTCTGTGGTCAGCATATTGGAAATAAACAGAATCCATAGGAATGAACTGAGTGCCAGCCAGCCAAAGGTGGTTTCTGAACGTCGAAATTGCCAGACAATGAAGCAGATGATCCCAATCATTGCTGAGAAAATCATATTCATCTGAAACAGCGTGCGGCGATCCCAGATTTCGCCTAAATGCTTCTGGCTATTGACCAGCACATTATTAAATTCAATTTTACCCAGTCCGGCGTTCTGAAAACTATAACCCTGTACATAAACCAGAATTTCATTACTGCCCTTGTTTAAGCCACTGATGGGCAAAATCCAGTAACGCGGCATATTCCAACTTTTTGACAATGGCTCTTGCAGGTGTTGATCTGACCAGAGTAAATCACCATTCAGGAACACGGCGCCGGCCGAATTAATATAATCAATGGAAAAGGCAATCGGTTCTGCAAGACGAATATTGTCTTGGCATGACCAGTCCCAAACAATTTTATACCAGGCCCCACCATGATAATCTTTCCAGTTACGCTGCCAGTTATCCGGCAAACTGACACTTTGCCAGCCAGATGCAGGCATCTGGCTAGGATTTTGCACCTGAACCTTTTGAATGTAGTCAATCTTTACATCACAGAGATCATTGACCTGAAAATGGTCTTGCGCCTGACTCATAGCACTTAGCAAACACAGCCAGCAGCAAAAGAGCAAAATACCGATCCATTGCAATCTCTGTCGCTGCCTGCTTCCAGAACGAGCTGGATGCATCACAGAATTCCTAAATGCCGTGCGGTACTGACTGCCTTGGTACGCCGACTGACGGACAGTTTCCGGTAAATATGCTTGATATGACTTTCGACGGTATAACGTGACACACAAAGTTGCTCGGCAATCTCTCGATTACTCAGGCCTTGTGCGACCAGTGACAGAATTTCTTTTTCCCGATGGGTCAGCACTTCCTGCTCGGCATCCGAGTGGTTGCGTTCGACTGGTGGTGATGAAGCAGGTATAGAAATCTGCTTGAGAATTTCCCGCGCAATAAAAGGATCAATTGGCGCGCCACCCCGTAAAATACTGCGGATCGCCAAAGTGACCTCCACATCATCGCGTTCTTTTAATACATAACCGGTGGCACCCGCCTGAATTGCGGTAAATAAACTGTTCTGCGTACTCCAGGCCGAAACCACCAAAATCAGAGTTTGTACGTCATTTTCGCGAATTTTTTCAATAATCGAAATCCCACTTCCATCCGGCAGCCCCAAATCGACCAATGCCAGTGAAATCGGCTGTTGTTTTAAAATGAAATATGCTTCTTTAAGATTATTGGCAAAGAGCAGAACATCTTCGCTATAGCCCAAATTGGTTAATATAATTTTTAAACGTCGTTGAATGACATACTCATCTTCAACGATTAATACAGGTACTGGCAAGACTGCCTCTAGTGCTGTCATAAGCACGCCCCTTATATTTATTGTTATGTCACCTTGAAGAGTAAAATATAACCAAAAAAACTCTAAAAATCATGATTTATTTCATTTTTATGCTATTTCTTTCTAGCCTCATAGGGATATTCTAAATACCGTCTGCTTAAAACCAGCATAAAAAAATGCCATCTACGCAGTGAATGGCATTTCTTAAGCACAATTTTAGAGTTTTAATAGGCTGAATATTTTAAGCGGCGCCGTATTGCTGTTTTAAATATTTTACAATCTCAGCTGATTCAAACATATTCACGCCTGTATTTGGATCGACCAGATAAGGAACCTGAATATTATTTCCCATCATTTCAAATAAATGTTCACGCTTCCCGCCTGGTAGTGGTTCATATTTCCCCGGTCTTAAGCGCAACTTGGCTGGCCCATAATCCTGCCAGCGTTCTTTGGCGACATTGTGAAAAATAAAGGGAACTTCCAGCTCACTCAACACGGCGCGTACGATCCGGGTATAAGGACTGGCCTCAAAACCCCATAATTCTAGTAACTGTTCAGGTGTTGGCCGATCCTTGATCTTGGGATTCACCATTCCTCCGCGTAAACCGTTGATGACTGTGCCAGCAATTGCAGCCACCGGAATTTTGGGATAGTGAGCATATTTTTTGGGTGTCTTGCCTGTTTTGCCATAGTGCTTGAACAGATGATGAATAATATCTTGCGATTCATAAAGTCGATCGCCCGTATTTTCATCTACCAGAAATGGAAACTGGAGTTTTCCGCCTAATTGCTGAACTTCGGGACGAAAATGAGTACCACCCCGTGGACATGGATAGACTTCATAATCCAGATTCAGCAAAGTCATGACTTCACGCACCCGGCGACAAAATGGCGAACCCTCATATTCATAGAGCTTTAAGGCTTTTTCAGGCTGATTCGGAAATGGTGTACCGACCATGCCACGTCCACCTTGAGCGACTGCAGAGGCCAAAGCTTGTGCAACTTTAATTTGATGACCCAACATAATATTTTCCTGTTTTTGTTTTATTCAACTGAAAGACAGAATGTAAGCATCCTGTCTTTCGCGGTATAGATCAGTTTTGTTGTTATTCTTTAATGTAACACTTGGCCAATTAAGCCACTAAGGCTGTTTTAGAGACCACAATGCCATTATTGTCTGCATAGACATAATCGCCAGCATTAAACGTGACTCCACCAAAACAGAGGGTGATATCCACCTCACCCACGCCCTTGCGATTGCTCTTCTGTGGAATAGCCGCCAATGCATGTACACCAAGGTCTAATTCAGCAATCGCATCGACATCACGCACACAACCATAAATAATCACACCATTCCAGTGATTTTTGACCGCAGATTCCGCAATCAGGTCACCCATCAAGGCACAGCGCATCGATGCACCGCCATCGACCACCAGTACCTTGCCTGTTCCATCTGTGGCCAGTAACTCTTTCACCCGGGAGTTATCTTCAAAACATTTCACCGTCACAATCTGACCGCCAAAAGTTTTCCGGGCCCCATAACTCTTAAAAAATTTACCGTCCAGACAAGGTGTCACCACTTGAAGCTCTAATTCCGGATGATCATCTAATAAGTCACAGGTGACAAATGCTGCTGTAGACACGGTGTTTCCCCTCATTTCATTTTTTGTATGCGTAAATTATCATAAATTTCAAATTTTACCGTCTGAGTCAGCGCGGCCTCGACCATAGTATGAGCTACCTGCTCGGCTGTCACTGGCTTATAAGCAAAACCATCCGGAATAAAACGCGATATTTTATGATAAACCTGCTGTGCGGCATCCTCCAAAAAACGCTGCTCGGGACGTTCGCCAATTAATAATGAAGGCCGAATCAGGCTGATTTTATCCAGACTCAAGGTCTGTACATATTCTTCTAGCTGGCCTTTAACCTGATTATAATAAAAATGAGACTGGGAGTTGGCGCCCATCGCACTCAACAGCAAGTAATGCGCTGAAGTCTGTTGCAGCAATTCGGCAAAATGGGCATTAATAGTATAATCAATATTATAAAAGGCCTGCTTGGATCCGGCTTGTTTCATGGTACTGCCCAAACAGCTAAAACCGTGACTGTGCTCGCTGACATCCTGATCATTCAGCATCAGAAAATCTTCAAGTACCAATTGCTGGACTTTATCCAAACTATTCAGATCATTTTGATATTTTCTGACCACTGCAGTAATCTGCTGGCAAGTTGGCTCGTCTTGCAGACGTTTTAAGAGTTGTTTTCCCACCAAACCGGTGGCACCTATGACGATGGGATGAACCAGCGATTTAGTCATTTTTTATACGATCTCCTAGGTAGAATACTAATCTAACGTTTTCTTTAGAATTTTTCTGCATCTAAAATGTTGTCAAAGCATGTCAAGACTTGACTTCGGTGCTCAGTTTAATCAAAATATGGCACTTGTTTACGGGCTGGTGATAATTCCTCTGATGATGGTTTTCAGTTGAGTTTCAGCCCGCCCAGACCAATCTATTTCAAGGAGTGCACGAGTGGCAAACTCTGCTCAAGCTAAAAAACGTGCTCGTCAAAACGTTAAAGCACGCAAACACAACGCAAGCTTGCGTTCTATGGTTCGTACCTATCTTAAACGTACATTAGCTGCTATCGGCACTAATGACTATGCTGTTGCTACTGAAGCGTACAAAACGCTTGTTCCAGTAATCGACCGCATGGCTGACAAAGGCATCATCCATAAAAACAAAGCAGCTCGTCACAAGAGCCGCTTGAACGCACAAGTTAAAGCATTAGCTAACTAATTTGTTGCAATGAAAAAAGCCCTTTTTAGGGCTTTTTTTTGTGTCTGCTAAAAAATGATTCTGTATTTTTCTCATTTTTATTTTCAATTTTTGGTGGTGTTTCAAAAAGTATGCTGACATTAAATGAAACCATTATTGATGTAAAAAAAGGTTAAGTCGAAGGCTTTAAAATGGTTTTCAATCTTTTTGGAGAAATTACAACTCTTTCTAAAACCGCGCCTAATTCTATGCCTTATTTTACAATTATTACCTTCAATACCTACGGTAAAAAACTTACCAATACTTTGCTTGCAGTTTTTAAAAGCAGTGATGAAACTGTCCCAATGATCACTTGCAATTCGGGTGTAATGAATACCTAATTGTTTAAGCTTTGTCTTCAACCGTTGGACTGTAGCTAAATCTCTCTTACCCCAAACATAAGCAACAATCTCACCTGTTTCTCGATGGTAGGCGTAAATAAGCCATTGTTTATTATTTTTATTTCCAACAAAAGTCCAGAATTCATCTACTTCGAGAGATTCATAATGACTTTGTTTAGGCTGAATTTGATAGGTCGATTCAGTTAAAGTCCGTAAAACTTTACCGATACTAATGCGCTCAACTTCAGCGATATCTCGTATACCGCTGCCTCTGACCATCAACTGTAATATTTTACGAGTAATGCCAGAATTACATCCTAGATAGCTCAGAGCATGGTCACCAATAAACTGACGTTTGCAGTCTTTGCATTGATAGTTGGTGGTGTTTCAAAAAGTATGCTGACATTAAATGAAGCCATTATTGATGTAAAAAAAGGTTAAGTCGAAAGCTTTAAAATGGTTTTCAA
Source organism: Acinetobacter sp. YH12105 (assembly GCF_013419095.1). Classification (NCBI taxonomy): domain Bacteria; kingdom Pseudomonadati; phylum Pseudomonadota; class Gammaproteobacteria; order Moraxellales; family Moraxellaceae; genus Acinetobacter; species Acinetobacter sp. YH12105. The sequence continues at coordinate 315,998 of NZ_VPAU01000002.1, forward strand.
TCTTTTTTGAAAAATTACAACTCCTTCTAAAACCGCGC
>NZ_VPAU01000031.1:0-8524 GCF_013419095.1 Acinetobacter sp. YH12105
ATTTGATTCATTTGATTCATTTGATTCATTTGATTCATTTGATTCATTTGATTCATTTGATTCATTTGATTCATTTGATTCATTTGATTCATTTGATTCATTTGATTCATTTGATTCATTTGATTCATTTGATTCATTATTTTTAACTTGTTTTTGTTTAGAATTTTCAACTTTAGAAGCTTTTAAATTCTTTTCAAGAAATAACAAGCCGCCATCTGCATAACTAAAACTTGCGATACTAAAGAATGCACTAATTAACAGTAATTTAGTACAAAATTTATTTTTGAATAGCATGTTTATTTACTCTCATTTAATACTTGTTAGATATTCTAACTTTAAAGAATTAACACCCAGAGGACTCATAAATTACATTCTTGTAATTTTAAAATGTCTCAGGATGGTGTTTAAAGTGCGTGTGATAAATAGAAGTGTAATACAGGAAAATGGTAAGGTTTATCAGCCTAGTCATCTGTCCATTATGTAGAAAGAGCAGCACTTTAATGTTTATGCTGTTCCAATGTATTACATTCCTTACTTTCTATTTGTAACGTAATTTCAGTAATACTATGATTATGTTTTAGAACGTCTAAGGCCTTTTGATAGAGCTGATCTGGATCGCTATTAGGAGCAACCAAATGAGCAGTTAAATGAATGTTTTTTGAAGATATAGCCCAGACTTTCAACTGATGAATCCCTTCAACACCCTCTAGCATCAATAAATCATTTCTTAACGACTCAATATCAATCTCATCAGGAACCCCTTCAAGCAAAATATGGATACTTTGTTTTAATAAAACCCAAGTTCGAGGTAAAACCCAGAAGCCAATTAACACAGCGATTACGGTATCTACCCACATCCACTGGGTAAAATAAATGACCACTCCTCCGATAATCACGCCTATCGATCCCAGTGCATCACTAAGGACTTCTAAATATGCGCCTTTCACATTTAGACTTTCTTGAGCACTCGCAGAAAGGATTTTCATTGAAATCAAATTTATGACCAAACCAATGACTGCGACAATCATCATTCCAACACTTTGAATTTCAGCAGGATGCGTAAAGCGTTGGTAAGCTTCATAGACAATATATATCGCCACCACAAAAAGCATCACTGCATTAAACAGAGCCGCTAAAATTTCGAATCGCTGATAGCCAAAAGTTCTTTTATCATCTGCGGCTTTTTTACCAATTTTGATAGCAGCAAGAGCAATAGCTAATGCGGCTACATCAGTAAACATGTGAGCGGCATCAGACAGTAATGCTAAACTTTGGGTAATAAAAGCAGCGACAACTTCTACTATTAAGAAAGTAGTCGTTAAACCCAAAGCAAACATTAATTTCTTACTATTTCCTTCAGTAACAACCGCATGGCTATGATCATGATGTTCTGACATAAAATTTTCCTTATTTAATCCATGATTAGCAGAGATATTTGAGACAGACCCAATATCTCTGCTAAAAGTTGCTTAATCTAATGGATTAAGAAGCTTTCTTTTCATTCATCCACCGGTACAGTACGGGCAATAAAACCAATGTAAGCAGGGTAGAGGAGATAATTCCTCCAATAACCACTGTTGCTAAAGGTCTCTGTACTTCTGCCCCAGTTCCGGTTGCCAAAGCCATCGGGACAAACCCAAGGGACGCCACACAAGCGGTCATCAGCACAGGTCTAAGACGCAAAATTGCACCCTGCCACGTTGCATAATAAAGGTCATATTGTTGTCGCAACTCTTTGATAAAGGTGAGCATGACTAAGCCATTCAGTACAGCCACCCCCGATAGTGCAATGAAGCCAACCCCTGCTGACATGGATAATGGAATGTCACGCAACCACAACGCGATTAAGCCTCCACATAAGGCAAACGGTACACCACTAAAGACCAGTAAGCTTTCTTTGATATTATGGAATACAGCCATCAATAAAATAAAGATCGTCAACAATGCGAGCGGAACCACCAATTGCATACGCGCTTTTGCAGACATCAGATTTTGAAATTGACCGCCATAATCTATCCAATAACCGCTTGGTAATTCCTGTTTGGATAACGTGCTCTGAAGCTCTGTTACGAATGAGCCTAAATCACGTCCTTCTACATTTGCAGTAATAACCACTCGACGTTTACCATTTTCACGGCTGACCTGATTAATACCCAGGATATTTTCAACGCGTGCCACATCTTGCAGTTGGACTAAACCACCATTCGGCAATTGAATAGGAAGTACCGCTAACTGTTCAGGACTACGCTGGGATTCATCTAGACGGATGACAAAATCAAAACGCTTGTCTCCCTGTAAAATTGTTCCAACATTCTGGCCACCGACACTTGTAGCTACCAGATCCTGAATTGCTCTTACCGACAAGCCGTATTGTGCGGCTCTGGACTTATCAACTTCTACATTCAACAAGGGTAAGCCGCTGGTTTGCTCTACATTAACGGCTGTCGCGCCTGAAATTGATTTAATTTTCTGAGAAATCTTATTCGCTTCACGATTCAGAATTTCCATATCATCGCCAAATAATTTGACACCCACATCACTTCGCACCCCTGAAATTAACTCGTTAAAACGCAGTTCAATGGGTTGCGAGAACTCACTGTTATTTCCCGGCAATGTCGCTAAGAAAGTAATCATTCTTTGGCGAAGCTCATCAATCGTTTGTTTTGGATCAGGCCATTCATCATGAGGTTTTAACAGTACCACGCCATCTGAAATGTTGGGTGGCATGACATCTGTGGCCACTTCTGCTGTACCGGTACGGGCAAAGATTGCTTTAATTTCAGGAAATTCTTTCAACAGTAACTTTTCAGTATTTTCCTGCATTCTCAGTGACTGTTCTAACCCTGTACTTGGGGAACGCATTTGCTGAACAGCAAAATCACCTTCACCCAGTTGAGGTGCAAACTCGCTACCTGTTTGAGTGGCTAGCACACCCGTAAGCACTAAAATACAGGCAGCCACAATAGTCACAAATAAACGAAGCTCATAGGCTCTATCTAAAAGCAATTCATATTTGGTTTTAAGCCAATGCATCCAGCGACTTTCGGTTTCCTTGACTTCTCCAGTGACAAATAGGGCAACTGCGGCTGGCACAAAAGTGACAGATAAAATCATGGCCCCAATTAAAGCCAGTACAACCGTCATTGCCATAGGATGGAAAAGTTTGGCTTCTACACCGGTTAAGGTAAAGATGGGCAGATAAACCACCAAAATAATCAACTGTCCAAAAATGAGAGGGCGACGTGCCTGTTTCGCAGCCAAGAAGACTTCTCTAAATCTTTCAGAACGGCTCAGCAAACCACCTTTCAGCTTCTGAGCTTCGGCTAGCCGCCGGATACAGTTTTCTACAATAACCACTGCACCATCAATAATGATACCGAAGTCCAATGCCCCCAAACTCATCAGATTCGCACTGATTTTCTGTTCTGCCATTCCCGCCAGGGTAAACAGCATTGAGAGTGGAATAACGCAAGCCGTGATCAGCGCAGCACGGAAATTACCTAAAAAGAGAAATAAAATAACAATGACGAGGATTGCGCCTTCAATCAAATTTTTCTGAACGGTTTTAATCGCGCGATCAACCAAATGTGTACGGTCATATACGGTCTCAATCACTACGCCTTTAGGTAAGGATTGCTGGATCGATTGCACCTTTTCATCAATGGCTTGAGCAACGGTACGGCTATTTTCTCCCATCATCATCATGGCAATACCCAATACAGTTTCTTCACCATTATAGGTTGCAGCACCGGTTCTCAAGTCATGACCAATCGATACCTTGGCAACATCTGCAACCCGAATCGGATAGCCGTTTTTATTGGCAATACTGATGTTCTGAATATCTTCAATCGTGTTTAAAGTGCCGGGCACCCGCACAGTCAACTGTTGTCCATTTTTCTCAATATAGCCTGCACCACGGTTTTCATTGTTTTCTGTTAAGGCGGTCTGTAAATCAGTCAAAGGAATTTGCAATTGCTGCAATCGGTTCAGGTCAGGGGCAACCACATAGGTCTTGTTAAATCCACCAATACTGTTGATTTCCGCAACACCTTTCACACGCTGTAATTGCGGCCTCACAATCCAGTCCTGAATTTCACGCAAGTCCATAGCCGAATAAGACGTCCCATCCGGCTTTTTAGCATTAGGTTCGGCTTTAATCACCCATTGATAGATTTCACCTAAACCTGTCGAAATAGGCGACATGGTCGGTTGCACATCTTCAGGCATTTCTCCCATTGCTTCTTGCAAGCGCTGGTTGATGAGCTGTCTGGCCCAGTAGATATCAGTACCATCTTCAAAAATGATGGTCACTTGCGATAAACCATAGCGTGAAATAGAGCGGGTTTGTTCCATATTCGGCATGCCTGACATGGCATTCTCGATAGGATAGGTAATCCGCTGTTCCATCTCCAAAGCAGTAAAGCCATTGGCAGAAGTGTTGATCTGTACTTGTGTATTGGTGATATCAGGCACGGCATCAATCGGCAGCTTTTGATAGCTGTAAATGCCTACGCCAATCCAGGCCACAATAAACAGCATGACCCAGATGGCATTATGAATTGAAAACTGGATCAGTCGATCAAACAGTCCTTCAGGCTTTATTGACTCATTATTAGATATTTGAGAATTTTCAGTGCCCATGTGAAGCCTCTCCTTTTTCCATTTCAGATTTCAGTAAGAAACTACCTTGAGCGGCATATTTTTGTCCCTGATTAAGCCCATTTACCACTTCAATCCACTGGCTCTCCCCAGATGACTGACCTAATTTCACCGGCTGCGGACTGAATTCAACTTTCTGTCCATGTTGAGTGGCGACAAAAACCACATCCTTTCCATCGATATTCTGAACTGCTGACTTAAGCACCCGTAATGCGGTACTTTCACTCTTTTGTTGCAGCAGTACGTTTACCATCAAGTTTGGACGTAATTCGGTTGCATTCGATTCAACTTTTGCTCGAACCTGAAGACGACCCGTTTGAGTATCCGCTTCAGTATTTAAAGTCTGGATAACTGCCTGATAGACCTTTTCAGTTTGCAAGGATTTAAATTCGATCTTTTGATTCGGGGCTAAACCCATAATTTCAGAATTTGGAACAATAAACTCAAGCCAGAGCTGATCTAACCGGTCTATAGTAAAGAGCTGATCGGCTAACTGAACATTTTCTCCGAGCACCAAATCCTTTTTACTGATCACGCCGGAAATGGGGGCTTTCAAAATATAGCGCCCGTTACTGGTATTCACAGCACCAAACGCACTTAAACGTGATTGGGCCGATTGGACCTGAATTTGCGCCCGTTTATAGCTGTTGTAAGCACGTTGATAGTCCTGTTTTGCTGAAATACCCTGTGACCACAGCTGACGCTCACGCTCGAAGTCCTGTTTCGCCAGTTCAAGGTTGGTTTGTTCAATTTTTAGATTGGCCTGCTGATCGACTAAATCAGGAACAAGCAACGTGGCCAAAGACTGTCCTTTCTGAACTTTTTGGCCGAGTTCTACATAGACATTTTCGACATGACCACTAAAACTCGGAGAGACATGCGCTTGCTGGTCGGTATTCACGTTAAGTTTTGCTGGATAAGAACTTAATTTAACCACCGGACCTTGATCGACTGCTGATAACTGTATGCCTTGTTCAACCAGTTGCTTGGCCGTCAGGCTCACGCCTTCTGCATGCTCTTCGGTTTCACCGCCATGTTCCTCTTTGCCTTCTTCACTTCCATGTTCCTCTGCGCCTTCTTCCTCTGCATGTTCATCTGATGTTTCAGATTTATTCTTACCCGACAAGATCAAGAAAATACTGAGTAGTACGGTTGCGCCGATGACCAAACCAATCAGTAGAGGTTGAGAGATTTTTCCGCTCTGTTTTTTTAAGCTGTTTTTAAGATCGAACATGTTAATTTCCCCCACCAATGACAGGCATGGCCTGTATGTCTTGCCATAAGTTTTGATTGATTTGTGCAATAGCATCTTTCGACATGACTTCACTTGGGCTAATGCCTAAGCTCAAACTTTCTGCTTCAATGGCCTTTTGCCAGCCATCCCGTAACAACTGGACTTTACGCAGACGGATGTCTTGTAATTGAAGCGTGGCTTGCTGAACATCGGTTAAAGCAAACTTGCCTGCCAAGAAACCTTGTAGCGTCTTACTTTGAACTTGAGTCGCCAAAGGAATTTGAGTCTCGTCAACGACTTTGAATTGCAGCTCTAAACCCTGCAACTCGGTTAAAATTGTGCCTATTTGCAGCGCATTTTGCTTTAGATAAAACTCTTTCTGACGCTCTAATAAGTTCATTTTTTCTTGCGCGATTTTTATGCCATTTTGCTGACGATCGAAAATATTAAGCGGTACACTGACTCCGACTACTAATTGATTTTGTGTGGAGTTTTCCAAGGATTGGGTGCGGTTGACACCTAGGTTTAAAGTGGGGTTAGGACGTGCCTTTGCCCTTAGTTGATCAACCGTTGCTTGAGACTCTAATACCAGTAAAGCTCGATATTTCTCAACGTAGTTTTCCGCTAAATATTCTTGAACCTGCTGATGAGTCGATTTTGGCCAGAGCTTTTGTGAAGAGAGGTTTACCTGCAATGACTTATCAGAGGTTCCCCATAAATTTGATAATTGTTGGGTGGCCACTTGGACTTGTAAGTCGGCCTGTCTAAAAAGACGGATATTTTCAGCATGACTTAAACGTGCGCGATTCACATCTACTTGCGCGATACCGCCCGCAGTAAAGCGCTTCTCGATCGCTTTAAGGTTTTCTTCGCTCACCCGAAGTTGTTCATTGACAATGTTTCTTTCAAGTTCGGCAATGGCCAGTTGTGACCATACATATTTCACTGCAAGCTCAATTTGCGCTTGATAAATCTTCTGCTTCAGTGCTGTTTTATCTGTAGAGAGACTGGCTAATTTTTGGTTTGCTTTTCGCTCACCAAAAATATCCAAGGGTTGTGATATGCCAATGGTAAGCTCTTTTTCATTATTTGAACCAAATCCCGTTTGTTCAACTGACAGTTCAGGATTTTTAAACAGCTTACTTTGCTGAAGATTCGTGGCATTAATGCTGTTTTGCGTTTCCCAGAAATTTTGGGACGCTTGATACTGGTTGACCTGATCAATGGCTTGTCGCAGCGTTAAATCTTGAGGACTGGCGACTACAGAAGTACTCAAGCTGATCATTGCTGATAGCAAGACACCTGTACGGAATGCTGACCAGGATAAATTCAGGATAGAAGTATCCTGATATAATTTGTTTTTTGACATGAAATGCACCACACATAATGAGATTAGGAGTGGTGGGCTTTTATAAGACTACCCCACCAATAGTAGGGGCAAATCAGGAGGGGGTGTTAATTGATTCAGATAAGGGGATTTATAAAAAGTTCTTCCCAAATAAGATGGTGTAAGGACTGTCTCAAAATGAGTTTTAAGCTTCAAATCATCGGGTGGGTCAATCTGAATCACGATTGTATTTGAGAAATGACTGCACTTTTCGTTAAAACAAACCTTCTGACAATAGTCATAAATTTCTTTATAGTTTTCTAAGGAATAAAGTGCTTGACTAGGACTATCACTCTTTTCGTCTAAATCGATTGGATTAGAGAGTATTGAATTGGGTATGTTTGGCATTTCATGCAGACACGCAGCCTCTGCCACACTCCAAATATTCTGGAATGTGAATAAGAGTACCAATATCTGGATTAGAAATGTTTTTCTCTTCATACACAAATCTGTATTTAAAACACCAATAAGAAGCTGTCCAGATCTATCAAAGATCTGATCACAGAATTTGAGTAACCTTAAACTTTTTGCAGCCTTAAGTAAAGATATACAGAATTTTTGAAAAAAGCATAGGTCTAGATAATCAAGCTAGATTTTTTAGAACTCCACATTGGTCAATTGTACATAAGCCATCACAAGTACCTCTTAAATCAGATAATTGTTCAATAAGCTTTTGTTGCTTGATTATATTTTCTCTGATAGCACTGACATGTAAGTCAATTAATTCATTCACATCTGAACAATTTTTCTCAGGTTTGTCTTTATAGGTAAGTAATTGACGAATTTCATTCAAACTCATATTTAAAGTTCGGCAATTCAAAATAAACTTAATTCGCTCAACATAGCCTATATCGTAAAGGCGGTAATTTCCTTCCGTTCTTTCGGGTTCCGGAATTAAACCTTCCTTTTCATAAAACCTAATTGTTAATACTGAACATGAGGTTTTTTTAGAGAGTTCACCAATTTTTAAATGCATTGAGTTGGTATTTCCAAAAAATCTTGACTCTATAGTAACTATAGGGATTCTAATATTCAAAGTTTATAAATTTTTTTAATGGGTATAACTATGAGTGGTTGTGGATGTAGTAAAGAAACACCATGCGAAGATAAGAAATCTGGCACTGTTGCAAATAGAGATTTGAGTCGATGATGTTCCCTTTAAAAAGTACTTAGAGACCGAAAACCCTGTTGATTAGACACACTTCACCCTGAGGCTGACCATAATAAAATGACGATGCTTGTCC
>NZ_VPAU01000032.1:0-8739 GCF_013419095.1 Acinetobacter sp. YH12105
GTGGACATTTACCTTCCCGTTTTAACCGTGATAAAGCACGTCCATATGTGGGTGCTTTATCCGTGTTGATCACTTGTGGAATTTGCCACTTCTTCACATTATTTAAAATTTTTCCAAGAAAACAATAAGCTGAATGGGTATTTCGTCTAGCAGAAAGATAGAAATCAAGAGTATGGCCACGTTGGTCAACTGCACGGTATAGATATGCCCATTTGCCATTCACTTTTACGTAAGTTTCATCCAGATGCCATAAATGTCGATCTGTAGGATTACGCCAATACCAACGTAAACGTTTTTCCATTTCTGGAGCATAACGCTGAACCCAGCGATAAATTGTGGTGTGATCAACATTCACTCCACGTTCGGCCAGCATTTCCTGAAGTTCACGATAGCTGATGCCATATTTACAATACCAACGAACAGCCCAAAGAATGATTTCACCTTGAAAGTGCCGACCGTGGAAGGGATTCATCTGCTGTATCTCGAAATAAATAAGATATTTAGCTTATCATGTCAGCCTATTTGCAACAGTGCCGTTCTATGCACTGGATTTTTCTATCTGGGGCTTACAGTTCAAATTTCGAATAAGAGATTTTATGTTAAATAGGTTCGATTAAGCAGATCGTCTTCTAATTTTGAACATTGCTCATCATCAATGACTCCGGTAATACTTTGTAGCCACAACCCATCTGCTGCTAAACGAAGTAACTCTAAATCAGGATGACTATCCGTTTCTGCATGTTGAGATAATCTATTTTTTAGCCATTCCATCCAAATTTTATTAAAGGTAGGCTCTGTGATCATAGTCATTGATAACGCTGACCAAGCAGAAACCACCCCATCTATTTGATGGATAAAAGAACTATGAATATAAGCTCGTGTGAATTTACCATATTCTGTTGGATCGCGTTTAATCAAGTATTCAACTGTTTGATCTAAATCAAGAATTATTTGATTGAACATTTCTTCTATCAAATTTTTTTTATTCGGGAAATGGTGAAATACCCCCCCTTTTGTTATACCTACTGCTGTAGCAATATTTTGAATAGAAACACCAGAAATACCCTTTTGAGAAACAAGAATAGTTGCCTGTTCAAGGATGCGCTTTCGAATAACCTCTGGTTGCTTCTTTTGTTGCCGAATTTCTTTCACTTAATGACCTGCTGATTGCGAAAATAAATTAATAATTATTACGCCAGATACGATAAAACCAATTCCAATTAAAGCAGGATTATCTAGTGTCTGTTTAAAAACAAAGTAGCCAACTACAGCAGTTAGAACAATCCCAACACCAGCCCATATAGCGTATGCGATACCTAAAGGGATTGTTTTAATAACTTGTGATAATAAATAAAATGCCGTGCTAAAAAAAATAAAGACCATCACGCTTGGAAAAAGTTTTGTAAACCCTTCCGATTTAACTAAAAAACTACTTCCAATCACTTCGGAAACTATTGCAAATCCAAGTAATACATAAGCGAGTAACACACTGTTCATAAGTAATCATACCTAAAATACCAATCGGAAGGTATGTTAAATTTTCAAAAAAAAATTATCAATAATTATTTTAGATTTTCTAAAATTAACATAATACACGTTATACGAAATGCGTTATAATTCCACTTAGAAATCAATGCTGTAGTTTCTAGTTGATAGCCCACCTTCCCCAAGGTGGGCTTTTTTTGTGATTTTTCACGTTCCACGCTTACTTCTTGAGCAATGCTCCACGGTTTTAATAAGCCCAGGTGAACAATCAGATCAGCCATATGGCTTAAAGAAGCGGCTCCAGAAGCCTCTTTTTTCCGGTTCTGGGTCTACGTGTTCAGGAACAGGGATTCGCTTGTTTTCTTTTTCAACCGGAATAGTCAATCCATCATCTTTAGGTTTGGTTTCTAGTTTTGGATCTATCGCTATATCTGTTTCAGGTTGATGATTATTAGCTGTAGTGGCTTGGGATGGTTTCATTTCAATGAGGGTCAGGAGTGTGTCGATGCGAGAATTAGCTTTTGCTTCTCTATCTTCTGCCTTTTCTAGTTGTTTCTTTAGAAACTCAATCTGATTTTTGAGTTCTTCCACTGTTTTATCATTGTATTCAGGTGTATCTAGGTTTTGTATCGGAGACATGTCAATACGTTTTGGGTGTTTTCCACCAAAAGGCTCACCATAGACACGAAGTAATTCTGAGAAGTCGATAGAACCATCATGATCACGACTTAATACTCCGTTTTTTATATCTTTGTAGAGTGTGGCCCGAGATTTTTTATACAGTGTTGCAGCATCACTAACACTGTATTTTGTACTTGTTTTCATACTGTATTACTGTGTATTTAGGAGACGTATTAAAGAATACAACAAGTGTATTCTTTAATACACTCAAGGTTTAAAGCCTAATTGCTTAAGTAACCTAAAACACCATTTCTAAAATCCTCACTGGTAAAGGTTCTATCAACAAAACGCATATCTTCTTCTGTATTTATTAAATCTCTCAAAAAGCCGAGTTGATAATCCCATTCATGATCTAATTGTATAGAGCCACTAATTTCTGAACCGTCAGAAGTCTCAATTTGGATATGAGCTGAATAACCTTTAGTATTTTTTTTAGCACTTAATAAAGCAATTGCATCAATAAGCATTTCAAATTCCTTATATGACTATAGTTTAATTATTTAGTCTCAGATTTTAATTCTGGATCCTTCACTCACTGAGAGTTTAGTTGTTAACAGCATTGTTTTTAGTAGCTGACATAAATCCCACTTTTTCTAAGTATGGATACAGTTCTTTAGCACGATGTGGATCTTGCAGCATGTCAGCTATACGAATTGCAAATTGCGGAAAGCTTTCGGTGCCTTGGGAGTACTTACTCATCTCAGGTAATTGAGAGAGTTTATTAGCAAATAAATGTCGCTGAGCCTTAGTCATTTTTGAAACAAGATCTACGGTATTTGGATCTCGTGTCGAGTTTAAATTCTGCTCTGTTTGCTTGTTTTTAAATAAAAATGAAAAGCCGTAAATTGAACGTCCTTTTTTATGTTGTTCGTATTCAACAGTGATGTCAGTGTGTTCATTAAGCTGTTTAACTGAAATATCTAGTACTCGTTTTTTTAAATCAGAAATTATCGCGTAGTCTGTTTTATCAACTCCTAATTTTTCTCTAAAATCGGCTAATTCAAAAATTGGCGTTTTACCTGTACTTCGCCACGCTATTAAAAGCTCATATAAACGGATTGCATAAGCACTACTCAGATTACTAATTTGTTCTAGCTCATATTTAGTAAAATGTTCTTCTAATCTTGTAATTAATGGAACAATGGCTGGGGAAAAAATAAGTTTAACCACGGCTTCATTCTCTATATATCTGATTTCACTAACCCATCTAGATTTAATATGTTCTATGTTTTTAGAGTTTTTTTCTTGATAGCTAAACTGACGTAAGAACAGTGCATTACAAGCATTTTTCAATGTTGTATAAGCCGTATTTCTATGAACATTAAATTGATGTGCATAACTTTCAGCATGAACAACGAGTGGGTCGTTTGTATTGATACCTTTTCCACTTTCTCTAGCTTCAACAATAGCTAATAAGATTAGTCTTTGCTCTGCTAGATCTAGGTTGTAACTAGCATTGATTAAAGCATTATCTTTGACGACAGTATTTTTCATATCTTTATTTTGACGTGATCATTTGATGTCAATATATTGACACTATATTTTGATGTCAATGATTTTTTAGGTTATGCAAGATAAACGTCCATGTTATGCAAGATAAACGTCCATGTATATTAAAAATAATAGGTTATAAAATGTCTATTTAATATATTATCTAATCTATTATTTATAATAAAAACAATAATATATATAGATATTTTAAGATAATATCTTTGATATTATGTATTTAATATTTATTAAATATCTAATATATAATCGGAATTAATAAAAATTCATTAAATACAAACACTTATTGCAATTAGGTGGTTTATAATTCAACCTTAAAATTGACATTATAATATTTGTCAATATATGCAAGATAAACGTCCATGTATAGCAAGATAAACGTCCATGTATAGCAAGATAAACGTCCATGTATAGCAAGATAAACGTCCATGTATAAGCTCTGTAACCCTTTATTTTATAGGGCTACAGAGCATCTAAAAACATTAAAAGTATTTAAAAATAATTAAAAACGTGAATCATGAAAAATTGCCCTTGGTTTTCGCTTCGCTCAAACTCTATTGAATCTCGCTTTCGCTCGATTCGAGGGGCAATTTTTTGGTTAATATTTTCGTGAGTTTTAGAAAAAGCAAAAGCAACTCGGAATTCGCTTCGCTCATAGTACTTTTTTGCTCGCTTCGCTCGGTCTAGGCTCAATTTTCTACATATGATTTACGCCTTTTTTGACTTCACAGCCTAAAAAGCTGTTTTTCAGGGAGTCTAGGCACGACTTTTTGATGTTCGCTCGTAGACACTCGCTCTGATATAACGATTAGAGGCAAAAAATAGGGGGTAGACGCGTTTTTTCACTGATTATCAAGATTACCTATATCAAATAGAGAAAATGGCTTAAAACGCAAATCAGCGCAAAATGGAAAGCAGTTTATAGTCGTACTCAGGACTTTGATCTCAGTTATTTATGTGTGATGAGGGACACACAGATTTTTAATTTCGTTCAGCAGAATCGGCTGCGTCAGGATTTTTTAAGTGAGGTCCCCACTAACCGTTTTTAAAAAGTCGGATCAAAGACTTTGATTTGACTTGTTTTCTCAAGGTTCTTGGAATTTCTGGATCCGATGCCACTCGAATCTGATCTTCTAGGTCGATTTTTACAAATGTGGCTGGAGGGTTTAGACCGCCAAGTCTATGAAGTTGCCAAACTTCATCCTCAAACCACATTCTTCCAATTCTCTTACACACTCCAACTTAATGGCGTGTCCTTTCGTTACTCATTTCAACGCTCGCCTTTCACTCGAATTGAAATGCTTCCTTTGCCATTACAGCAAAGCCCTACTAAGTCACTCTCCCACAGTTCTGTTTTCGGAAGTTGCCTCCGATTGAATAAAGACCTCTTCAAATTAAAGAGAAATCTTTAAGCAATACGGCTTCGTCATTAAACAAAACTGCTTCCCAAGTTAGTATTAAAACAGTTGTTTTCAGTTGCCTGAAAACTGGCAGAACCCGTGCCGATCTCCTACATACAACACCTACATTCCTATCTCCCCCGATCGCAGTTCCAAGTCGTATCAGGTTTATACAATGCAATATGTAGTTAATAATCATCCACGTTCACGCCTTACCCATATCGACATACACAGCCTAAAAAGCACCATGTTGACGACCTTACAGGCTTGAGCTATCCATTGATCTCGACAGCAAAACAGAATGTCTTCCGACAAATTCACTGTTCTACCTAAAATCGAGTACCGATTGCGCCAGCTTTCGCCTTGCAACCCTGACACCTCACGATGCCCTCAAAAGCCCACCTGTGGGTATAACCTACGCCCTTGTCTTTATTTTTGTTTTTGACTTGAAGCGTCTGGTTATCAGCTATTCACGAGGTTACTCATTCCGTGAGTCCTCTGACTGTCTGTTTTAATACAGGGTTTTGGCCCTTTCAGCCTAGGAGGGAAGTTACTCCCACCGCCACGTCACCGTGATCCCGTGTCCTTGTCGCCCAACTGACCTCCACCTTGGGAGTGGAGGGTGTTCATTCATCAAAATGAGTGAACAGGTAGAAAGCGGGAGTCACACCCGCCAGCCCCTAGTGTAGCCGCGCCAGCTAGAGTTTCCTCACGCACGCAGCTTCACCACTAAAGCTTCTCAAAGACTGGCAATCCTCAAGAAGGGGGAGTGTGTCTGATTCATGGGTAGGCAACCCAGGAACCAAACAGAAAAGAATTGGCTCATGGATTGGCAGTCCACGCAAAAAATCAAAGACCCTAAAAGTTTTATATTTGATCAAGTTGCGGTCGTCAAGCCCATTTTGGGGAACTGCTATTTATAGAATCTCCGAAGGTGATTCGCAATCATGCTTAAAGTCTCAAAAATTGCATTTTTGAGACTTTAAGAATTTCTTATAGAATTTTTAATAAATATCTTTTATAAATCTCTTATAGAATCACTTTATTAAAATCACTTTAAGAGTAATAAAAAAATGATTTATTACAGCTATGTTCCTAAAGATTTTACAAAACATGTCATGGGAATGATGACGAACGAATATGATCTTGTTGCTAAGAAATTCATATTGAATATGAATACTGATGAAGCAAGCCGTATGATTTCAAAATGGATTGAGCGTTATCATTTACTGGAAACAGCCCAACAAACCTATCGAAGAAGATTGAACAGTGAGCCAGTTTTTAGCTTGCTGGTTCATTTCACTTATAGTTATTTACCAGGACTGAGTGAGAGTGAATGCTGGGAAAAATTTGATAAAAATGAACCTGCTTTTTTGGTGCAAGTAGAGGCTTACCTGTTTTGTCGAACCAGTGATGCTTTCTTATTGGATGAAAAAACTCAAAAAGTTTTGAGCAAAACAGACAAACAAGATTTATTGAAGATTAACCGTAAAATCTTTGAGATCTGTCCAAGTTCAGAGTCTTTTAGTTACATTGGTGAGGTTAATCCAATCAGCTGTGGTAGATATGAACTGGTACGTCTGACCAAGCCGAAGAAAAGCATTAAAGAGCTTCAAGCCAAGAATTGGACCAATGAAAAACATGTCACAGATTGGACCTGGCGTTTGACTGATAAAGCCTATAAGGAACAACTAGAACAAGGGAAAAGGGTCGTTTTGCGGTTTCAGAGCCTGATTGAAAAAAATGCCAGTCTGGATGAGAAGAAAGCCTATTTTGAACGCCATTTCCGGGCCTTGGAGGGCTATTTAGGCTACCGTGGGGTACGTCAGCAGATCGGAAATTTGTATCACCTAGAAAAACGCTTATTCAAGGATAAATATAATCAGCCCTGGTTTGATCATGGTGCCCGGACTTTAAAACTTTCATATATGAAAAAACTGAAAAGTTCGATTGTAAATAATTCATCATATCAAGAAGCAGAAGCTCATTTTAGGAGTGTATTAACGGAAGATCTCAACAAAAAATACGAAAAATGGAAGGCGAAGTCCAATAAAACCGAGGTATAGGATGTTTTTTAAATCAATCTCAATTAACAATGGTGATAACTCATGCAGAAATATCCTGATGATTATTATCTCAGCCGCCAAGAAATTGACGATTTGAGAGCTGAGGCTAAACACGCGGCAAAATATATGAAAGCTTTTTTCGATTTTAAGACCGAAGCTCGTTATTTATTTAGTGTGACATGGTCCGCCCAAGACGGGGAATTTATTGGACTCTGTGCCGAATTCCCGTCGCTATCCTGGCTAGATCCAGACCGTGATAAAGCACGCTCAGGCATTGAGAGACTTGTCTTTGATGTATTACAAGACATGAGTTCCACTGGAGAAGCCATACCTTAATATTTTTGGAAAAATGCCTGATTCCGCTGGATGTATTCATTCAGATTATTTGAATCTAAGCCGAATATTTGAAGTTTTTTATCGACATATTTAAAAAAGAAGCAGTAAACAATGTGCATTATCCCAAGTGCCAACGCTTCCATTTTGATAACCGGAAATAGAGCAGTCGTGTCCGTAACGAGAATTTCTAATGTGAAACGATTAAAAAAATAGATGAAAAAAGTCACCAGACTCAACAAAGTCAAAAGTGCATAGGCTTTAACACAAGCCTTGCAGTGCTTATTCATTTTTTCCAGTTTCTGAAAAGTTATAGGATTCATTTTGCTCTCTAGGCAGTTAAATTTTTAAGTGAAGAAATTTCTACCGATTCTAAATATCCAGGATTAAAAAAGGGAAAAAATTTCTGTTAGATGATCCCGTGCTTTGTAAAAAAAATATCAAAATTATAAAGAGTTGAATTCTATTAATACATTGAAATTAAACATAATTTTTAATATCGACACACATGATAGCTACCTAATGGAGCTAATTTAGGTAGCTATCATGTGTGATGCTAAGCTTTAAATTTTTTATAAAATATAAGCATTTGATTTTAAATATTATTTTGTTTATGTGGCAAAAATAAAACTCAAACATTAATATTTATAAGTTATTGAAATTAAATATAAAATTCAGATCACACATAATACCTACCTTGATGTGGAAAGAAGCTATTGTGTGTGTCGATCAGAGCATTATATGTAGAAAGGTCTCTAGTTCTTTATCCTGTCTACCCGACTTGTAATATGATTCATATATCAGCTAATTGGGAGTACGGCACTATGTCAACAGTAGATCTAATTGATGAAGATGACAATGAATCAGGTATTGCTGCCAAAGCTGCAAATGTACTTCGAGACCGCTTTATTGCCGCAGCGCAAAGAGGAACAGTGCTGTATGTAGAAAATGATAATTTAATGAGTAAAACACCGAATGGTGTGCCAATTTTGGTTAAACACTTGGACGGCCGGAATCCTGACCTTGCTTACCGACTTGCTGGGCGACGAACTTTTAAAATTAAAAAACGTAAAATTAATTCGAATTGAGGCAGGCTTTTACTCCCATTCGATCGAATTTCGAATAAGAGATGTTCTGTAAATTTAGAGTATAGCCTAACGGAACAAAATAAAGTCTTAAAAAGCAACTCAAAAACCGTATTTATAGACTTAATATTTAATTTCGGTACAATATGTATTTAATTATCTAAACTCTAACGGTACAGAATG
>NZ_VPAU01000033.1:0-8677 GCF_013419095.1 Acinetobacter sp. YH12105
AAAATCATTTGAATGATTTCTTCTTGGTCTACGTGCCATAAAATACTCCATATATTGATGTTTATAACATCATTTGAGGAGCAGAATATCACTTATAGGAGTTGTTCAAATTTACGGATCCATCTCTGATTTTACTGTAACTAGACAACGTGAACTATTCAAAACATTTAAGAAATATGAGGTAAAACACCCCTTTTTATGTAAATGTTTAGGTGATGGAAATAAGAACGGTGGGGATATACAAGGCTTTAGAAATTATAAAGGCGATGGGTACATTTTCTTAACATATTTTGTCGAACAGGCTCTAGGATTCAGACGATATCCGTTCTATTCAGATAGAGTTGTGAGCTCCCATAAAATTATTCCAGCAATAAATCAATTTAATAATTTAACAACTGAAAACATAGACTCTATTATTGAAGAAGTTAAAAACATATATGAGCATGTACAGAACGCTTTACATATAACAGGCTTAGATAAAGTTAAATTGATTAGAAGAATTAAGAATGAGAGAACAGATGAAAGTCTTCATGCAGAATGCGGACAAGCAACTCATTTATATCAATTAAAAATGGCAGCTGAACTATTAAATCACAATACAGTGCAGGTAGAAGTAGATACACTTAACTCATTTGGTGAAGGTGATTATAAGGGAAGTGAAATTTCTTTATATGCCGAGATAAATCCAACTGATATTTTTTATTGCCATGAATTAGTTAATCTAAGTGCACCTAACCAACATCTAGAAACAGGTGAATGGGTAGTTTTAAATAGAGATCCTCGCGGAATAATAAACCTACCGATCAAGTGGATTCAAGAACCAAAATTTTCTCATCCTTATGAGCCCTTTACTTCAATAGAAGACGCAAAAAAAATATTAGAAAATCCGTCTATCCTAAGACTCCCTCCGGTGAGCTCTATTTCAAACAACAAAAATTTGCATACTCATTTAATAAGAAGGAAAAAACAACGTATTTTTGGTCTATTTTCTAAAAGCTCTTAAAAGAATGAAATTTTATTTTCATTCTTTTGTTAAAAATTAGCCCATACATCATGGATCATATGTTGATTATCAACTTCGAATAATAGACAAACCAACAACCGGTACTTATCAATTTTTAAAGCCTCTTTAATAACCTCTTGAACAGAGTCAAAAATCTGAGCTAAGTCCGTAATTTTCACATTAACTCGATTAATAGCTACATAGCTCTCTTCGATTCTTCCAACAAACTTACCTTGATCGTAAAGGTGAATTACATACCCCAAAAATTCAGTATTATCCGGAAGCTATAGACGACGTCTAACCTTTTGAATAGTAATACGTTCACCGTCGAGTTTTTGTTGCTTTGCTTGCGCTATGCGAGACACTAAAAGGCCCCTTTGTTTTGCTTGTCCCATACTTCCCTCATTACTTCCTACTTAACTCTTTATTTTTCATTCTTTTTATTAATTTTTAAGTATACTTCAGACAATTACAAAATATGAATAAGATTATTAACAGAAGCAAAAGGGGAATTTTTTAATGACCAATATTTTAGGTAGTCAATGGTATAAGTTTGACTTTCACACACACACACCAGTTTCACTCGATTACCGAGAACCTACTAATATTTCACCTCAAGAATGGCTTAAAGCTCTAATGGAAAAAGAGATCGATTGTGTTGCTGTCACCGATCACAATAGCGGTGAATATATTGATGCTTTAAAAAATGCCTACTCACAGAGTATTCACGAAAATTGGTTCAGACCCCTCATTATATTCCCAGGATTTGAGTTAACTATTTCATTAGGCGCCAGTAGAATTCACTTGTTAGCTATTTTTGATCCAAGCGTTTCCAGTAATGATTTAACAAGAATTCTAGGAAGCTGTAGATTAAATGTAGATGGTCAAATGGGTGACCCAGAAAACTGCTATTCAACACTTTCTATTTCAGATGTAGTTCACCAAATCAAATTATCAAATGGCATTGTAATGCCTGCCCATATCGAAGGCCCCAAAGGCCTTTTATACAATGTAACTACAACTACCCCAGATTTAAAGGCCAATTTAAAATTGTTTGATGGTGCACAATTTATTGACCATCTGCTCTTACATAATTCCTCCATACATCCAGATCTAAAAAATGACTGTAATCATTTAGCAATAGTTAAAGGCTCTGATGCTCATACCCTAGCTCAATTAGGTGCAAGTTATAGTTGGGTTAAAATGGGTGCACCTGATATTGAGGGCCTTAAATACGCCTTAAGAGACAAGAACTATTGCATTCTTAACCAAATTGAAAATCCTAATCAACTTCCACAAGCTTACATAAAAAAACTAGCAATAAAGAAAATGAAGCATTGTGGCAGAATAGAAAATAGCACTCCTGTATTCCAGCTTCATCCATTATTTAATGCAATTATTGGAGGACGTGGTACTGGAAAATCAACATTTATTGAATCATTAAGATTATCATTGGGTAAATCTCAAGATACTCACGAATTAGATAAAATACATAGTGAGATTCAAAATTTTATTAATGATGTCACTGATAACAATACTGAAATAGAAATTTCAGTAAAAAACCATGCTACTGAATATTGTACAAAATGGTCTAAGTCCACTCCATTACAATTCTATAAATATGACGAAGGAGATTTAGTTCCAGATGAAGGCAATATTAAAGATCGTTTCCCTGTTCATTTATATAGCCAAAAACAAATTAATGCATTGGCTTCACATCCCAACATTTTGCTAGAAATAATTGATCGATCACCAAACGTTAATACCAACGCATATATAGACTTGATAGAGACTCAAAGCAATCAGGTTATGAGTCTCTTAGCAGAAGAAAGAGCTTTAAATAATTCGACATCTATGGAAGGAACACTTAGATCTGAATTGAGTGCTCTAAATACTAATATTTTAAGTTTTCAATCGGGCGGTCATAATCACATTCTCTCAGGACATGAAATATGCATGAATGTTCAAAGAGCTTTAACATCAAGCCTTGATGTTAGTGAATTAAATGAGAAATTAAATCAAGTTTCTAGCACTCAACTACCTAATCTTTTCTTACATAATATTAATGGCTTACAAGAGCAATTAAAAACAGAATTGGCACAAATTAATGCTACATTTTCCGGTGAGCTATTAAGTATTCTTCAAGAATCAAGAAATTTAAAAACAAGATTGGATACAGCCATCTCACAAGCTAACATTGCTTATGAGCATTCAAGTTGGTCTACATTCAAAAATGCAAATGAACAAGCCTATCAAGCTATGTTAGAAGATTACACAACTAGAGGAATACCTTTTGATAATGAACAATATGAAGCTTGGAATAAACGCAAGCAAGAAATCCTACACAATTTAGAAACAATAGAATCTCAGAAATTAAGACTTATAGATAACCAACAAGAAAGACAAACATGTATTAATGAAATTACCAGACTGCGAGGAGTAATTCAGCAAAAAAGACAAGAATTTATTGATTCTATTTTAAGTAATAACAACTATGTAAAAATGACTATTTTACCTTATGGCGAAACTGAAAATATCGAGCCTATTTTCAGAGATATTATAGGAACTTTTAATTTCATTAATACAATTTACAATAAAGAAGATAAAGAACACTCTCTTCTTAATGAATTGATAAATTGTCAAAACAATACAAAGCTTACTGCTAAGACCAATCTTGTTAACAATATTAATAATTTAATAAATGGAAATAGCCTACCTCAATTTAATATTGATAATAGATTTATTACTCATCTCCATTCGCGCTATCAAAGTCAACCTGAATTCTATGGTAGGCTATTAACTTGGTTCCCAGAAGATTTACTTGAAGTTAAATACTCAAGAAAAGGTGATGGTAGAGAATTCGTAAATATTTCTAAAGGTTCTGCTGGTCAAAAAGCTGCTGCTATTTTGGCATTCTTGCTTAGTCATGGAAATGAACCAATAATTATTGACCAACCAGAAGATGACTTAGATAACGAGCTTATTTATGACCTGATAGTAAATCAAATACATACTAACAAAAATAAGCGTCAAATTATTATTGTCACTCATAATCCTAATATTGTAGTAAATGGAGATGCTGACTTAGTGAATGTCATGCATTTCCATAAGGGGCAAGTTGAAATTAAGAACTTTGGAAGTTTAGTTCATGAAACAATCCGAAACGATGTATGTCAAATTATGGAAGGTGGTAAAGATGCTTTCAGAAAACGTTATGAGCGGATAGGTTTATAAACTAATTACTGTTAATAAATTAAAGCCCACGTTAACACGTGGGCTTTAAACTAAAGTAGCTAGATAAGTAGTTAAATAATCAAACCATATAGTTTAAGATAATATTTTCAATACCTTACACCACTAGTAAATCGCCATATGATTGCGGTGAATCATCTCGAGTGAACGTGCTTCACCTAGAACCTGATGCACTTTATCAGAAGCCAGACCACGTACAATATCTGCCGAACGCGAACTAAAGTTAACACGACCGACTGCAATTCGGTGACCTTGTGTATCCACACATTCCACCACATCACCGCGCTCAAAATGTCCTTCAACCGCTTTGACGCCGACAGGCAACAAGCTACGATGATTGTCTTTAATGGCCTTTACCGCACCATCATCAATTACCAAACGACCTGCCGTTTGCAGGTGTGCTGCCAACCATTGCTGATGCGCGGTCATCCGATCTTTGTCAGTCACAAACAAGGTTCCTAACAATTCACCGGACATCAGACGAGATAGCACAGCATCACTATCACCGCTTGCAATTAAGGTCGGACAACCGGACTTTGCCGCCAGTCGTGCAGCACGAACTTTGGTCAGCATGCCGCCGCGACCAAATTTACCACCACCACCGGCCATCTCAAACAGGCTCTCATCCATCGCACGTACCGTATGGAACAGTTTGGCATCTGGATTCGAGCGTGGATCTGAGTCAAACATACCTTCCTGATCGGTTAAGATAATCAGAAGATCGGCATGCACCTGACCTGCCACCATGGCAGCCAGCGTGTCGTTATCACCAAAGCGGATTTCATCGGTAGAAACGGTATCATTTTCATTAATCACCGGAATCACGCGCCAGTCAATCAGGTTCTGCAAAGCATCACATGAATTGAGATAGCGGCGGCGATCTGCCAGATCATCATGGGTCAATAATACCTGCGCCGTTCGAATCTGGTGTTTCTCCAGTACGCTTGACCAGGTATGAATCAGGCCCATCTGACCAATGGCAGCACAAGCCTGAAGACTGGGTAGATCGGTGGGTCGATTCTCAAGTTTCATTCGCACCATACCTTCAGCCACAGCACCGGAAGACACCAGAATAATCTCGTGTCCTGCATTGTGTAGATCTGCGATTTGTCCCGCCCAGTGCGAGATGGCATCTAAATCTAAACCTTGTCCGTTTGCTGTGAGTAAAGATGATCCGATTTTAACAACGATTCGTTTACAACCCTTGAGCTGACGCTGCCCATCTACCACTTCTATCATCTTGTCCTCAGACTCTTCTCTCAGAGATTAGCGTACGTAGTACACTTCCACATCACTATCATCATCGCCATCTTCATCATCTTCATCGTCGCCCAGAATACCGGCAAGACGTTGCTGACGACGCATCTCACGATACGCTTCTTTTGCAGCGATGGTTTGTTCACGTGTTTCAGCTTCAAGCTGATCACGGAATGCTTTCATTTCTGCTGCATATTCTTGATCTTCAGCTTCGCGTTCACGCTGCTCTTCGATCTGATCCATCAGGTAGTAAACCACGTCTTTGGTACCTTCAGCGGTTAAGCCAGAAGTTTCAAAAACCGGGCCTTCCCACTGCAATTCTTCAAGAATATGGGTACACCATTCTTCACGTGTTTCTTCAGCCAATTGGTCGACTTTATTCAGCACCAATACGATCGGCAGTTTTGAAAGTGTCGGGGAGAAATTTTCTAACTCTTTCAAAATTGCTTTGGCATTATGCGCCGGATCTGAACCATCAATCGGTTGTACATCAACGATGTGCAACAAGATACGGGTACGTGCCAGATGCTTCAGGAAGCGAATCCCCAGACCTGCACCTTCAGATGCGCCTTCAATCAGACCCGGAATATCGGCCATCACGAATGAACGATGACTGTCGGCATCGACCACACCCAGGTTTGGCACCATGGTGGTAAATGGATAATCTGCCACTTTTGGTTTTGCCGCCGATACTGCACGAATGAAGGTTGATTTACCCGCATTTGGCATACCCAGCAAGCCCACATCTGCCAGAACTTTAAGCTCCAGACGGATTTCACGGAATTCGCCTTTTTGACCATGCGTACACTTACGTGGTGAACGGTTGGTCGATGATTTAAAGTGCGTATTTCCTAAACCACCGTCACCGCCTGCTGCCACTTTCACGCGTTGACCATCTTCGATCAAATCGCCAATAATGTCGCCAGACTCAACATCTACAATTGTTGTTCCGACTGGAACTTTTAATACGGTGTCTTCACCGCCACGACCAGCACAGTTCGCCCCACGGCCATTTTTTGCTCGTTCTGCACGGAATTTACGTGTATAACGATAATCAACTAGCGTACTGGTGTTGTCGTCAGCCTGTATATAAATACTGCCACCACGACCACCATCACCACCATCTGGACCACCAAATGGCACGAATTTTTCACGGCGAAAACTGGCTACGCCATTGCCACCGTCGCCAGCCTCTACGGTAATGACTGCTTCATCAACAAAGCGCATATTGCCAATCCTCTAAAAACTTTAAAACCCCATATTCTGCCATATTTTAAAGAATTTCTCGACTATATTTATATGCTATTCCATGAAGATCGCTTATTTAATCCTGTCATGTTATTGAACAGCCATTAATTTTTGATAAGTTTCAAAACTAAGCTCTATGCTTTTGTTTTAATATACTTTTTAATGATCACTTGATTGTTTTTAATTATTTCTGCTTTGTCGTGCAACTGCCTATAGTGTAGGCAATGTTAAAAGAGTCGGGCCTATGAGCAATTCAGAAAGGAAATCTGTCAGTCCATTGTCATCACAATTTGTATTATTGATGGCAATGGCATGTGGCTTATGTGCAGGCTCTGCCTATTTTAACCAGCCTCTGATCTATTCAATCGAGAAAAGTCTGGGCATTAGTACCAGTCAGGCCGGTTTTGCCGTGGTGATTGCACAGATTGGTTATGTCCTCGGCTTAATGCTTTTGGTTCCTTTGGGAGACTTTCTGAATAAACGCAAACTGATCGTTAACCTGATGGTCTTTGCAGCCATTTCGCAGATATTGCTTTCATTCAGTACGACTTTATCAATGTTATATCTGTTTACCTTGTGTGCCACCTTTGGCGCAATCTCGGCGCAGATCTTAATTCCTTTTGCATCGACCATTAGCCCACCTGAATCCAGCGCTGCTACAGTGGGTAAGCTGATGAGTGGGTTGGTGATGGGAATTATTCTGTCACGTACCTTTGCCGGCTTTGTTTCCACTTACTGGTCTTGGGAAGGTGTGTATTTATCCAGCGGTGTGATCACCTTGCTCTTTGCAGCACTCATGTGGAAAAAACTACCCGATACTCAAGCTCAGGCAGGCTTAACTATTGGTGACATTTACCGCTCTTTGTTTAGCCTTGCAGGTCAGAATCCACATTTAATCCGGCGTGCCTGTGCGGGTGCCTTGGGTTTTGGAATTTTATCGATGATCTTTACCTCGATGACTTTTGTATTAGGCAATGCACCTTATTATTTCACCGATTTCGAAATTGGGTTATTTGGCTTACTGGGCGTGATCGGGATTTATTCATCAAGCTGGTCAGGCAAAACCGTAGGACAAGGTAGAGAAAATCTGGTCGCCAAGCTATGCATTGTCCTGATGTTCGGCTCTACACTGCCCTTATATTTTGCCCAGCACAATATTGTAATCTATGCGATTGGTGTGCTGATGGCCTACTTTGGTCTGACAGCCTTCCATGTTTTGAATCAGAATCTGGTTTATCGGATTGATCTTAAATCGCGTTCACGTATTAATGCAGTCTATATGACGATTTACTTTAGTGGTGCCGCTTTAGGTTCGCTTGGTGCAGTCTATGCCTGGGAGCAGTTTGAATGGATCGGTTGCGTGATCCTTGGCTTTATTTTCTCGATTGGAATTTTACTGATTGATCGCTTGGATTTTAAGAAAATGCAAAATGCTTGATTCACAAAGGAATAAATCGATCGGTTTATTCCTTTTGGTAAAGTACATACTTCATTAACTCTGTTCTAAGATTAGAATTTTGTTCTCGATGAATACTACCTAATTGAGGTGTAATATTCGCGATATGTTCCAAATTTTCACTACCAACCAGTGCGTTATATCTTACATAGTTAAGCAAACATTGATTTTGAAATCTCCTAATTTGGTCTTTTAATTCTCCATCAGATATTGCTTTACCTAAAAATTTAAAAGCATCTTCTTGCTCATTAAATATAGATATAAATTTTTTATTCAATATTTTTATACTTTCATTTCGATCAGGTTTATAAATTAAATAATTACATATTTGATTACTAGGGTGTGTCCTCATTTGGCTTTGCACCAAATAAATATACAGGCTATACGAATCATAGATTTATAATTGCGTGCCAGTTTATCAAATCGAGTTGCAATAGCACGGAAATGTTTTAATCTCGCAA
>NZ_VPAU01000034.1:0-8446 GCF_013419095.1 Acinetobacter sp. YH12105
TACCAGCGTACGGCCCACAGAATGATGTCACGCTGAAAATGCCGGCCTTTGAATGGGTTCATGTGCAGCTCCATCAGCAAAAGGGGATGATAAGTTTATCACCACCGACTATTTGCAACAGTGCCGAAAATAGCATTGATTTAGAGCTTTATGATCCAAAGCATACTGCAACCAACCAAACACAGGGTTTGAAATTACTGAGCAGTGAAAAACCTAGAACATTAACCAATGTCCCACTTAAAGTAACGACCACTAATATTCCATTAAGACATAGTGCCGCAGTAAGGGCAGCAGAAACCATGCTGATGGCGGATAGTACAACTTCAACCACTTTTTATAATTGTACAACAGGTTTTAATGTGAAAAACGCTGCGGGTACAAAATTTGCGACCACAGCGGCTCACTGTAAGAATTACAAAATTACTGTAGATGACCGCAAGACAACTGGCAATGATAATATTGCACTAACCTTTGTGGGAGACTTCTGGAATGGTAGTCAGGATTTCCAAACCATGAGTTTAGTATCATCTACACATACCTTGAACCCAGAATTTTTCGCCAGTGACAATGTGGTCAAAACTCTAACTGGTCGACGTACACAAGGTAACACACCTGTTGGTACGTATGTCTGTCATTATGGAATGAAAACTGGTTATAGTTGTGGTACGGTTCAGTCGACCGCATTTAAAGCATTTGGTACTGACAATAAATGTGGACCATCAGGGGCAGGTGTGTGTAATGCAACATGGGTAAAAGTTTCAGGTCCAACGTTGGATTGTTGGGGTGGCGATAGTGGTGGTCCAATCTTTATTGGAAGTGTGGCGGCAGGGTTATTATCTACTGCAACTTATCAAGGCACATGGAGTTCTTCCATGAAAGGTCAGGGGTATTGCGGAGGTGCCGCCAAACCTAATGGATATATGACCTATATGTCTACTGATGAACTCTATAAAGAGGGTTACTCATTATTATACGGACAATAACGATGACTAGAATATTTATACTGATGTTCGTCGTTGGACTTTTGAGCGCTTGTCATAAGCCTTCATCAGCCGATCAGTCCAAGATACAAGAATTACAAGTGATGTCCTTTAGTGAGCAGACCTTGGCGCAATTTTCTTGGGAATTAATCGAGGCAACAAATGCTAATAGTGAACGTATAGATTCATTATTTCTGGCTTCAAAACCTGACCAACCTATCACGCTAAAATTTGCAGAAAAGATGCTGTATATTGGGAATTTGTTTTGTAATATAAATTCGATTGGTATTCATTTTAAGGGCAATCATTTATATGCTGAACAACCAATTGTTGCCACAATGATGGGCTGTCCTGATGATATCAACTTACGTGAAAGTACGATGATAGATATTCTGGTGAATGCTCCCACATTATATCTTCAATCTCGTAAGGGGCAGGCACAACTGCTTATAGAAACACAAAAAAAAGAGAAATTGATTTTTAAAGGTGTTCAAGTCAACAAGTAGTCTAAATTCTTGCAGTACACTGATGAAAATCATAAGGTAAAGTTAGATATGAGGAAGCCCAATCATTTAGTTGGGCTTCTTTGTTTAAATATAATTTTAAGAGCCGGTAACTTATTTTCTGTAAGTTCCCTTTTACTATTTTTCTTTTGAGTATTTTATTAATCTAATTCTTTTACGCACTCAATAAGTATTACCACTATACCAACTCTTAGAAAGAGCTTTGAATTCCCTATTTAACATAATGGTGGTTATACGCAATACATTTGTATATTAATATAAATATCAGATACTTAATAAAACAAGAAAAATCCAAAAATGCCCAAAAAACCGATTTTGAAACAAGTCGGCTTTTTTATGAGCGATTTTGATAGTTTTTGCCAATAATTTTGACTAAAAATTACGCTTCTCAACTTGAGTGATATAATTTTGTGATACATTATTGTATATACAAATTTGAATGTTTTTTATGAAACAGTATTTCGAATGGGATGAGGCAAAGAATCGAAAGAATCAGAAAAAGCACGATGTCTCTTTCGAAACGGCAAGCCTTGTTTTTGATGATCCACTGAGGATCTCAATTCAGGACAGACATACCGATGGTGAAGAACGTTGGCAGACCATTGGGAAAGTAAAAGGCGTACTAATGCTCTTAGTAGCTCACACCATCTTTGATGAAGATGACTGTGAAATCATACGAATCATTAGTGCAAGACAGGTAACTAAAGCAGAGCGAGATAAATATGAGCATGGTTAGATACTCACGCAAAGAGCTGAATGAAAAATTCAGCGACAAGCAAGATGCTGAAATTGAACACTTGCTTGCTAAGGGAACAGTTCCTGACGATAAGCTAGATCTATCAGATATTCCTGAAGTTGCCGACTGGAGTAATGCTGTACGCCAAAATCAATTTTACCGCCCAGTGAAGCAACAGACTTCCATTCGTTTAGATGCTGATGTACTTGCTTGGTTCAAAGCACAAGGGAAAGGTTATCAAACACGTATGAATGAAATCTTACGGGATGCTATGCTAAAAGAATTAAAAAATCATCAATAAAAATGGGAGCTTAGGCTCCCATTTTTGACTGCGTATAAGGTGTATTATGTTAATTTTAGAAATATTTAATTATTAATAGTGACTATGAAAAGGATTGAATTATTTAAAGTTGCCTTAGAGCATTGTGAAAATTTATCTCAAAAATTTCCAGATTTAGAGGTTACATCATCGATTAGGAAGCAACTTAAATATCTTATTTCTTGTGAAAATACGGGTGACATAGATAAATCAAAATTAGAGTCAATTATTATTGGTGTTCAAACAGCTAGAGAAATAGAGCCTTTAGATCAAGAAACTTCTGAATTTTTTTATCAAGTAGCTAATGAAGTCAGAATAATGTTACTTGAATAGATATTTAACATAATGGCTGTTATGCGAAATTCCATAGATATTTTAATTCTCTTGAAAATAAATATTTATAAATCAAACATCTCTAAAAGGAGCTGTTTCCAATACTTTTTTTATCTCATTTTCTTTTTTTACTTTCCATTGATCACTGATTAAACCAAAAAGTTCAATTTGTTTTGAAAAAGCGAGTCGACGGGAATCTTGTCCTCTAGTTCTATTCTTAAGTTCAAACTCAAACGAATAGCTAGATATAAAATTATCCATTATCCAATAAAGCAACTCTTCAAAATCCTTAGTTGTTTTTTCAAAAAAAACTTCTCCTCTTTCTTCAGAAATATACCAATATTTATTTTCATGGATTAATACATATGGAGCTCCATCATTCTGAACTGCGGGCCAAACTCTTTTTTTTTCCAGCCCAATTTTTTCACAAATTTGATCAACCTTACGTTGAATTTCTAAAAATGTAAGCATTATTCTTTGATTCTCAAAATGTTCTTAATATCTATTTAACATAAAATCTCTTATACGAAGTCAAAAATGGGAGCTTATAGCTCCCATTTTTAATCTTTAATGCGTTTCTTCGCTTCGTCATAAACTATGCTGTCAGCTCGTTTCCCAACGGTGATGAGCAAGATGACTACTTGATCATCTTTGACTTGATAAACTAATCTGACTCCAGCCTTTAATAATTTAATTTTATAGCAGCCTGCAAGATCACCTCTGAGGATATTCTTGGGAATATGTGGCTGCTCTATGACCTTAGCGAGTTTCTTCTTAAATTGATCTCTGATAGTACTGGGAAGTTTTTCCCATTCAGCTGTGAAGTCCTTATGACGTAAAAGCTTATAAGTCATCTAAAGTAATTTCCTCGAACATTTCTTTAGGGTCATTAATTCGCTTACGTACAGTCGCTAATAATTCAGCATCTTCTTCTGAGAGCAATGCTTTTTGAACAGGTAGTTTTCCTGTAGTTGCAATATACTCAAGTATGTTGGTGAAGAATTCAGTTGGTGCAATACCTTGTTCTTTAAGGATGGAATAGGATTTTTCTTTAAGGGCTTCATCGACCCTGAAGTTAACAGTAGCCATCATATCTCCCAGTTATTTAATGTACTAGGAGTACTGTAATGCAAATTGCATTACAAGTCGACTTCGTATAACCGCCATTATGTTAAATGGGGCGGATTATTCTCATTAATGATCCCAAAAGCTTTTCTCCATGCCTGAGGGCTGGTGCCATATTTTTCACGGAAATTCTTTCTAAATGACACAGTATTATT
Organism: Acinetobacter sp. YH12105; assembly: GCF_013419095.1. Taxonomy (NCBI): domain Bacteria; kingdom Pseudomonadati; phylum Pseudomonadota; class Gammaproteobacteria; order Moraxellales; family Moraxellaceae; genus Acinetobacter; species Acinetobacter sp. YH12105. The sequence continues at coordinate 4,173 of NZ_VPAU01000034.1, forward strand.
AAAACCTGAAAGCTCGGTTATCTTTTCGATAGACAAGTTTGTCGCTTCTAAAAGTTCACAACTTAATCTGATTCTTTCAGTATTCAGCCAATCGACTAAGGTCATACCTGTCGCTTTCTTAAAGTGCCGTGTGAACGTCCTGCGTGTCATATGTGTCCGTTCAGCGAGGCTTTCAATATTATGTTGTAAGGCTAAATTCTTTCTTAAAAAATCAAGTAATAGGTTAATTTGTGCATCTTGGCTCGATTCTGCGACTGGCTGTTCAATAAACTGAGTTTGCCCACCTTCACGGTGAGGCGGGATCACCATTACTCTAGCAACTTTATTCGCAATTCGTGCATTATAGATTTCACGTACCAAGTACAAGCAGCAGTCTAACGCTGCGCCTGTTCCAGCAGAGGTTACGATCCTTTGGTCTTCTACATACAGGGCGTCATTATCAAGTTGAACCTGTGGAAATCGTTCACTAAAATCCTGTTCAGCCATCCAGTGCGTAGCTGCTTTTTTATGGTCAAGCAGCCCTGCATATGCCAATGCATAAGTTCCGTAGCATAACCCTACAATTCTAATTCCAGCTTGATATGCACAATTTAGGGCATCGATAAGTACTTTTTCAGGTTTGTGATTAAAATCATCCCATCCAGGAATAATAATAAGATCCAATTGTTTAATAAGTTCGATCCCCCCATCAGGGATAATCATCATAGACTGTTCTGTTTTTACGGGTTGGCCATCTATAGAAAAAATTCTCAGATCAAATAAGCGTTTATCTTCAATCTTGATATTGAAAATGATATGGGGGATAGAGAAGTGAAATGGATTTATATTGGGATATACGAACAATCCAATCACTGGTATAGCCATTCAATCTACCTCTCTAAAATAATAAATATAGCATGTTGTCCCAATAGTTTCGATGATTGTCCTTAAGGACAATTTTATTGCTTAATTTTTCCTATCATGATTCGAGTATGACTAAATGATTGGATCTGGAACATGAATAAAATTTTAAGTAGCTCTGTTATTGCACTCTCTCTGGCAATGGCTTCAGTCCATTTATATGCGAATGATAAGGTGGTTCAGCGAGATACTTCTAAAGTTACGCATATACAAGAAATTCGCAATGCAACGATTAAAGTAACCTATGCTGATACGACTTTTTTAATTGACCCAATGTTTGCTAAAAAAGGATTCTATGAAGGTTTTCCTGATACTCATCGTAGCTATTTACGGAACCCATTAGTCGATTTGCCTATCAAGCCCGAAACGATTTTAGAAGGTGTAGATGCGGTAATCGTGACCCATACCCATCTAGATCATTGGGATGATGCAGCACAAGCGACTATTCCGAAAAACATGCCGTTGTTTGTACAGAATAAAGAAGACCAGAAAATCATTCAGTCACAAGGCTTCAAAGATGTTCGTGTATTAACTCAAGCGACCTTTGAAGGGATTAAGCTCACTAAAACTGGTGGTCAACACGGTACTGATGCCATGTACCGTATTCCTAAGCTTAAAGCTGGATTAGGTGAAGCAATGGGTGTGGTATTTGAAGCTGCTGGCCATGAAACTGTTTATGTGGCAGGAGATACCATCTGGCGTTCTGAAGTTGATCAAGCGATTCAAACATTTAAACCTGATGTGATTGTCTTGAATACAGGTAACGCCTTGGTTGATGGCTTTAAAGAATCCATTATTATGGGTAAAGAAGATACTTATCGCGCAACTCAGAAAGCACCAAATGCCAAAGTTATTGCTGTTCACATGGATGCCATTAACCACATGTCGGTAACACGTGCTCAGCTTGCAGAATATGTAAAAGACAAAGGAATTCAAGATAAGGTTTTAATTCCTATCGATGGTGAAACACTTTCTTTCTAAAGTAACTTAAAGAAATGGAATACTTCCACTTCTTTAAAAACCTAAGTAGAACAAAACAAATATTAGTTAAGTAAAGGAACAGATATGTCAAAATCAGCTTTATTAGTTATCGACTTACAAAATGAATATCTACCTACAGGTAAATTACCCTTAGTAAATATTGAACAAGCTGCTGCTAATGCAGTGAAAGTAATTGCGAAGGCCCGTCAACAGGGTACACAAGTTATTCATGTCCAACATATTGCTAATGCTGAATCTCCTATATTTGAACCCAACTCAAATGGTATTGAATTTCAGGACACAGTTAAGCCGCAAGAAGATGAATCTGTGATCATTAAAAATCACATCAATGCGTTCTTAAACACGAATCTCAAAGAAATTTTAGATAGCAATCAAGTGACTGAGTTAGTCGTGATTGGTGCTATGAGCCATATGTGTGTCGATGCGGCTGTTCGTGATGCTTCTGATTTTGGTTATAAGGTAAAAGTTATTCATGACGCTTGTGCAACACTAGACCTGGAATTTAATGGCGTTAAAGTACCTGCTGGTCATGTCCATGCAACATTAATGGCCGCTTTTGAATTTGCATATGCTCAAGTGATATCAACTGAAGATTATGTTAGCTAACGATTAAGATTTTCTAAAATTAACATAATACACATCTTACAAAATGCTTAAATTTTTCCTTTTAGCATCAATATCTTAGTCAAAACCGTTCTAGGGTTCAGCGAACTAGAACGGTTTTTTCATGATTATTCATGTTCCATGCCTATTATTCAATCAAAGCTCCATGATCTTGATTAGATATTCTAATAATTCAATTCATCTTAGTAAAAACCGAGCGAGTGTCTACGAGCGATTGAGCACCATTAAAATTTCGCCATTTCCCTGATTACAAACTTTCTTGTGCTTAATAACGAAAGATACAGAGCATCCCGAATGGGTGCGAACTGTATTAGTTAAACCCTATGCATCAGTAGTGACTTATATTCTCTATTGTCTAGCTCAATTAAGGTTTATAGATAAAATATTTACTATAATCATTCTGATAACAGCAAGGGACTATATTGTGCGCCATTCTTATCATATCGAAAAACATTATATTGAACGGTCAGGGTGGCTACGTGCGGCTGTACTAGGAGCTAATGATGGGATTATTTCTGTAACAAGCCTAGTAGTCGGAATAGCAGCCAGTGGTGCTTCTTCTCAAACATTATTAGTAACATGTGTTGCGGGATTAATTTCTGGGGCGGCTTCAATGGCTGCAGGTGAATATATTTCCGTTAAATCACAACAAGATATTGAACAAAATGATCTGAAAATGGAGGCACGTGAGTTAAAACTCCATCCTGAACATGAACTGCAAGAACTAAAAAATATTTATATACAACGTGGTTTAGAACCAACTTTAGCTGAAGATGTCGCTAAAAAACTAACTATGCATAATGCTTTAGATGCACATGCTCGTGATGAAATTGGCATTTCAGTTCATACCTCTGCCAAGCCATTTCTAGCGGCATCTTCTTCAGCCCTCGCATTTTCTGTAGGTTCATTATTTCCTTTAATTTCAATGATGCTTCTGCCTGAACAATATTTAGATAAAGGTGTCATGCTGATTGGAGTTTTAACTCTCGGAATTATGGGAGCATTGGCGAGTTATGCTGGCGGTGTAAGTATCTGGAGAGGTTCTGTTCGGGTTATGATTTGGGGAATTGTCGCAATGTTATTCAGTGCTTGGATCGGATCACTATTTAATGTTGCTGTGACCTAATATACTTTGTGTATCTGATCACAATATTTTAATCCAATAAATTATTATAGGTTTTGAGTAGTTATTATTCATGAGTTCTCCTAACTTTTAGATACTTATATTACATATGATCTAACCTGATTAGAGGTCAAAACTAAGATACTCAATCATCTGCTTCAAAGATTTTTAAAATTAACATAATACACCTTATACGAAACGTGTTATAATTTACCTTAGAAATCAATGCTGTAGTTTCTAGTTTATAGCCCAATCACACCCGATTGGGCTTTTTTTATGATTTTTCATGTTTCACGCCTATTCTTTGACCAATGTTTCACGACTTTGTTCATATTAGTTAAACAATCGTGGTTAATCATAGGGGCTAAAAAAACAGCTCCAAAAGCCGAGGTATTAACAGCCTTCAATGCAGATGCAGAAATAGCTTTCGATCTTCAGCCGTACAAGTATCAGTGTTGAAAAAGAAAATTACGGAACTCACTGCTGCATAAAATATTCGGCACTGTTGCAAATAGAGATTTGAGTCGATGATGTTCCCTTTAAAAAGTACTTAGAGACCGAAAACCCTGTTGATTAGACACACTTCACCCTGAGGCTGACCATAATAAAATGACGATGCTTGTCC
>NZ_VPAU01000035.1:0-7815 GCF_013419095.1 Acinetobacter sp. YH12105
GGCCAGGCCTCAGCATTTTATTATGGTGATCCCCTGGGCGAAATGCGCCTGGTAAGCAGAGTTTTTGAAATGTAAGGCCTTTGAATAAGACAAAAGGCTGCCTCATCGCTAACTTTGCAACAGTGCCTCGCGGTCGGACTGCAAGTGATCTTGAAGCCACGGGCCCGTCCCACCCCGACATGGACCTCGATGCCCGAACGGACGTTAGATTTCGAGTTCTAGGCGTTCTGCGATGAAGGTTGGATCCCAGCCGGGATTGAAAGTGTCGACGTGGGTGAATCCGAGCCGCTCGTATAGGCCACGCAGGTTCGGGTGGCAGTCGAGCCGCAGCTTGGCGCACCCCTGCGTTCGCGCGGCATGGCGGCAAGCCTCGATCAGCGCGGAGCTGACACCCCGGCCCGCATGTGTCCGTCGCACCGCGAGCTTGTGCAGATATGCGGCCTCCCCCTTGAGGGCGTCGGGCCAGAACTCGGGATCCTCGGCCGACAAGGTGCAACAGCCGACGATGCCGTCGCTGCAACTCGCGACTAGGAGCTCGGATCTCAGGACGAAGGTCTCCGCGAATGTCCGGTCGATCCGCGCGACGTCCCAGGCGGGCGTTCCCTTGGCGGACATCCACGCCGCAGCGTCGTGCATCAGCCGCACAACCTCGTCGATATCACCCGAGCAGGCGACCCGAACGTTCGGAGGCTCCTCGCTGTCCATTCGCTCCCCTGGCGCGGTATGAACCGCCGCCTCATAGTGCAGTTTGATCCTGACGAGCCCAGCATGTCTGCGCCCACCTTCGCGGAACCTGACCAGGGTCCGCTAGCGGGCGGCCGGAAGGTGAATGCTAGGCATGATCTAACCCTCGGTCTCTGGCGTCGCGACTGCGAAATTTCGCGAGGGTTTCCGAGAAGGTGATTGCGCTTCGCAGATCTCCAGGCGCGTGGGTGCGGACGTAGTCAGCGCCATTGCCGATCGCGTGAAGTTCCGCCGCAAGGCTCGCTGGACCCAGATCCTTTACAGGAAGGCCAACGGTGGCGCCCAAGAAGGATTTCCGCGACACCGAGACCAATAGCGGAAGCCCCAACGCCGACTTCAGCTTTTGAAGGTTCGACAGCACGTGCAGCGATGTTTCCGGTGCGGGGCTCAAGAAAAATCCCATCCCCGGATCGAGGATGAGCCGGTCGGCAGCGACCCCGCTCCGTCGCAAGGCGGAAACCCGCGCCTCGAAGAACCGCACAATCTCGTCGAGCGCGTCTTCGGGTCGAAGGTGACCGGTGCGGGTGGCGATGCCATCCCGCTGCGCTGAGTGCATAACCACCAGCCTGCAGTCCGCCTCAGCAATATCGGGATAGAGCGCAGGGTCAGGAAATCCTTGGATATCGTTCAGGTAGCCCACGCCGCGCTTGAGCGCATAGCGCTGGGTTTCCGGTTGGAAGCTGTCGATTGAAACACGGTGCATCTGATCGGACAGGGCGTCTAAGAGCGGCGCAATACGTCTGATCTCATCGGCCGGCGATACAGGCCTCGCGTCCGGATGGCTGGCGGCCGGTCCGACATCCACGACGTCTGATCCGACTCGCAGCATTTCGATCGCCGCGGTGACAGCGCCGGCGGGGTCTAGCCGCCGGCTCTCATCGAAGAAGGAGTCCTCGGTGAGATTCAGAATGCCGAACACCGTCACCATGGCGTCGGCCTCCGCAGCGACTTCCACGATGGGGATCGGGCGAGCAAAAAGGCAGCAATTATGAGCCCCATACCTACAAAGCCCCACGCATCAAGCTTTTGCCCATGAAGCAACCAGGCAATGGCTGTAATTATGACGACGCCGAGTCCCGACCAGACTGCATAAGCAACACCGACAGGGATGGATTTCAGAACCAGAGAAAGAAAATAAAATGCGATGCCATAACCGATTATGACAACGGCGGAAGGGGCAAGCTTAGTAAAGCCCTCGCTAGATTTTAATGCGGATGTTGCGATTACTTCGCCAACTATTGCGATAACAAGAAAAAGCCAGCCTTTCATGATATATCTCCCAATTTGTGTAGGGCTTATTATGCACGCTTAAAAATAATAAAAGCAGACTTGACCTGATAGTTTGGCTGTGAGCAATTATGTGCTTAGTGCATCTAACGCTTGAGTTAAGCCGCGCCGCGAAGCGGCGTCGGCTTGAACGAATTGTTAGACATTATTTGCCGACTACCTTGGTGATCTCGCCTTTCACGTAGTGAACAAATTCTTCCAACTGATCTGCGCGGGAGGCCAAGCGATCTTCTTCTTGTCCAAGATAAGCCTGTCTAGCTTCAAGTATGACGGGCTGATACTGGGCCGGCAGGCGCTCCATTGCCCAGTCGGCAGCGACATCCTTCGGCGCGATTTTGCCGGTTACTGCGCTGTACCAAATGCGGGACAACGTAAGCACTACATTTCGCTCATCGCCAGCCCAGTCGGGCGGCGAGTTCCATAGCGTTAAGGTTTCATTTAGCGCCTCAAATAGATCCTGTTCAGGAACCGGATCAAAGAGTTCCTCCGCCGCTGGACCTACCAAGGCAACGCTATGTTCTCTTGCTTTTGTCAGCAAGATAGCCAGATCAATGTCGATCGTGGCTGGCTCGAAGATACCTGCAAGAATGTCATTGCGCTGCCATTCTCCAAATTGCAGTTCGCGCTTAGCTGGATAACGCCACGGAATGATGTCGTCGTGCACAACAATGGTGACTTCTACAGCGCGGAGAATCTCGCTCTCTCCAGGGGAAGCCGAAGTTTCCAAAAGGTCGTTGATCAAAGCTCGCCGCGTTGTTTCATCAAGCCTTACGGTCACCGTAACCAGCAAATCAATATCACTGTGTGGCTTCAGGCCGCCATCCACTGCGGAGCCGTACAAATGTACGGCCAGCAACGTCGGTTCGAGATGGCGCTCGATGACGCCAACTACCTCTGATAGTTGAGTCGATACTTCGGCGATCACCGCTTCCCTCATGATGTTTAACGCCTGAGCTCAGCCGACCGAAACCGCGTAGCGGTTTTGGGTCGGCTGCAGCGATTTGTTGGGCGATAGCTTGCCACATTCTCTCAACGATTGGGATTTGATGTACTTTCCGCACTTTGTAGCGCGACCACATCATGCTCCCCCTGGCCGCGAGAGCCCTTCACTCGGGAAACACAAGACAGACCGAGCACGACTGTTGCAAGGGTCAAACAGTACACGACAACCGGCCAAGCCGTGTTGCGCGGCAACAGCGAAATGATCAACGTTCCGATGCTTCCTAGCAGTACACCGCCCAAGCAGAAGTAGACTGCCGTGACCGTTCCAGCAACATGGTCGAATCCTCGAAGAGCGCCATTGGGCGCCACAGATACCGCTGTGGCGACACCAATACCCACTAGCCACATTGGAGCAATAAAGCCTAACACGGACTGCAAAGCCCATATTTCGGTGATGGCAAGCAATACTGCTCCAGCTATCAGGCATCCCATTCCCATTCGCAAGACACTTGGGCTGCCCCACTTGGGTATCACACGCCCCATAAAACGAGCCGTAAACACCATGGCAATTGCCACTGTGGCGAACAGCAGGCTGAAGCCAAGCTGAGACACACCTTGCCTGCCCATCATTAGTCCGGGCGCAATGGAGAAAAAGACGAAGAAGCTACCCATTCCAGCGGCGTAACACAACGTGTACAACCAGAAGTTCAGGCACTTAACGGGGAGTAGCAGCTGCGACCATTGCAAGCCCGCAACTCGTTGCACCCGGGTTTCAGGCCAGAATCGCCACGCTGCTGCAGATGCAGCGATCATGCCCAAACCTAGAAACGCAAAGATAGCCCGCCACCCAAGCCACATGTCGACGAGCGCTCCGAGCAATGGGCCTACCGCCGGGACTATGGCCAGCATGGATCCGAGTATGCCGTAAATGACATTACTTTCCTCGCGACCTGCGTAAATGTCACGTACTGTTGCAAATGTGGAAACAAGGCACGCCGAGGCACCACAAGCCTGAAGAATCCGAAGCCCCAGAAAGACTTCAGCCGATGACGTAAGAGCGAGGCCCATTGACGCCACAACGTAGGCGAGGCCACCTCCCAGTAGAACGGGGCGGCGCCCCAGTCGGTCCGATAGCGGTCCAAACAAGAGCTGACCGGCACCAATCATGACCAAGTACGTTGTCAGCGTAAGCTGAATTGTGCTCGCTGTCGTACCAAGCGCGTTTGGCATAAACGGCACTGCTGGCAAGTACATGTCCATGCCGAGTGATGCCAATAAATCGAACGGTGATAACAACAACACCGTGGCGGCAAGGGAGTACCGCCAACTAAAGTTTTTTGAGCGCACGAAACCATCTCCTTGAACAAAGGATTTGGCGGCGCTCCCGTAGAGCAAAAGGATTCATGAGAACGCCGCAACAACCGAAAAATGAAGGTTGCTGCGGCTTACTTGTCTGCGTTCTTGGAAGTGCTCATCTGCTGACTATCTCATGATTAAATTTGAATCGTAACAACTTTCAAGCAACTCTGCAAGGAGCCTTATTGTGCGCCCAACGCCGGAGTTAAGCCGCCGCGCGTAGCGCGGTCGGCTTGAACGAATTGTTAGACATCATTTACCAACTGACTTGATGATCTCGCCTTTCACAAAGCGAATAAATTCTTCCAAGTGATCTGCGCGTGAGGCCAAGTGATCTTCTTTTTGTCCCAGATAAGCTTGCTTAGCTTCAAGTAAGACGGGCTGATACTGGGCAGGTAGGCGTTTTATTGCCCAGTCGGCAGCGACATCCTTCGGCGCGATTTTGCCGGTTATTGCGCTGTACCAAATGCGGGACAACGTAAGCACTACATTTCGCTCATCGCCGGCCCAGTCGGGCTGCGAGTTCCATAGCTTCAAGGTTTCCCTCAGCGCCTCGAATAGATCCTGTTCAGGAACCGGGTCAAAGAATTCCTCCGCTGCCGGACCTACCAAGGCAACGCTATGTTCTCTTGCTTTTGTAAGCAGGATAGCTAGATCAATGTCGATCATGGCTGGCTCGAAGATACCCGCAAGAATGTCATTGCGCTGCCATTCTCCAAATTGCAGCTCGCGCTTAGCCGGATAACGCCACGGGATGATGTCGTCATGCACGACAAGGGTGACTTCTATAGCGCGGAGCGTCTCGCTCTCGCCAGGGAAAGCCGAAGCCTCCATAAGGTCATTGAGCAATGCTCGCCGCGTCGTTTCATCAAGCTTTACGGCCACAGTAACCAACAAATCAATATCGCTGTATGGCTTCAGGCCGCCATCCACTGCGGAGCCGTACAAATGCACGGCCAGCAACGTTGATTCCAGATGGCGCTCAATGACGCTTAGCACCTCTGATAGTTGGTTCGAAATTTCGATGGTCACCGCTACCCTCATGATGTCTAACGCCGCCATAAGTTGCGGCTTTGGAGTTGATTGTTTTGTGGTAGCGTAGCGTTAAACCACAAAACAAGCGACGGAAAAGCCGTCAACTTGATGGCCTTGTTAGCCTTATCAGCGCGACTGTGATGTATAAACGTCAAAAATTGAATGACCAATTTTAACAATCGCATCATTTCGCTCTGCCATTGAAGCCTGTGTTTGAGCTAGATAGATGCTCACAATAATTGGGGCTTGATGCTCACTCCACACAACTGCTGTAATACTCCGAGCACCAAATCCGCCAGCACCTGAGCGATCCGCAATGTTCCATCCCGCCGGCAATACTGAACGTAGTAAATTACCAGTGACTTGATTGTTCACCATCCAAGACTCTAATTTTTTCTGGTTCATTTCAGATAGCGCGGAACCAAATAAAAATTTATTCAAAGTACTGGCTATTGCCTTAGGAGTTGTCGTATCCCTCAAATCACCGAGCTTACCTTCATTTAAATCAGGCTCAATACGGTCTAGACGAGTCTCTTTGTCCCCAATTTGTCTTAAAAAATCAGTAACGCCTTTGGGGCCACCTACAGCACTTAGGATGATATTTGCCGCAGTATTATCACTTGTAGTCATAGTTGCGAAGCACGCATCATCGAGTGTGATTGCCTGCCCTACTTGCTTTTCTATTACAGGGGAATAGGTCACAAGATCTGCTTTCTTAATCTCGACTGTACTATTGGGATTAACTTTTCCTTGCTCAGCATCATATAGTAATTTAGCGCAAGCTATTGTTTTAAAAGTACTTGTTAACGGGAAGCGCTGATTGCCATTGTAATCCCAATATTCTCCATTTTGAGTATCAAGAACGGAAACACCTATACGAGCAGAAAGAGAAACTTCAATTGCCTTAACGTCTTGTTCAACTTGCTGAAACTTTGAACTACTTGCAAAAACCACGGATGGTATTAAAAGCGAAAATGCCAATAAAAACTTCATGTAAGTAACCCCATAATTTTGATTGTCACACATTTTATATAAAAGCATGAGGCTCCATAATATGGCTAACGCCCGCCTCAACTGCCGGAGGTTAATGGCGCCTTTTTTGCAGCTCCACCGCAAAAAAAGGTGACAGTAACCGGAGGTCAGATTGCAGGCGCTTGTTAACTCTTTTGCCAGATTTGATAACAATAGTTAATGTTAGACTCGAAATCTTGCTCAAATACCAACTTGAATGTATCTGGGATTTCAGGAAAAACTATGTCTCCATCTCGCTCGATGTCGACTGTTGAAATATGCAAAGTATCTACTTTGGAAATCAAGCTTTTGTATATTTCACCACCACCAGAAACGATAACATGATCCGTGATTTCCTCTAAATTTATTAAGGCATCCTGAATTGAGGAGAAAACCATTACACCCTCATCATTCGTAGAAAAATTAGAGCGAGTTACAACTGCATACTTTCGATTTGGGAGAGCGCCCATTGACTCAAAAGTTTTGCGTCCAACTAAAAGCCATTGATTATATGTAATTGCCTTAAATAGAAGTTGCTCGCCTTTGGCGCTCCATGGAATATCTGGTCCATTACCGATAATACCGTTCTTCGACTTGGCAGCCATTAGTGATAACTTCACGATTTCTCCCTCGAGTTAACTTTGTTTTAGGGCGACTGCCCTGCTGCGTAACATCGTTGCTGCTCCATAACATCAAACATCGACCCACGGCGTAACGCGCTTGCTGCTTGGATGCCCGAGGCATAGACTGTACAAAAAAACAGTCATAACAAGCCATGAAAACCGCCACTGCGCCGTTACCACCGCTGCGTTCGGTCAAGGTTCTGGACCAGTTGCGTGAGCGCATACGCTACTTGCATTACAGCTTACCAACCGAACAGGCTTATGTCCACTGGGTTCGTGCCTTCATCCGTTTCCACGGTGTGCGTCACCCGGCAACCTTGGGCAGCAGCGAAGTCGAGGCATTTCTGTCCTGGCTGGCGAACGAGCGCAAGGTTTCGGTCTCCACGCATCGTCAGGCATTGGCGGCCTTGCTGTTCTTCTACGGCAAGGTGCTGTGCACGGATCTGCCCTGGCTTCAGGAGATCGGAAGACCTCGGCCGTCGCGGCGCTTGCCGGTGGTGCTGACCCCGGATGAAGTGGTTCGCATCCTCGGTTTTCTGGAAGGCGAGCATCGTTTGTTCGCCCAGCTTCTGTATGGAACGGGCATGCGGATCAGTGAGGGTTTGCAACTGCGGGTCAAGGATCTGGATTTCGATCACGGCACGATCATCGTGCGGGAGGGCAAGGGCTCCAAGGATCGGGCCTTGATGTGGCACTGTTGCAAAGTTAGCGATGAGGCAGCCTTTTGTCTTATTCAAAGGCCTTACATTTCAAAAACTCTGCTTACCAGGCGCATTTCGCCCAGGGGATCACCATAATAAAATGCTGAGGCCTGGCC
>NZ_VPAU01000036.1:0-7434 GCF_013419095.1 Acinetobacter sp. YH12105
GCCGAGCCGTAAAGCTCAGAAAGCTGTTATTGGACAAAGAAATTTAAATCCTGTGCTTGACTCTTGTGGTTAAAAACAGGACATTTTAAATGGTTTATCGCATAGACATTTTAATTGGTGAATAACAGCATTATAATTATCCTTATAATTCAACGCTGTAGTTTCTAGTTGATAGCCCGAACATCCCTGTTCGGGCTTTTTTTATGATTTTTCACGTTCCACGCCTATTATTTAAGCAATGTTTCACAACTTTGGTTAGCTCCAGTAAATAATTAAAACCTAGATAATAAGAACCGAGCGAGTGTCTACGAGCGATTGAGCATCATCAAAATTTCGCCCTCGCCTTTTCTCTGATTACAAGCTCCCTTTCGATTTTAAACGGTAGGTACAGAGCATCCCGAATGGGTGCGAACTTTGGAGCTTTTGCTTTTCAAAAAGTATGAGCGAAGCGAATACATTACCAATGCTTTTGCTTTTAGATTTCATAAACAGGATTAACCAAAAACTGCCCCATGAAGCGAGGAACGAGCTTCAATAGAGTACGAGCTTTAGCGAGTACATAGGGCAGTTTTAAGCACTCCCCTCTTTTTAATATTTTTTAATTTTTTAATTTTTAGCCTCTACAATTAATTGATATATAAGAATAAAAATAGCAATAAGTACACCTTTATCTTGCAATAAGTACACCTTTATCTTGCAATAAGTACACCTTTATCTTGCAATAAGTACACCTTTATCTTGCAAAGTGACACTCAATAAAATAGAGTGTACTTATATATTTAAAAAACATGTGTGCTTATGAAAAAGGAACTAGTCGTTAAAGATAATGCACTAATAAATGCCAGTTATAATTTAGACCTATCAGAACAACGTTTAATACTGTTAGCCATACTTGAAGCTAGGCAATCAAATACACCCAATGATAAAGATTTGACGATTCATGCTGAAAGCTATATCAACCATTTCAATGTTCATAGAAATACAGCCTATAAAGTTCTTAAAGATGCTTGCAAAAGCCTATTTGATCGTAGATTTAGCTATCAAAAGCTGACTCAAAAGGGCAACATTGAGAATGTAATAAGTCGATGGGTACAACGAATATCTTATGTAGAAAATGAAGCTCTTGTTCGTATTAAGTTTTCTGATGATGTTGTACCGTTGATTACAAATTTAGAAAAACACTTCACCAGTTATGAACTAGAGCAAGTCAGCAGTTTAACTAGTGTTTACGCTATACGCTTGTATGAGTTGCTTATCGCATGGCGTAGTACAGGCAAAGTGACTATGGTAGAGCTAGAAGAGCTAAGATTAAAATTAGGCATAGAACCCAACGAATACAAGAGAATGGGGCAATTTAAAGAAAAAGTTTTACACCTTGCCATTGATCAAATTAATGAGTACACAGATATAAAAGCAGAGTATGAACAACACAAACGTGGTCGTTCAATTATTGGTTTTTCATTTAAGTTTAAGCAAAAATCACAGCCGAAAAAATTAGATTCTAAGCGTGACCCAAACACACCTGACTTTTTTGTCAAAATGACCGATGCACAACGCCATTTATTTGCCAATAAAATGTCAGAAATGCCTGAAATGGGGAAATATTCACAAGGTACAGAAAGCTACCAACAATTTGCTATCCGTATAGCAGATATGCTTTTAGAGCCTGAAAAATTCAGAGAGCTTTATCCAATATTAGAAAAATCAGGATTTCAGCCATGATTAAATTAAACAACCTATCAACTGATCTAAAACATGTGACCGTTGAATACCTCGACATCGTAAATTATGAAATTGCGAGGGAAAATATATGCGGTTATATCTTCCTATTATCTCGAATATCCAAAAATGCAGAACCCACCAAAAAAATGCAGATGGAAAGCAAAATACAGGACTTAATTTACTATCGAGATAATTTGCAGATAGAGGACAAAGACAATATTCAAAAGGTTTTAAATACGCTCATTCCCGAGTATCAAGCCGAACAGAACAACCAAACAGCTAAGAAAAATTAGGCTTCAATATCGGGCAAATCAAAAAGCTGTCTATCTCTATTTTCTGTTAAATATTCGTTGAGTTCAGCGAGTATTTTTTCTTTATTGGCTTCATTAGATTGCATCTTTTTAATTAAGTAAGAACCGAGCAAAATTTTACGTCTTGTATCGTCCTTTCTTTCTTGTTCCTTTTGCTTGGTTTTTTCTCTTGCATCAATAGCCTGTTTTTGAGCTTTTAACTGTTTCAACTTTTCTAATTGGGCTTCAATTTTCTTTTCGATATTTTCAGCAGATTTTGTCATAACGGTTAATTTCGGGATATAGAAAACCACTCAAGCATAAAACCCTATGAATTGAAATTCAAGCGGGCTATATGCTATCGTGTTTTTCATGAAATGCGCACTTACGACTTGAATTTCATTCAAGTCAAAAGATGCGTAAGGGGGACACCCCTTAACCCCAAAAGCAAAAGCAAGAGCGGTAAAGCAAATGAAGAAATACAATATTGATGAACAGCATATTTTTATATGCTCAAACTGTGGGAATGAATTTTTATACAAATTACCTAAAATTCTTATAGAGCAAATGAATGGAGTATCCATTCAAACTATTAGAAAAGAATGCCCGAAATGTAATCAATACGTGGATGCCACAAGGAAAACTTAATGGCGATTTACCACTGTACAACCAAAACCGTTAACCGCAGTTCGGGAAGAACTGCCGTTGCATCTATGGCTTATCGTGCAGGGGAAAAGCTCAAAGATGAACGTACAGGACTGACCCACGACTTTACGAGAAAGGATGGTGTCGCCCATTCTGAAATTATCTCGAATCTCGATATTGAAATTGACCGTAGCCAACTTTGGAACTTGGCGGAAAAATCCGAAAACCGTAAAGATGCCCGAACCGCTAGAGAATGGGTAATCGCCCTACCCGATGAATTAGACGCAGATCAACGTAAGGACTTGGCAAAAGCCTTTGCCACAGCCTTAGTTGATCGCTATGGCGTGATTGCAGACTTAGCCATCCACGAACCCAGCAAAGGCGGAAATGATAAGAACCATCACGCCCATATCATGCTCACAACCCGAAAAGCCGAATTGGATGCAGACAATAAACTCACTCTGACCACCAAAACCGATATTGAACTCAGCAACGCCAAACGAAAAAGCCTTGGTATGGGTACAACCCAAGACGAAATTAAACAGATTCGGGAAACGTGGGCAAATTTAGCCAATCACGCATTAGAACGAGCAGGCTACCGAGAAAAAATAGATCACCGCAGCTATGCCGATCAGAATAACGGACTACAAGCCACCATCCATGAAGGCACTAAAGTCACCCAATTACGCAGACAAGGCATAGACACTGAAATCAGCCGTTTTAATGACAATGTGAAACAGCAGAACGCCCAACAGCTTGACCAACAGAAACAGCAGAAAGAGAGCGTTTTACAGCGTGGTTTAAACCGTGTCGATCAAGGTTTTGATCAATGGCAGAAGAACCAAGAAACCAAACGTCTAGAACTGGAACGCCAAGCGGAAATGAAACGACAGCAAGAATTAGATAAACAACGAGCCGAGCAAGCACTCCGCAAGGCATCTCAAAAACTAAGTAGAGGCGGAATGTCATTATGAGTAATCAAAATGATTTAGATGACCAGTTATATATTTTATTGGCATCCATGAAGGAATATCGAGAAGCCATAGCAGACGATAAGAAGCGATTAGAGCAGTTTTACAACCAAGTTGCTAGTGGAGTGCTAGACAAGGCTGAAAAATCGCTAGAAAACGCAAATAAGAAGCATACAGGTGCATTAAACAACAGTATTCAGGCATTAAACGAAGCTACAAACAGGCTCAACTTAAAACTTATCCTTATTTTTGCTAGCACGTTTGTTGCTGTGA
This sequence comes from Acinetobacter sp. YH12105, assembly GCF_013419095.1. Lineage (NCBI taxonomy): Bacteria > Pseudomonadati > Pseudomonadota > Gammaproteobacteria > Moraxellales > Moraxellaceae > Acinetobacter > Acinetobacter sp. YH12105. The sequence continues at coordinate 3,902 of NZ_VPAU01000036.1, forward strand.
TGATGGTATTCATTTTGGCTATCTTCTTATACATACCAAGCAAAGACGAAATTGATGAACGTAGAGCAGATATGGCTGTACTAAAAAAATATCCGCTACAAATTCGAGAAAGTGATGGTGAAACATTGGTGAGAATCATGAGGAAAAATTGCTACTCGTTTGAACCGAGTAGTGTCAAAGAAAAAACGTATGACTGGTGTCAGATCGACCCTAAAAAATACTAGTTGATCGGTACTTTGCTTGGTTTTTCTCATTACAAATCAAATTACAGCAAGCGCAAAGTTACCCGACTTTGAAACATGGCTAAAGCCATATTTCAAAGCATCGAGCTGAAATTTCGCATAAGAGATTTTATGTTAAATAAGACTATTAAGATCAGTTATAATTATCCAATAAGTGATTAAAAATAATAAGGTAATTTATGTCTACATGGGTGTGGGTACTTATTTATTTGGCAGTTAGCTTAATGTTCAAATGGATTATTTCATGGGGTGGAGCTGATTATATTAAAGGCTGGAAGAGTATCTTTTTCTTAGATATGGAATCAAGCTCATGGAATGAAGAACAGCTTAGAGCTATGGCTTTGTTTCTATGGATAGCATTTACCATTCTTTTTATTATAGGTTTAATTTACCCCGAATTTAGATTCTATAAGCTTAAAAATAGTTTGTAAAAAACGGAGCTTAAGCTCCGTTTTTATGGGTGATTTTTTAAATCATTCAGCATTGCATCACGTAAAATCTTATTCATACGTGTCTGATAGCCTTTGCCTTGTGCTTTTAGCCATTGCATGACATCTGCATCAATGCGTACTGTAGTCACTTGTTTAGTTGGCTTATAAAACGGATTTTGGACAGCATTTTTCCAAAAGCTTTCATCAAGTTCAGGAATGTCGGAAAAGTCTATTTCACTGTCTGCGCGTTTAGCCAGAGCTTCAAGTCTTGCCTTTTGTTCTTCAGACAAAACAGGAGGTTTATTCAAATCTACTTTGTACGTAACGGTTTTGCTCATACTGTTTCCTCTCTTTTTTCTCTGCCTGTCGTGCCGAAATAATGCGGATATGATCCATCCCATTATGGTCTTGTACTGTGTGGGCCACCAATAAAACAGCTTGCCCATGTACCATACCTATCGCTTGCCAACGATATTCACCATTTTCAAAGCGATCCTGTTTATATAAGGCATGAGCATCGTAAAAAACCAATGTCGCATCTTCAAAAGCTATACCATGCTTTTTAAGGTTTATTTCTGCTTTATGCTCATCCCATGAAAACTCAATTTCCATAGTTGCATCGCTTTTTGTTAATATAAAAATGTTAATACAAAATTGTAAATTTTGCAAAGTTCTTCCATTTTTTATTGGCAAAAGCTTACAGAATCGAACATAAAAAAGCCGACTTGTTTCAAAGTCGGCTTTTTGCTCATTTTTGGCTTTTTATGGTTTTATTAAGTGTCTGATATTTATATTAATATACAAGTGTATTGCGTATAACCACCATTATGTTAAATAACTTTTAGAAGCTTTAGTACAAGCTTGACAGATTGTCTTATCATTATAAAATAACCTTATTCAAATCATCCTCCCAAGAGTAACGCCAATGAAGTAAGTCATTTTCTCATCATTATTTTTAAACTTTTGATGTGCAAAATAGATTCTACTTGTGGCTATATATTCTTGGTCTCTACTTTATATCCTAAATAATATATTGTTTTTTATAAGTTAATCTTCACTATTTTGCATATCCTCTACATGAGGAATTTTTTATGCAACATGCATGTATTGCTTCAAACTTAAATTTAGAATTTTCTACACAGAAAATGTTTGATCAGCTAAACATTACGCTTTTATCAGGACAGGTTTCTGCATTAATTGGACGTAATGGTTTAGGTAAATCCCTATTGTTCAGAATATTAGATCAAAGCCAAGCTTTAGATATTCATTATAGTGGTCAAGTTTCATGGAATATCCAACATGATTATTTGGCACAATTAGAACGCCTTAATGCTGAAAATATTGCACAAGCATTAGAGGTAGATCATTTACATCATGCTTTTCGGCGTATAGAGAACAATACAGCTAGTTTTGATGATTATGAGTTAGTTGAAAATACCTGGGATTTACCACAAAAATGGCAAAATATACTTGAAAATGCTGACTTACCTACGGATTTGAACTTTCCAACAGAAAAACTGAGTGAAGGACAAAAAACAAAGCTGGCTTTATGTCGTTTGTTTTTAAAAAAGGATCACTATCTACTTTTAGATGAACCAAGCAACCATTTAGACTCAACATCTAGACAATGGTTAATTGAGAGTATTTTGGCACACCCTAGTGGTGTATGCCTGATTAGTCATGATCGCCAATTACTCAATCAAGTCCAACATATTTATGCTTTAACTGAATTAGGCTTACAACACTACAAAGGTAATTATGAGCATTACATTCAACAGCATCAGCTACACATGGATGCATTAACTCAGTCTATTAATAATGAGAAAAAAGAATTAAAGCAGTTAAAACAACGGCAACATGATAGCTTAATGAAAGCGAATAAACGTCAATCTAAAGGCAATGAACTTCGTGATTCTAATTCTCAAGCAAAGATTTTTCTAGATTTCAAAAAGGAAAATGCTGGACAAAGCTTAGGTAAGCTACGTGCCCAACAAACTCGACAAACTGATGATTTGAAAAATAGTCTGATTAATAGGCAGACCATTGTAGAAAAAATCAAAGCTCAGAAGTTTGAATTCCACTTACAGAGTACGAAGCAAGGAGAGATTTTAAGAATTCATGATTTAAAGCTACCCCATACAGCAACAAATAAAATTAATTTTGCATTGAAAGCTGGCGAAAAAATCCATCTTAAAGGTGCTAATGGAATTGGTAAATCAACCTTATTGAAATTGATTTCTACCCATCAACGTGATGATATTTTCTTTAGTGGAACATGTTTGTATTTAGATCAAAACTTTAGTTTATTAAATAATGATTTATCCGTAATCGAAAACCTTGCACTTTATAACTCCAATCTTACTGAAGTTGAGTGGAGAAATTTGTTAGGTCAGTTACGTATTCGTCGTGAAAAAGCTTTATTAAAACTATCAGAACTGAGTGGTGGTGAAAAATTGAAAGTCGCATTATTAGCAATGAGTCACTATCCTGATGGTATTGATTTATTATTGCTTGATGAACCAGAAAATCATTTAGATATTGAGTCTAGAGAGCTTCTATCGCAGGCTATTAGCCAATATCAGGGCGCTGTAATTTTAGTTTCACATGATCATTTTTTTGTTGAACAGTGTGAAATATCTGAAGAGTATTTAATTGAGTAAAATGACATTTTCAAATATATAGATTTATTAGTTCTACTAAAATTAACATAATACAGCTTATACGAAATGCATTTGTTACTCACCATTCAAAATGTCTATATTCTCACCAATAAAAATGTCTAGTTTATGATGGTTTAAACATCATGGACTGGATATGAAATATAGATGCTGATCACTATGTCTGACAAAGAAATTCAACG
>NZ_VPAU01000037.1:0-6505 GCF_013419095.1 Acinetobacter sp. YH12105
TTTTTTTTTTTAAGTGTCATACTTGGTTCATTTTTGAATGTAATGTATCTCTTTAATATAAGAAGAAAAATACTCTTAAATAGAGACAAAAAGAAGATTAGATCTTCTTCTAATCGAGCGATAAATTGGCACATCATATTAACCATATCTTCCATCACACCTACACCTTTGAATAGCTTAGTAAGTTCTATTCTGCATGACTTATAGATTTAAAACAAAATTCTTTTAAAAAACAATGATTTAGTAATAACATATTGACATAAGCTGGACTGATTTTATTAAAAATCTTCTTAAAAATCTTTCACTTGATCCTAATTATATGAAATGTAAAATTAGGAAAAAATTAGCTCAAGAGGTGTTAAATCCACGTAAAAAAACTTAAAAACAAAATAATTGATTATGCAGTTAAGCTACTTAAAACTGTGGAACATTGTTCACTTATTAATCGTGGAACGTGACAAATCATTAAAAAAGCCCAATCGGTGATGATCGGGCTTTTTAATACACGATAAGACTATGAATTATAAGAAATAAAAAATTGCATTTCGTATAATCTGCATTATGTTAATTTTAGAGAAAATTAAAAATAATCTAACTAGACGGTCTTTAGATATTACGGTTCTGGTGAGTGCTTCATGCATTATCACCTTTCTGATTTACTTATTAGGGCAAACCAGAGTCGTGCTCTTTTAAAAATAAAAACCACCTTCGGGTGGTTTTTATTTGCCAGTTGAAATGGGTAAACCATTAACCTTCAATCTGACAGGCTTCAGCGCAGGCACGACAAGCGCGGGCACAGTTTTGACAATGCTCATCTTCATGCTGGCCACATTCTTCGGCACACAGTTCGCAGGCTTTGGCACACAGGTTCATGGCTAAATGATGCAGCTCCGAGTTGCGAATTTCAAAGGTGACACAGAGTTTGCAGGTTTCAACACAGTCCAGACAGCGCTGGATACAGGTGCGCATCATCTGCACATGTTCTTCGTGTAAACAGGCATCTGCGCAGCGTTGACAAGCAACAATGCATTCCAGACAGGCCTGTATTGAAAGCGAAGATTGTTGAACGGATGAAAGATGCGGTAGCTGATTCATAAGCAGATCCTCGAATAAAGTCCGGTTGATATCAAAATTTATTGCGGTATTTCAATCCAGGTTTCTTGTACTTCTAGCAGGTTTTTAATCAGGATTATACGCTGCTCACAAATATCACCCACCCAAGATAGCGGGATCAGATGTGCTTTGCCTTCGGCATCCTGACTTAGTTGGATTCGATCTAAATCCAGAAACTGTTCAATTTGGCCCAGATGAACGCCGTTAGCGGTAAAGACCTCCGCATGTTGTTGCAGTTCATGATGACGAAACTTGGCCATACTGCTGCCTCAAGAACAGGATTTTTTCACTCTAATGCAAGCTATCGCGCAAAAGATGAAAAGCAATAAAAGCGATACAAATCAGCGGCAGATATTTACGTCATATTAAACGGTTACATGCGTTTAAATAGAATAAAGAAAGGTGTGGGTTTTATTTATATACAAGGGTATTTTATTTATGACAGCCTTGTCTTATTTATATCAGGCAGTTTAAGTGGATAAACTGCCTGATTTATTCTGATTTAAAACAGTTATTTATTTATCGCTCGAAATCATACTTTTCAGGGGCTTTGTTGCACAAACCTATCTGTAAAGGCTTTTTCAGCGATATAATTTTTAACCTTAACAACTAACAAAAAATGGTTGAATCTTTGGGCGCTGTTTTTGTGATTCCATCCAAAGTGAATACTTAGATTGGACACGCATTAACAGGTCTGCACTGATTCCCAAAGCATCATGCAAGCGTAAAGCTACATCTGCGGTCACTGGCGCTTTACCGTTAATAATTCGAGAAAGTAAAGGACGTGTCACTTGAATACGTTCAGCAAGTTCTGTAATGGTGATCGCTTGTCCTTCTTCTTTTAAGCCATCTAACCATTCTGACACTAACTCACCTGCATGAGCTGGATTATTCATCATCATATTCACCTCAATGGTAGTCCTGATAGTCCACGATATACGCATTACCATCTTTAAAAATAAAAGTCAGACGCCAATTGGCACTCACAGTGATTGACCAATGATCTTTTAATTTACCTTTCAAAGGATGAAGCTTCCATCCAGGAAAATTCATTTCATCAATGCTTTGCGCTTCATTCAAAGCAGTTAATTGTCTTTTTAACTTGGTTGAATGAACAGACTGAATACCTGCTGTAGAACTGGTTTTAAAAAATCGTTCCAGTCCCTTATGATTAAAATCTACAATCACAAAAAATCATCCTTTGTATAGTTTTAATATACAGCAATCCGTTCAGTAAAACTATACAGAAATATAGACTCAAATAAAATCAAAAGCCTTAAAAACAAATGCGCTTACTCTCTCAACTCGCCCCCAAAGCGTCGCACTTCGTGCTTTGGCTTTGGTGAACGGTTGAGAGAGTTTCGGCAATACTCACCCTAAGGGCTGTCATTTAAAAAAATGACCTATCCCTTAAGTATTGCCGATTTACCTATATATATTTGGCTTCGGAGCCACGTATATCGGTCGTATCCGCACATAGCTTTGCTGACTATGCAGACAAGGACTCAAAGTCTTGCACTTCGCTCCACGCGCTCCCTGTCGTTACATTGCCTGTATCTCTGCGAGGGTTTCCCCAACGTACAACTTAACAAGTCCTATGTAACTACTCCCAACGCTCCGCCTATGTGAAGTTCCCCTGTAAGCGGTTTAGCCTTTCGACTATAGCTACAATACGCCAGTGACACTTATTCCTACCACACGTACTGCATGCCGACCGTAAAACGGACACGCAGAAGCGGGCAAAGCTCGATCTAGGATACTTATTTGACGATTTAAAACACGAATTAACGAAGACTTATCATTTTGAGGCTTGATATAAACACTGTTTATTGTGAAAATAGAGTTCAGGTACAAGCCTTTTGGTGAAATCATAACGGTCGTCAAACCTTATGATCTTCGTTACTTGATGTTGTAGCATCAAATAACTGCGTACCGCTGAATTTACTGGAAAACCCCTCTAACTTGCAAGACTTAGAGGGGTTTTTGTTTATAATTTTAAATTACAAGTTACTTATCCTTGTTTAAAGCAAATTTTCGCTTCTTAATTACAGTAATTGGCTTTTCTTGTGGAGCCATATTTTTCTGAATGGCTCCCTGCTTCATCTCTACTGGGACAGCACTATTTTCAGTAGTCTTTGGACTAGATTCTTTAGGCTTTGACTCTGTTGGCTTTTGCAGAGTTGCTTCCTTATTTTTAATTTTTATATAAATTTTATGAGCAACTGTATTGTGCTCCTTAATTTCCCTGTTCTTATCAGCCAATTTTTTATACTGTTCTTTAAAAGGTTTTATAAATTTTTTGATAGCTGATAAGAACACGGCTTCTTCAGGGTATATGTCCGCTAATGTCTTAGGTGTTTCCTTTTGCACGAAATTGATGAGATCGGCTGGAAATTTATTAAGAATCTCTGGAGTAGCAAAGCTTACAAAATCATAGTCATGATAAGAAATTACAGCATATCGGGTATTTTTCTTAGTCGGACTTTTAATATAACCTTTAACTGTTGCCTCCCCTTGATCAAGTAACTTTTTCAAATAGAAATCTTTGATTTGGTTTTCTATAAGCGCATTACCTCTATAGAACCTAAGCTTCTGACTGATTTCCGCCTGTTCTTCCAGGTTGTCTTCATCAACAAGTTTTAGCTGTTCGGATTGGTCAAGGAATTGAGCATAATTATATTGAGCAAGTTCGGATGTCCAAATCAGTAACTGATCAAGGTTTTTAGGCATAGGAACTTTCAAATCATTCAAATCAAGCTTTTTAATGGGCGCAAGTTCTTCTTCCTTAAACTCTGTTCTTTCTAAACTTGATTGCTTTAACATAATAATTTCCTTAACTTCCACTAATTTTAAACATAATAAAAATTATAAATGAGTGCTTAGAGCCTTCATTTTCAGATTCAGCTATTTGGGGTCAATAACGCATAAATCCCCATGCTTCCCATAGCCACACTGCTCTTTCATCACTCGGACGCAAGGCTTGGACTCTTCTCCAACGGCACAACTTTGAATATCAAACTGAATACCTTGCTGCTTTAAACTCTCGATCTTTGGAATATTCTCTAAAGGCTTAATATAAGATGCAAATAACCATGTCATAGTCAGTATGAAAACTGAAAAAACACCTAAGAAAGTGGTGATTAACTTCCATGAAAATTGATCACTGGCTGATTCAATCGAGTTTTTCAAGCGTCCAAGCGCTTTAGCGGTCTTAATAAGTTCTGCTGTACCGTCCTGTAAGCCCTCATTTACCGCTTTTGATATAGTGTGGTGGGTTTGCCCAGCAATAGTGCTTTGAATGTGTTCTTTCGTGATTTGAAGCTCTTTAACGGCCTGATTGACTAGGTTCTGCTGTTGTTCTGCAACTGCCATCAGTGCATATAGCTTTTTTTCATCAGGTGTCATCGGCTCATCCCCTTATAACTCATGGTTTTCTGTTGCTCTCTTTCTAATTTCTGCTGTTGTTTGTACTGTTCCAAAGCAAGCTGTTTAAAGCTGTCAAAATCAGCCTTAAAGCTCTCAATACCCTGTTTAATTTCTTTGTCTGAAATTGGGCTGTTTTTGAGGTCTTTCAGGTCTTTTTTAGGGTCGCCTAAATCTAGTTGCTCAAGCTCTTTATAGGCTATACGTGACTGTTGCAAGGCTTCCCTAATTTCAGGGTCTTTAGCTTGGCTTGGTAATAGTTTCTTTTCGGGTTCTTTCTCTACGCCTTGCTCTTTGTAGCTTCGCATATCAATACGGCTGTCAATTTGGTGTTTTTCTAAATGGCTGTTGCATAAATCTGCCCATCTTTGGCGTAGGTCTTTAATATCGGTTTTTCGTTCCTGGTAAGTCTTGCCTGTATTGTCTTTTTTAGCTCCGCCACGTTCAGGATTCTTGCTGTTATAACGTTTAAAATATTGCTCTGGATCTCGCTCGATTCCATCTTGTAGACGTTCATTAAACATGAGGTGAACGTGAGGCTGATCCTTGCCGTCCATTGCTTTAGGGTTATGGATCGCAAACTGATACGGATATTTTGAGCCAATTTCAGACTGAATGAAGTCCTCAACCAGTTCTAGGCGTTGCTCGGCATTCATCTCTCTAGGCAGGGCAATTTCATATTCTCGATAGGTACTGCCATTTTTGCGCTCGTAAAGGTCGGCTGCCTGCCAAAAGTTAATCGGATTATGTTCTGCCCATTTCGGCATGTTTCCATAGTCACGATGTTCAAGGTCAGTTTCTGCCTGTTCCTGTTTCAGCTTCTTTTCTTCATCCCGATCAATATATTCGGCATGCGGTGCTGCCTTGCCTGCCTTACCAACTTTGACACTTAAACGAGCAATCGCCATTAGGTTTTATCCTGTTCCTTTTTTTGGTTGCGTTCCTTCTTAAACGCTCTTTGATCGAATATCGAAGCAAGCACCATAATGAGGATGAGTAGCGGTGCTGCGATCACGCCAAAAATAATATCTTTGATCTTTCCCCATACCTGTTTTAGTTGCATGTTGTTGCTCCTAGCGTTGGTACTTCTTTTTTTCATTCAATTTTCAATTGAATGAAAAAAAGAAGTTTCAGGGTTTTAGGGATGAAGTCCCTAACGTGCTTAGGTTTCTCAATGAAATTGAGAAACGTCTAAGCGCGCCATCAAATTTTTGATGGAAGTACAGGCGAACTTCTCTAGAACGAACTTTAACAAAATTGCGGACATTGGACGTAATTATTTTGTTATCGTTCTTTGAGAATTAAGCCTGTGCTTTTGCGGTATCTGAATTAATGGAATCAAATATGAATAATGATTGGCTGTCTGAAAAAATCACATATATTTCTGCTTTAAAGAATCCAAGTGATGCTCAAAAACTTTTATTGGAATTAGCAAAAATCCAATACCGTACACCCGACCAAGAGAAAAAACTAAGCGCCTTAATCAAAGCTGAAAAAGCCATAGATCGAGCAAATAAACAAAAAATAGCAGTTAGAAAATTACTGAATGCAGAAAAGGAAGCTGAACGTAAAAAACGTACAAGGCATCTTATTCAATTAGGTGCACTTTTTGAAATTGCTAACTTGGATAAGCGAGATCCTGCAGAATTGCTTGGAGTACTACTTAAAACTGCTGAAATTGATCCAAATGATGCGAAATGGGAAATTTGGAAAGACTTAGGCCAAGATACATTGAATCAGCGTAAAAATTAAAATTGAAGTAATAACGGCTCATAAGCTGCAAAATATAAGCGTATGAGCCTTGTAGGGCTGGATCATAAGAGAATATTAACATCCGCTATCTTTTTTTTTTTAAGTGTCATACTTGGTTCATTTTTGAATGTAATGTATCTCTTTAATATAAGAAGAAAAATACTCTTAAATAGAGACAAAAAGAAGATTAGATCTTCTTCTAATCGAGCGATAAATT
>NZ_VPAU01000038.1:0-6292 GCF_013419095.1 Acinetobacter sp. YH12105
ACGACTGTAATGCACAAAGCAATACGGTGGATCTGCATATACTGTCCCCCCTTCAAATGATTTTAATGCTTCCTTAAAATCAGCCGATAAAAAAACTGAATTGAAGTCAGAATTGTTTTTTAAGCTATAAGTACATAATTCCTTAAATTTTTTATGAAAAAATTTAAAAACTTCTTTTTTTCTATAAATACAAATGTCATTAAAAGAAGAATTAGTTTTTGCATCTCTATACTGAGCATAGTGGCCTGTACCTTGACTGCAATAAGCCATGGCATACATTAGAGAAGCTAAAAAAATTGGATAAATCGGCTTATCTTCATACTCATCTGCAACTTGTCTTAAAGCATCAATCCACAAACACTGTTCATAGGACCACCATGTACCAGAATAGTTTTTTGCAAATAAATGATAATCGTACAAGAAGTCTTTATTGATTAAATCTTTTTGGGCTTCTTCTAAACAATTGAAATCGTCAATATCAGTTAACTTAATGTAATCAACCAGATATTCTGTTTGTATATTCGCCTCTACAAGACTTAAAACCTGCTGATAAATATGATCAATGTCTGGAATATCTGCATCTCTTAAACTAACTAAATAAGTTTGTGAAAGAACTTTTGAATATTCCTGAATATCATTAGAAACAAAATTAACCTGTTTCCCAATTGCCCCTGCCAGTGAAGCACTTCCTGCAAATAGATCTAATATGGATCTATCTTTTTGATGGACAAAATTAATCCCCTCAACAATAAAATCAATAATCTTGGTTTTAGAACCCATATATTTGATTAAACTAGGAAATGGTTGTGGGGTTAACATAAGAATCCTTAATAAAAAACAAAATCCCAAATTAGGATTTTGTTTTTTGATTCTATGTAATAAAGTCTTGAGAGTCAAATAGAGAAAATAGATGGATAAGAGCTTAATGAAATCTTTGTGTATTCAAGCATTAAAGCAAATGAGACTTGATGCCCAGATTACCCAATCTCAGTTAGCTAAAATGCTAGAAAAACCACAGAGCTTTGTTTCTAAATACGAAAATGGTGATCGATCTTTAGAAATTACGGAGGTTTATTTAATATGCAAAGAATTAAATAAATCCCTATCAGACTTTGAAGAAATTTTAGAAAGTCTTATACAAGAATCAGTTTAACTAAACTCATCATAAAGGCTGGCTTTAATACCAATAGCTATTACGGGACAACCACCTGAACCTTGACCAAATAACTTACTTCTTAATTTACCCATATGCGTTGTAGATGAACCATAAGAAGCCCCTTTTCCTAACTCTTTAAACAATCCCTGTAACTCTGAAGCTCTAGTGATTACTACACCTACAGATACAGCTCCTAAATCAAATAACAAGCGAAAATTGTTTAAATCTCTATCAAAAAAGGGGTCTTTATTATTCCACTCTACTTCAATAGCAACCTTATTTTTGAAGCAATCAATCTTATGAGTAGGCACTTCTGTGATAGTGCTATTTTTCAAAGTAGAAATAACCGTATTCTTTCCATTGCCAATAGCTGATTTGATTAACTCATATTCATCCAAATGGATAGCCGTTTTAAATTCTGTCTCTCCCCAAGCCCTTGCATATAGAAAACTATCTAATTGGTCTGCAACCGTAGACTTTCTACCACCTGGAGCAATGACTTCACTTCGTCTTAAAACAAAAGCTGAAAGTAAATCGACTAAATCATTCCACTCATTAGGGAAAGCATGTCTAAGCACAGAGATACCATTACGATATTCCTCTATTTCATAGTTATCTCGAATGTATTGCGGAAAAAGTAGAACAGACATAGGTATCAATAATTTAATTTTCCAAGATTATAAAAGTATAAAAAAATATTAAAAGGAAAATAAAAAATTAGCCTAAGTTAGTGAGTAAATTGGAGGCGTGGAACAATGTCTAAATTGACCATATTGACAAAGAACAGCCCCATAAAAGGGGCTGTTATCTGATATAGCTTATTTGGTCTCATTTTTTCGATGTCGATAATAAGTAGCTCGGCTGATCCCCATTGCTTCCCAAGGCTTTGTAGAACGTTCAGAATCAGCCTTAGCACCTCGCTTAGATTTACTACCACCTTTAGCACCCTTTTTAGCGTGCCATTCCTTCTTACCCTCTATAGAAAAGCGTTGCCAGACCCATTTAGCGATACTTTTCGAGATTTGTTTAATCTCTGCATACTGCAACGGTTCAGGAAATTGTTCATTCTCCTTCATAACACGCTCTAAAACAGCGTTAAACCATGCCTGATAGCTCGATTTAGACTCAAGGTAGGGTAACACTGCTTTATATGCCCAAAACCGCGTTAAATCGAAAATAGTGCAGTTTCGACCTAAACCTTGAATGCGATCCTCGGCTGTGGGTTTATCATTCAGGTCTACAAAATCAGCTAAATAATCGAGTGAGTAAGTTTTTTCACTCCAAAAAACAACGTCCCAGTGCCTGTTTAAAGGGTTTTTAGTGATTAAACGGCTGTATGCGGTGTCTGAGCCTAGTTTTTTGGCATACGCAGCCTGAATCGCACTTGCGTAGCGTATAGGCTTAATACTTGCAATTTCAGTGGTCGGAAATGGTGTTTCAAGCTTGTAGCAAATATGGCAATGGCCATTTTCAGGGTTACGAGCAGTCCAATAGGGAATTGGTAAATTTTCTGTATGCCAAGCAAGAACAGAATCAGCATGATCTAAGTCAAAAAACAGATAGTTAACCATACACGGCTGATTGCCTTGTATGTATCGGCGTTTTATCGCTTCTCGCTTGGGCAAAATATCCAAGCCACGATCTAAATACTCTGCACAATAAGGCTTATACGCCAAATCGTCATAGAAAATTTCTAGTTGGTGAACAGGCGCAGCCATTGTTCAAGTCCTTATAACTCTTGTTTTTGTGGACCCAACTAGCTACAATTAGAGTTCAAGATAATTGTGGTGCTAGTTGAGATTATTCTCTTCAAGTTCCCGAAAAAGACCCGACGCCACATCGGGTTTTTTTTCGTTCGAAATAAAGTTTACATCAAAGTGACATAGTTGTTAAACCATTAATTTTTAAAGTAAAAACATATACCACAAATATGATATATAAATATCAAAAGGAACTACAATAAACGCTATGAATCAAATATTTAGAATTTTTTAAATTTTATTTTCCAATATACTCATTCCAAATTTTCAGATAATAACGATTCATCTGTTCTTTTATTTCGATTCTCAATTCTCTCTTTTTCACGATAAATATAATCTGCTATCTGTATAAAGTCGCCTTTTCGAACTAAATCAAGAGGAACTTCAAGTCCATATTGATCAAATAATTCTCTACGATCACGATATTCATCCAAAGTTTCAGCATAATTTTCTAATCTGGGCAGATAAACCAAGTGAGGCGGTTCAATCTCAATTTGCTGCCATGATTTTTTAACTTTTTTACGAACAAAACGCTGGGCAAAATGAAGCAATTCACCCGATTGCTGTCGATTACTCTTAAAAACTGCCCATGCCTCAATCATTTTGAAAAAGTTACGCAAATCAGCTCGGTTTTTTTCAGCTAACTTATTATTTTTTTGGCTAATAAGTTTATTTACAACAGTCATCAGTCGGGCTTTCATTCGTAAATATGACTGCTTGCTGTATCTCCAAGACCAAGAAAATGACCGAATTCTGTCTTTATATTCTTTTTCAGTCGGCTTATAGACCTTGTGATCTGTACGCACAAGCTCAAAAGTCATGTGCTGTGTGACTTTCAAAGAAATAGCAGTATCTAAAATAAATTGTAGTGGCTCTCGATCTTTGAAATAGCTGTAAATCAAATCCATTTCAGCCTGAATTTCAGGCTTTATCCAAGTGAAACCCTTAAATTTCTCCTGTAATTTTTCTACTTTTTCTCTATCTTTGGCATTAACAATTTTTTGAGATGATACGCCACACTGCAAATTAAAATCCCGTGTCTTAGAAGTGGTGAATAGTAAATGAATTGTCCATTTGTACTTTTCAAAAACATCACGTTGAACAATACAAGTACAAACTGGATAACCTTTTTCAAGACGATAATTACGCTGTCTTGGAGTGAGCTTTAAATCATAACGTTCTGTGAGTTTTTCAATCAGTCCATCTACACTATTAAAAATAGTTTTAGTCTCACCATTTATCCAATCCTCATATTCTTTCCAGTCAATTTTGGCATAAAAATAAGCTCCATTAGCAACATGGTCAGCGATTCTTTGCATAGTAAATTTTGAGTGTGGGCTATATACAATCATCGTTATTTATGTAATGAAGGGATTTTACATAAAAATAGCCCATTTTTTATAAAAAAACCAGTTTGTAATCTAGTAAAAGATTTTCAATATTTACAGGTGTTTTTAGGGCGAAGCCCTACCATGCGTAGCATGGTTATAAATTGGACTTTTCGGGGTATTTGTAATCGCGTAATAAGTAGTTCCTGCAAAACATAATAGACGGTATGTTTTTTATGCTTTATGATCATTTTTATCATCAATGAAGTGTGTCTGACCAACGCATATTTAGAACTGACCAACCGTGTGAGTTTTAGTGTGCGCAGCCACACTAAAACTTTGATTTTTTAAACAGCTCATAGTCAAACTTCTAACCAATTTTTGACTACCTGACGAAGCGGACTGCCGGAGAAATTTGGCTCGGTACGCTTTGATGGGAGCTTAGGGGATGCAATGCCCCTATTCGATCCAATCCATTTTTAAAGTCGGGGAAACCCCTTTGAAGTTGGGCGACAAGGAAACGGAAGCGTGGTGACACGTTGTTCGGGAAGTAATTCCCGAACTAGGCTGAAAGGGCTGAAATCCTGTTTTGAAGATATGGTCAGAAATTTTATGGATGAAATTTCGTTAATAGCCACCGTTCAATGCAGATGTACGATTTATTTTTTGCATTGTTCGTGCCACACACGATGGATTCTGAGGTAACTGTGAAGTTATCGGGGCGTTGAGGCGAAAGCTAGATACGTTGCAGGCACTTTCCTGTCAAATGGTGAACTTGTCGTGATGACATTCCATTGAAGCTCGAAAGGTCGATTTATAGCTCAAACGTGACAATGGGGGAGTACAACCCCCTATGTGGATTGCAAGTGCTTTACCTGCCAAAATGATGATCTGATTTTATAACGTATTTTTTGGGACTGCGAATACGGAAATAGGAGGTTCAATTTTTTGAACTAATCAGGTGGTCTAGCAGATAAGCGTACTGCAAATTAAGACTTCAAATACTAACTTGGGAAGCACAGCTCTAAGCGTACAAATTGGTTAAGTACGAGATATTAGAGAAGTGTGGGAGCGATACTGATTAGCGTATATAAACTACAGCAATGTAGGGAAATTATGAAATTAGCAAACAGACATACTTGTTTGTGGTTTTAAGGTCTATAGCTACCGTTTGGAGAAATCCATTGTTAAGGGAATCGTAGATTTGCGAAAGGTTGATGTTGGGATGCGTAGAGGTACGCATTGAGTATGTGCTTGCTTGGTGGTAATAGCCTTGCAAGTTAAAAAAAATCGAAACGGTTAAAAGGGGATTGGTCTCCCCTTCTGTTCGAGTTGGTCGCTTGAACTAAACTAAGTTGATGAAAATACAGAGCTACAACTGTGTTGGATGCCTTGTTCTTATGCAAGTAGTATCTTTGTAGCTATTTCTGAGTATAGAAAACTCAGGTTCACTGTGGACTTTGTGAGCAGAGGAGTTCAGCCGTTCCAGAGTCGGTTGAATCAGGTGTAGATTTAAAAACACTATCAAGGGCGGTGGCTTAGCCACCGACCCTTACCTTTTTTATTTTAGTAAGAGTAGGCACTCTTTAACGTCTCTATATCGAGTACCTTGCCGCCCTAATGTCATATGTTGATGATCTATAGTTAATATCTCTATTTTCGAGCTATCCCATACAGAGGATGCAAGCTCCATCATAGTTTCTAGGCTAATCATTCCTGTATTACTATAGCTAAGTGCTAATTGAGAATTAGTAGATTCAACGCCCTTAAACATATCTAAAAACGCATCTTCAACCTTAGTTTTAATACAAAAAGGAGACTGGTGCCTATCCCCTCTATAGCGCCCTTTAACGATCACATTTTTCTTTTTCTGAATCTCCGGATAGTCATATAAAACTAGAGTTTCTAAGGCATGATAGAAACGACTGTAATGCACAAAGCAATACGGTGGATCTGCATATACTGTCCCCCCTTCAAATGATTTTAATGCTTCCTTAAAATCAGCCGATAAAAAAACTGAATTGAAGTCAGAATTGTTTTTTAAGCTA
>NZ_VPAU01000039.1:0-4410 GCF_013419095.1 Acinetobacter sp. YH12105
TAGACAAAATGACACCAAATGAGTTTTACTATGATCAGCTACCCCAACAAAACAAGGTGGCTTAACTAGAGCGGAATATCACTTATAAATACGCTTTTAGTTGTTCAAACAAGTGGGACCACCTCTGACTCATTATTATGAATCAATGTTTCAAAGCCTTTAGAAACAAGATCATCTAATGCAATCCGTTGGGTAATAAAAGGTTCTAGATTAATCTTACCTTGCTCAACCAAACGGATAGTTTCCTGATGATCATTTACATAAGCAATCGTGCCACGAATATCTAGCTCTTTCATCACCACACTATGCACATTAATTGTGGCAGGATGGCTCCAAATAGAAACGATAACGACTACACCAGTTGGTTTCATTGCTGCAACGAGTGTATCCATGACTTTATTGACACTACTACATTCAAAAGCGACATCTACACCGCGGTCTTCTGTAATTTTCATTACCTCAGCAACTACATCAACCTTAGATGGGTCTAGTACATAATCGGCAACACCCGCTTCTATCGCTTTTTCTTTACGTTTTGCACTCAGTTCAGTAATGATGACCGTGAGACCTTTAGCCTTTAAAATAGCAGATAAAAGTAAGCCTATTGGGCCTGCTCCACCAACCAGTGCGATATCGCCAGCTTTTGCGCCACTTCTGACATAGGCATGATGACCGACAGATAAAGGTTCTATCAATGCTGCTTGGTCTAAAGGAATATCATTTGAAATAGGATGTACCCAACGCCGCTGAACTGCAATTTTTTCAGAAAGACCACCACCGCGTCCGCCTAAACCAATAAAGTTCATATTTTTTGATAAATGATACTTATCATTGGGGCCAGTCGGCACATCGTCAGCAATGATGTAGGGTTCAACTACGACATGTTGCCCAATTTGGATATCATCTACACCCTCTCCAACTGCATAAACCACGCCTGAAAATTCATGTCCCATTGTTACAGGTGCAGATTCTCCCGAAATTGGGTGTGGGTGACCACAAGGTGGAATAAAAATAGGACCTTCCATGAATTCATGTAAATCTGTACCGCAAATACCACACCACGCAACTTGAATTCCAACTGTGCCTGGAAGTACTTTCGGTTCAGGGATATCTTCAATTCGAATATCCCCTCGGTCATAAAAACGAGCTGCTTTCATTTTATATTCCTTATATTGATGTTAACGGTAAACCAGTGCGTACACGGCCTCAACTTTCAATAAAGTATAAAAGGTGTTTGTGTAGGCAATACCCTTACTTTTGATAAGCCAAAAGAAAGCAAAAGCCTTTGTTACCCATACATAACATCCCTATTATGATGGATAACGTGTGGCATCCCTGCCACACTCGTGTATCCAAACGTTGCTTAAATTAAACTATGTAATAGTGGCGACATAAAGGTGCTCTTATCGCTATATATTAAAAACTTAGTGGAACACTGTTTCTAAAGCTTTTAAACCCACTTTGGGATCAAGTAGACCGTTGTAAATTTCAGGGATTTCACGTTCCACCCCAAAAAATTCATAAATGGCAAGCATCGCCCCACGAACTGAATATTCCACAGTAAAGACCACGTCATCTTCAATTTCCACAAACTGTCCAAGGAAAGCAAAGTTTTGTGAGCCTTGTGGAATTACCTGTGGACGATCCCCCGGTTTACGGCAGGCGAATAGGGCAGAGGCGTATGGCATCATGGCGGTAGTAACATCAGTCGTTGCCAAAACATGATCTAAAATGTCGTCAAAACCGAGCTGTTTAATCAGTTCTGTTAGGATTTCTTGCCCCGTGGCTTCGGACATTGGTTTTTTGATGTAATCGCCTATATGGTCAATTTGGAAACCGTAGCCCCATAAGGTATATAAACCTTCAGGTAAGTCGGCAAAGTGTGGCTGTGCAGGAACCACGATGGATAAATGCCAACCCGACTCATACCAAGTCATGAGTGCGCCTGTGCCTGGTTCATTGCCTGTATAGTCAATAATACGTTTAAGTAGCACGTCATCTTTCATGGTCAGAGTGAAAGACTCCCACTTATGTTCATCGACATTGCCATAAAAAGTCATTGGACGGCCAAAGTCTGGGGCTTTTTGTGCCAGCGTTTCCCAAAGCGTCCAGCCATGATCTTCTCGATGACGAATAAGGGCAGGCACGTCATGATTACCGCCATAACGTGAGTCTGCTGTAATAGAGCCTAAAGTGAAAATAGCTAAATCATTGGCTTTCAGATTAATTTGCTCTGAGCCTTCAGGCAATTGTACATATAGGCGTGAAGCGTAGCGTTCTTGAGTTTCAGCATTGGTAATGAAGTCTGCATCTGTGACATAGTGTCCAAAACGCACATCGACGCCTTGTGCGACTAACCAACGCTGTAGGGGCAGAATCATCGAGTCATATTGGTTGTACTTGGTACGTTTCACACCCGCTAAGGTATGAATGCGTGGCAATTCTTGAATAAAACGCAAGAAATAGCGTCTTAACTCTGCTGCACTGTGCCATTTTTGAAAAGCGAAAGTCGTGCGCCACATGCGCCAGAAATTGGTTTCAAAAAAGGTTTCATCAAAAAACTCATCAATGCGGCGACTGCCAATTTTTTCTTCTTTTGAAGCTAATAGGCGCAGCATCTGTGCACGATGTAGCGTATTCAGACCAAGCTTTGCTGCATCCGCAATGACATGTTCGGCATCAATCAACCGTGCATTGGCGTGGGTTTTCACTTTTTCATTAAACTCACGACATTCTTCACGCACCGAAATGTCTGGATTTTCCAAAGATGGAATACTGGAAAATAAGTCCCATAGGCACAAATAAGTTTCATCGGTCAGCATTCGCCCACCACGTGTTACCCAAGCTTGCGCGGCATGCGGTGTATGTCCACCATCCATCGAACCACCTGAAATATCGAGTTCTTCTAAAATATGGATATTTTTGGCAGGGACTTTGGCATCACGGATTGCAAATGCAGCAGCAGCCATACCTGCGATACCACCACCAATAATCCAAAGATGGGACTGTTGTGCGTCTAATGGGGTGCGCTTCTTCTTATGCATGGTTCACCTTTAATAATGATGTTAAAAACTATGAAGTATAAAATGTGATTTAGAAAAACCTTAAAAATAGTATGACTTTTTATATATGAAAAATGTATGAAATGGGAAGCAATTTACTCATTATATTTTGTAATCAAAAAAATGTAAGTAATGGTTATTTTTAATACACATTTGTATTTTTTTTAAAATAAAATATAATTTAAGTAATTGATTTTATTATTTTATTGAGTAATCACTCTATTTTGATCATATTTGTTTGTGTCTGAAGAATGTGTTTGAAACTAGGCTTTCTATTGATCATTAAAAGATATAATTGAATAATAGATCTCTTTCATAAATCAAAAAATGAGCACCTTTTTGATTGATATTTGTACTCTAATTTTCTTAGCATTCGTGCATAATCTGCGGATGAAATACATTGATTCAAAGAAGCTTTCTGAAACACAGTTTAAGCGATATACAGGCATCTCATGGTCAACCTTTTATTTAAATGGTTGAGCAATTGCAGAAGCATGTTCCAGCTAAAGGCAGACCACCCAAGTTAAGTGTGGAGGATCAGGTTCTGCTCTGTCTGAACTATTGGCGGGAATACCGAACTTTATTTCACATTGCTACGAGTTATGGGGTTTCAGAGCCTACAGCCTCAAGAATTGTACGTCATGTTGAAGATTGCCTGATTCAGTCCAAGCTGTTTAATTTACCGAAGAATTTGCCCGAAAGCGAAGGCATAGACTGGAATGTGGTGATCCTGGATGCCACAGAAATTCCAATTCAAAGGCCTAAAAAAACAGAAGAAAAACTATAGTGGCAAGAAAAAGACCCATACCTTTAAAGTACAGGCCATCATCCATTATAAAACTCAGCAAATTCTGAGTTTATGCACTGATCGCGGTACGGTGCATGATTTCGAGCTATTCAAACGCAATTTAAAGCAGATTCCTTCAGGAGCTTTTATCCTTGCAGATAAAGGCTACCTGGGAATTTATGCTGTGTATCCTAATAGCCTGTTGCCGTTAAAAGCCAAAAGACGCTGTAAACTGGATCCTGAACTCAAAATCTATAATCAGGAAATCAACAAAAGAAGAATCGGGATCGAGCATGTATTTGGGCACTGTTGCAAATAACCACGAATGGTAAGCTGAAGACTGTTTTAGCTAAAGATGCAGCATATGAATCCTTTCCATGGTCGGCATTTTCAGGGCGAAATCATTCTTTGGGCTGTGCGCTGGTATTGTAAACATGGCATTAGCTATCGTGAACTGCAGGAAATGCTGGCCGAACGGGGTGTGAATGTTGATCACACGACTATTTACCGTTGGGTTCAACGTTATGCTCCTGAAATAGAAAAACGTTTACGCTGGTATTG